>SAAX01000003.1 GCA_009929215.1 Deltaproteobacteria bacterium | reverse complement strand
GATGCCCGATGCCCGCGCCACCCGCGACTGCGATGCCTTGGCAGAGCTGCCCTCGGCAAGCTCTACCTTGGCCGCAGAAATAATGTCACGCCCGGCGGTCAAGCTGAGCGTTTCGCCCGCAATGTAGGCCCCCTGATTGCGAATATCCTGCACAGCGGCCAGCTGCACGGTTTTGCCGCTCAGGGTGCCGCCTTCTTCGTTGGTGATATTGCCCGCAAGCATGGTGAGGTTGTTGGCCCCGCGAATGGTGGAGCCGCTGTTGGTGACCGAATCGGCGGTGATGTTGACGGTATTGGCCGCCACCAGCGAGCCGCCCGTCAAGATGGAATTGGGCGAATTGGCCGCCAGATACACGCGGGGCACATAGACCTTTTGCCCGTCAACCTCCTGCTCCACCAGCCACACAATATCTTGCGTAAGGGCTGCCACCTGCGCGCTTGTCAGCTCCACACCTGCGGCAAGGTTCAGGGCCTTGCCCTGGGCTACCGCCGCGTCCATGAGGCCGCGCATCTGGTCTGCGTCAGAGCTGTAGCCGTGCAAAAAGCGCTGGCCCGTGCTTTGCAGAATCTGCTGCTGCACAAGGCGCGTTTCGTAATAGGCATCGCCCAGCAGCACAACCTGCTGTTTTTTTTGATCCAGCCCAATGCGGCTCAAAAAATAATCCGAACCGTAAAAATTGCCCAGATTTGTGAGGGCAGAGTTGGTTTCGATAAGATAATGATGCCCGGGGGTTGTGACCGGGTGAAACATGGCGCTTTCGCTAAGGGCGGTAACCGCACCTGCCACCTCTGCCGTGTCGCGGGTGGTGAGGGGCGAGGTGTTGCTGCGGTCTGTGGTGTTTTGCAGCGTTGCGCCCGTTATGGTCAGCGTGTCGCCCGCCGTGATGGATGCGGAAAAGGGCCGCACCACCTCGCGGTCGGTGTAGTATACAAACCTGTGGTCGCGGCCAACGTAGTCGTCGTCTTCGTCCCAGTGTTCGTATTCAATCTTGGTGTAGGTATTGCGGTAGAGAGCCGCACTGGCGTTGACCGCGCTGGTGGTTGCCAAAAGCGACAGGTTGCGCCCTGCGGCAATGTGCCCGGTAGAATTGCTGAATGCCTCAAGCACCAGCATGATGTCATTGTCTGCCGAGATAATGCCCGCCTCGGTGGAGGGGGCCAGCACGTCGAGGCTTTTGTCGATGGTGTGGGCGTCCTTCCACACTTCGTCGCCGTCGCCCTTGATTTCATTGACCCAGCGGGATTCTTGGTAGTAGCCCGTATCGCGCTGAATGTTCAGAATGGTGCGGAAGTTTTCAAGGCTTTTGGCCGTGATGGAAAGATCAGTGCCCGCCGCAAGCGTGCCGGATGAATTGCGCACCCGGTTGGTGCCACGGCCATCTGCACTGCTGATGGTGAGCTTGTGCGCGGCGCGGATTTCGCTCTGCTCGTTCAGCAGCTCATTTGCTGTGGCCAGGGCCATGTCGTTGCCCGCATACAGCAGCGATGATGTGGGCGTTGCCGCCGGGGCCGGGGGCGGCGGGGTCACGCCCTGCCGTGCCGCCTTGCGAGTTTCGTACTGGGGTTCAAGCGATCCCTTTTTTACGCGCAGGTTGTCTGCCGCCACGGTCAGGTCTTTGCCCGCAGTTACAGAGCCGCCCACCACCTCCACATCGCCATTGCTCGCCAGCACGGCATTGCCGCCAGACGAAGCCTCGCGCAGGCGCAGCTTGCCATCGGCGGTAATAACCATCTGGTCGGCGCTCTGCACCGTGCCCTCAAGGTTGACGCCAACGCCTTTTTCTGTGGCGATCAGGGAGATGCGGTTGGCGTACATGCCGCCAAGGGCCGAGGAATCAATGGCAACCTGCGGCTTGGGGTTGGCAGGGTCGTCTGCCAGCGGCGTAACCGTGCCATCGGTGGCAATGTTGTTTCTGCCAGCCACCACAGTAACGTTTTTGCCGCGCACCTGCGCTTCCACATAGGCGGTGCGGGCCAGCAGGGTAAAGGCATCGGTATTGTCGGCATTGATGCCAGCGCCCTCAATGCTGATATCGCCGCGCTTTACCTCGTGCCCGGTCAGCGCCCCAGAGGGGTTTACCTGCGGCACGCCAGTGCTGAGCGTGGCGCGCGGCACATTGATAAAGCCGCCGCCGTTAACGGTAATGCCGTTGGGGTTGGCCAAGATAACATCCGCAGCGCGGCCACCCACCTCTATGTAACCCTCAATGCGCGAGCGGTTGGCGCTGGTCACCTCGTTGAGAATGGTGCGGGCCTCGTTTGATGAGTTGCCATAAAAATTGGGGTTGCCCGCGATGATGCCGCCAATCTGCGTGTTCACAGCCTGTGAGCTGTTGTTGAGAATCAGCCCCTGCTGCCGCACGTTAAAGTCGGAATACTGGTTGTGCGAAAGGCCAGAGCTGTTGGGCGCGGTAATGTTGACGAGCGGAACACCGTTGGCCGAAACATCCATTGAGGGGCGCTTGTTGCCCGGCGCGTTGGGGTCGGGGGTTACCCCTGCGGCGTATGCAGATGCTGCAAAAATGGGAGAAAGAACAAGTTGCGCCGAAAGTATGGCGCACAATGCCACGGAGCGTATTGGGGGGAAGTGTTCCATGATCATTTCCTGGTGTTTCAAGCTGATTGGGCCTGAATTGTTTCAAGCAAGGATTCTGCTGTATGCCGCTGGCGGCAGGTGCTGGCGGCATCTGCCCACGCTGGCGTTAAAAAGTGTAACGCACGCTTAAAGACCAAACGTCACCCTTGTCTTGCACGTAATCGGGCGCTGTGAGCGGCCTTGACCACGATGCCTGCACAGAGAGCTTGCCACTTGTGCGCACGCCAAGGGTCATGCCTGTCAGCTCGCCCCATTCGTAGGGATCTTTGGCATCGCGGCTTATGCCGCCGTAGTCGTAGGCTGCGTATATCTGCACTGGCCCCAGCTGCGAGTTTTTCACCGGCTCCAGAATCTTTGCCGGAACAGTCCAGGCCAGTTCGTTGCGCATGTAGCCGCCGCAATCGCCACCCACGGGGGTTTCGCGGAATCCGCGCACTGTGTAGGGGCTGCCCACATACAGGCGCTCTGCACCGTACAGGGTCTGCTGGCTGGTTTGGCCAAAGGCCGTAAGATTCCACGACCATTGCTGCTGGCCGATCTCAAATGGCCGCTGCCAGCCAATTGTGCCCGTGGTTTTGCTGAACCGCGTGTGGGGGGTGGTGGAGGTTTCCGGCCCGGGAACGCTCCACGACATGTTGGGGATGCCCCAAATCTGCTCTGCCTGTAGGGTCAGCACTCCGCCAAGCATGCGGTGCACATAGCTGGCCGCAAGGCCGGTGGTGGTAAGGCGGTAGCTGCTGGCCACAAGGCGCACTTCTTCAAAGCGGTTTTCCACATCTCTGTACTGAATAAATGTGCCCAGCGAGAGCTTGCCGTTGCCGTCGCGCCAGATAACCCGGTCCAGTGCAAGGCGTGCAGCCGAGGTTGTGCCGCTGCTGGTGTAGGTCTGATTCAGCCCGTATATCTGCGTTGTGTAATTGAAACGGCTGGCGCTGCCGCTGAGCAGCCAATAGCCAAAGGGGATGGAAAACAGCCCGGTGACGCTCTCGCTCGCGCCTTCCCAGTCATTTTTAAACTGGCCAAAAACCTGAGGCATGGAGCCGGTGTAGTAGAGCGAAAACTGATCGTTGCAGCCGATGAAGTTGTCTTTTTCCAACCCCAGGTTGTATTGCGCACGGCCTGTTGTGTCTTGCCCCAGGTTGTCAAAGCCCACGCTGGGCCGCCACGTGCGCTCTTGCACGTTATCAATGACCACCTTGCTTTCGCCTACCTGCGAACCGGGAACAATGGACATGGTGGCCCGGTTGGAAGGCAGCCTGTTGAGCTGGTCCAGCCCTTGCTCTATATCGCGCAACTGAAGCACTGTGCCTTTGACGAAGGGGAATATGGTTTTGAGCTGGCGGGCGTTCATGGTGGAGCCGGGCGACATCTCTATGGATTCTACCCGGCCCTCAATAACGCGGATATGCAGCACGCCAAGCGAAAGGTCTTGCGGCTCAAGCACCGCACGCGAGCCAACGTAGCCCTTTTGCACATAGGCGTTGGTGATTTCTTGCAGAATGGCGTTGATGGCGCTCAGCGTGAGGCACTGGCCCTCGTGCGACTGCGTGATCGTCTGCACATGGCGTGAGGAAAGCAACGTAGCGCCTTCAACGCTGATTGTTTTGATGGGTACGCAGGGGCCAGTCTCTATGAGCGGCGCGGGCTGAATCGGCTGCGGCTGCTCTGCTGGCGGCGTTAAAAGCATCTTGCGGCGCTGGTTTTCTTCCAATTCTCGCAGACGCTGATCGTGCAGCTCTGTGTTGCGATCGGGCGAAAAAGACGGCATGGGTGCTGCGGCATACGCATTCTGTACAAGCAACAGAAGCACCGTGAGGCATACTGAAATTTTTTGCATCGCGGGCATATACAAGTAACCGATAATCGTTGCAACGATATATAAATATTAGTTGGTTGCTCGGTTTATTATAGGTATATGGAAATTATTGATAACCAGTGTAAATAAAAATTTATAGCCGAATATTTATGTGCGAAAATGCGAGGGGGTGATATCGGCTGTTTGCTGTAAGGGGGGCTGGCCTGGGTTGAAAATGCGTCTTAACACCATTCTATAATTTGTTTTATTTTTGTTTTGGCACAAAAATAGCAAGCCTGTCAGGTTGAGTGCCTGCCGGGCTTGTGTCTATACTTGTGTGATTCAGGATGGTATAAAGGCAGGAATCGGCGCTGCGGCCTACGTGAAACCGTCTGGCAAAGATGTTGATCTATGCAATAAAAACATGTGTTCTATGACGACTGTGGCCGCCATGCAATCGATATTCAGATATTTTGATACCAGTCAAGCAGTTTGGGGACCATAACTATAATCGGCGCACAATTTCTGTGGGCCTGATCTTACCCGACTGCCTATACCGCTTGTAAGTTCTTTGGTTGGGCTACCGGTTGTACTTTTCTCGCAGACCTCTTCGGTGTCAGCACCCTATGAAACGAGAACAAATTAAATGCCCTTACGGATATTCTCCATAAGTGCTTAATTTATTGCTTACAGGATTTGACCTTGCCCTTGGGGGCAACCAGCCTCTACAATATTTTTCAGTTGTCCTTCGGCCACTGATGGTTGTCAGCCTCTCAAGTGCGAAGAGGAAGGCACACCGCAAGCCTTTTGAGTACCACACATTCTTAAGGAAACCCCATGCCCGCCATGCTGCTGCTCAATCCTTTTCGCAAGGTTGTCGGCCAAGATGCCGATACTGTCGATGTTGCAGACTTTTCACCCGCAGTTGCGCAGCGCGTGCGCGCGTTTCATGCTTCGTTCAGCCAGTATTGCCCCACGCCGTTGGTCGCCTTGCCCGGCCTGGCTGGACAACTGGGCCTCAAAAGCGTGTGCGTCAAAGACGAATCCAAGCGGTTTGGGCTCAATGCCTTCAAGGTCTTGGGCGGCTCATACGCCGTGGCCCGCTGCCTTGCCGAGCGCCTGAACCTGCCTGAACAGGGGCTGACAAAAAGCCAGCTGCACAACACGGGTGCAAGCACTGCTGCCGACAAGATCAACTTTATCAGCACCACAGACGGCAACCACGGCAGGGGGCTGGCATGGGCAGCCCGCGAGCTGGGCTATCCCTGTATCATTTATATGCCCAAGGGGTCGGAGCCAGCCCGCCGCGACAATATTCTTGCGCTTGGGGCGCAGTGCACCATCACCGACCTCAATTACGACGACACCGTGCGCATGAGCTGGAATATGGCGCAGGAAAAAGGCTACGTGATGGTGCAGGATACCGCATGGGAAGGTTACGAGCAGATTCCCGTCTGGATCATGCAGGGATATCTGACACTTGCCGCTGAAATTCTGGAGCAGATGCAGACGGCCAGCATCCGGCCCACCCACTGCTTTTTACAGGCGGGCGTGGGCTCGTTTGCCGCTGCGGTTGCGGCCTTTCTTGTGGCGGTCATGGGCAGTGACGCGCCGCGCATCATTATAGTTGAGCCGCACGCGGCAAACTGCTTTTACCAATCTGCCCTTGCGGGTGACGGCAAGGCCCACGCCGTGGACGGCAGCCTGCAAACCCTTATGGCCGGGCTGGCCTGCGGCGAACCCAGCACTCTGGCCTGGAGCATCCTTAAAGATTACACCATGGCCTTCATGTCTTGCCCCGACTACATGGCCGCCAACGGCATGCGCATGCTGGCAGCCCCGGTACAGGGCGACCAGCCCATAGTTTCTGGCGAATCGGGCGCTGCGGGCGCGGGCGCGCTGCACTGGCTCATGTGCCACCCGGCGGCGGCAGACCAGCGCGAGGAATTGGGCCTGAATGCCGAAGCATCGGTTCTGCTCATCAGCACCGAGGGCGACACCGTGCCGCATATCTATAGAAGTATCGTGTGGCAGGGCGCGCATGCGGATGAAGAGTACGCCTGACAATCGCCACACCAGACAACCACGCGTCGGTCATATGCGGAATCTCCAGCGCATACCCATCCTGCATATGGGTGAGTACGTAGGCAGCCACTGCTCCACTATCGAATGTTTTCCCATTCCTTCTTCAGCAGGGCATAAAGGCATGTGTTTTCGTATTTTGGCGTTCCGTCGGCATTGCTAACAAACGAAATGAACTCCATAAAAAGCCCTTCCCTACGCATGCCCAGCCTCTTGCACAGTTTTTGCGAACGAAGGTTGTCATCTTCCACATAGGCATATATCCGCCTTGCGCCCTTATGGGTAAAAAGAATATCAAAGAACGCCTGTGCAGCTTCGTTTGCGTAACCTTTTCCTTCATGGTTGGCGTTCAGATGCCAGCCTACGCCAAACGTGTCCGGCTCATCCTTTGTAGCAAACATCAGCCCGATCATCTCATCCTGTGGCTTGAGGCAAACTGCCAGTTGCACTGGGTCCGCGCTTCGCCGCGCAACGTCGGTAACAGCCGCCTCCATCGAATCCAGACGGTCAGCGGAAAAACAGTGGACACGTGGATGTGAAAGCAGTTCAAACAAGCCTGCCGCATCACTGGCTTGAAAAGGTCTCAAAACAAGCCGCTCTGTTTCAATTTTCTCCACTTCAACCTCCTTTATATCAAAATTATCCCATTTATTCACGCCTGCTCAGCATTTTTCCTGCTGCGCCGCAATGTTGGCAGAGGGATGTTTTCGCCACAGCTTTCCGCTGAAAAAGCGGGTCACCACAATGAAGAACAGGGGGGTGTAATAAATCCCCAAGCCTGTGGCGGTAAGCATGCCTGCCAGAACTGCTGTTCCCAAGGCATTTTGGGCACCAGATCCCGCACCGTTGCTGGCCGCCAACGGCAACACACCAATAATAAAACATAGCGATGTCATTATGATAGGACGCAAGCGAAGCCGAGAGGCTTCCACGGTGGCTGAAACCACATCTTTGCCGCCCTTGTGCAGTGCTCTGGCAAATTCCACAATCAAAATTGAATTTTTGGCCGACAAGCCAATGATGGTCAGTAGTGCAATCTGTAGATAGATATCATTGTTCATGCCACGCAAATACACACCGCCCAATGCGCCGATGACACCCGTGGGCACAGCTAGCAACACTGCCAGTGGAATGGTCCAGCTTTCGTACAAAGCGGCCAGACAGAGGAACACCACGATGATGGAGACCGCGTATAAGATAGGCGCTTGACTGGAGGCTACGCGCTGCTGATACGCAAGCCCGGTCCAGGCATAGTCAAAGCCTGGGGGCAGATTTGTGGCACTTTTTTCCATAGCCGTCATTGCCCGCCCAAGACTTTGCCCCGGTGCTGCTGCTCCTTCAATTTTTACAGACGGTATGCCCTGATAACGAGTCAGACTTGGCGAAGCCAAAACTGATTTCACACCAATAATGCTGGTAAACGGAACCATCTCGTTTTTGGCGTTTCGCAGATAAAAGTGGCTAAAATCGCCTATTCCGGTGCGGACGGAGGGCTCTGCCTGAAAATAGACTTTTTTTGTTCTGCCTTTGTCAGAAAAGTCATTGATGTATTCACCCGCCCAATAGGCGCTCAAGGCGCTGTTGATTTCGCCCCTGTTCAAGCCGAACGCTCCAGCTTTGCCGTTGTCGATGACCAGATCGTACTGTTCGGTATCGACCATTCCACTATAACGGGCGTAGGAAACAGCAGGAAATTTAATTGCGTCTTCCAACAGGGCATCCTTGGCGTTGAGCAAAGCAACATGCCCTCTGCCTCCACGGTCCATCAACTCCATCTCAAAGCCGGATGAGCTGCCAAGCTCCATGACTGCGGGAGGAGCCATTACAAATATTTCTGCCCCCGATATGGATGAAAACCGTGCAGTGGCCCGTTCCATAATATCAAAGGCACTTTGCCCTGCCCCACGTTTGCTCCAATCTTTGAGCAAGGGAAGCACCATGGCTGAATTTTGGCCAGACCCGCTGAATCCCCACCCAACAACTGACATTACGCTCTCTATGGAATCCTTTTCCTCATTGCGAAAATAAGCATCAATCTCTTCAACAATTTTTTGCGTCCGCTCAAGAGATGCCCCTGGCGGCAACAATACATCGACAGACAGCGTGCCCTGATCTTCGTCGGGCAAAAATGCAGAAGGCAAGAGCAGAAACAATATCAGACATCCTGCTACTATTACAGAAAAGACCACGCACCACCGCAGGGATTTTTCCACCATCCCATTCACGCCACGGGCATAGCATTCTGTAAAGGCTGCAAACCATCTGTTAAAGCCCCCCAACAATCCTTGGCCCGATTCTGTTGCGTGCGGCCGCAGCATTGTGGCGCATAAGGCTGGTGTCAGCACAATGGCAACCACCACAGAGAGAACCATGGACGCAACAATGGTAACTGAAAACTGCCTGAATATGGCCCCGGTAGAGCCGGGCATTAAGGCCATGGGAGCAAAAACTGCGGATATAACCACGGCAACACCCACAAGCGCACCGGTAATCTGCCGCATGGATTTGAGCGCAGCCTCACTGGGGGTAAGCCCCTCATCGCGCATGAGGCGCTCCACATTTTCTACAACAACAATGGCGTCATCCACCAAAAGCCCAATGGCCAGAACCATGCCAAACATGGTCAGAGTGTTGATGGAAAAACCCACTGCCGCGAACACGGCAAAAACTCCAAGCAGCACAACTGGCACTGCAATTGCCGGAATAAGCGTAGCGCGATAACTTTGCATAAACACAAACATCACCGCCACAACAAGTGCAATGGCCTCAAACAGCGTGCGCACAACCGAGCGTATGGATTTTTCAACAATGGGCGCGCGGTCGTCGGCATATGCATACTTGAGCCCCGGCGGAAAAAAGCTTGCGAGCGACTGCAATTCGGCCTTGATGGCCTTGGATGTTTCCAGAACATTTGCCCCGGAAGCAAGCTTGAAAGCCAAACCAGTACCGATATGCGCGTTGAAAAAGGTAACCCCCATAGAGCTTTCTTCATTCAACTCTATGCGGGCAACATCCTTGAGCAACAGTGCCGAGCCGTTTTCTTCCACCCGCAGTTGTATCTGCTCAAACTCCTCTGCGGTTTCCAGGCTCGATGATGCGTTGATGGCAATATTGATCTCCTGACCGGGCAAGGCAGGTGCTGCCCCCACCTGACCGCCCGCAACCTGGGCATTCTGCGAACGGATAGCGGCAATAACATCCTGAGGGTTAAGCTTGTATTGACGCATTTTGTCTGGGTCGCACCAGATACGCATGGCGTTTTGCGTACCATAAAGTGTGATGGAACCAACACCAGGAATTCGGCTTAAAGGATCTATCAGAGAACTAGCCACATAGTCGCTGATGTCATTGGGGCGCATAGTGTCCCTGGCGTCATAAAAGGCAACGGTCATAAACGAGTTGTCCACAGCCTTCAACGCCTGAACGCCCTGCCGTTGCACGGCCTCGGGCAAGAGGGAAAGGGCTTGCTGGAGCTTGTTCTGCACCTGCACCTGCGCCGTATTTGCATCCGTGCCCGCAGCAAAAGTGAGGATTATTTCTGTACCTCCTGTGGCACTACTCGATGATTTCATGTGCAGCAGGTTATCCAGGCCTTTTATCTGCTGCTCAATGATCTGCGTTACGCTGCGGTCAATTATGGAGGCGGACGCTCCGGGGTACTGCGCTGAAATGGATATCTGCGGCAGGGCGATATCTGGATAATGCGCAACAGGAAGCCTGCCGATGGCAAGCACCCCGGCCAGCATAATAATGATGGCGACAACCCAGGCAAAAATGGGCCGATTGATGAAAAATGCTGCCATGCGCTACAGCGCCTCACTAGCAATTGGCATGGCGGCAGGCCCGGAATTGGCTGTTGGGGCGGGTATGCCTTTGACAAATTCACCGGGGGAGGCTTTCTGAAAACCCTCAACCACCAGCAAATCACCTGCATTCAGGCCGTCACCCACAACCCAACGATTGCCCAATGTACGCTCAAGACGCACCTCGCGCCGCTCCATACGATAAAGCCCGTCCTTGGCACCTTCCTTTTTCAATATGTAAACGGCATGGCCCCCGACGCTGTTTGCAAAGGCGGCCCCCTGCGGGATCAGCACGGCTTTGTCAACTGCCCCCTCTTCAACAATCGCCTTTACATACATACCAGGCAGCAGCAGCCCATCTGGATTGCAAAAAACGGCCCGCAGCATGAGGCTGCCTGTAGTTTGCCCAACTGATATTTCAGAAAAAAGCAGGTCACCCTTTATCCACGCCTGTTCTTCCGCATGTTGTACTGCCGTTACAGCCGTATATGGCGAGCCATCTTCAAGTATCAGGCGTACCTTTGTGCCAGTGCCATTGGCTGACATCCTGCCCTGTGCAATGGCTCGACGCAGACGAATAGCCTCTGCGCTGGATTGTGTTATATCCACAAAAACACGGTCAATCTGTTGTATAACGGCCAATGCGGATGACTGATTTGCCGTAACAAGAGCTCCAACAGTAAAGGCAGATGCTCCAATACGCCCAGACACCGGGGCCTTTATTTCGGTATGGGCAAGGTTGATGGCTGCTGCTTCCAGCTCGGCTTCAGCTCTTGCAACGCGGGCGCGTGCCTGTCCGTGCTGTGAGGTGGAATTGTCCAGTTCCTGCTGGCTTATTGCATACTGCTTGATCAATATCCTCTGCCGTTTTTCCATCAGGGCCAGCGACGTTACAGCTGCCTTGGCCTCAGCAAGCGAGGCTTTGGCCGTGGCGTGCGCCGCCTGATATGCCGAGGGTTCAATGCGGTACAAAATCTGCCCCTTTTTTATATCAGCGCCTTCTTCAAAAAGCCGCTCAATAATAATGCCGTCCACCTGGGGCCTCACCTCTGCTGTAACCAAGGCAGACACTCTTCCCGGCAGCGTGCTGCTCAAGGTCAGCTTTTCTTCTCCCAAAACGAGATACTGCACCTCGGCATGGGGAGACACGGGGGCTTCTGCCCTGTTGCAACCAAACGCAAGCAGGGTCAGCCACAAGAGCGCAGACACCCACAGCGCACATATTTTCTTGCTAAACCGGCACATTACAAGCCTCACTTTTCCATAGTAACAAGCAACAAACGGCTTGCCCTTTTGTCTGTAATTTGCCAGCGTAAAGTATACAGTTACTTTATAGTCAAGGGAAAAATGCAGTGAAAAAAAATCTGCTCACCACTGGCGAATTTGCCAGCCTGTGTGGCACGCAAAAAGGCACCCTGCTTTTTTACGAAAAAGAAGGCTTGCTGAAACCCAAGCATGTTTCAGAAAACAGATACCGACGGTACGGCATTGAACAGTTCTTTGAGTTTGATCTGCTCTCCATGCTCAAGGAGGTTGGCAGCTCGCTAAAGGAAATCAAGGCGCACCTGCACAACATGAATGGCGAGAATTTCTTGTCATTCCTTCTGGAAAAGCAGCTTGCGGCAGAAAAAGAATTGCGCAGGGCTGTGCCACGCAGATTGATGCTGAAGGACATGACAACCTGCCTGCGCGAAGCCCTTAATCTCGAGTACGACACCCTGACCGTGCAGCAGCAAAAGGCCGAACGGCTGGAAATGACACCCTCTGGTGCCAATCCGTCAGAATCGCAATGGGAGCTTGTGCAACGCTTTGCGGAGTTCAATAAGACCTATGAACAGCAGGAGGAAAAACCACGGTACCCCTTTGGCATTGTCTACTGCCTGGATGACGTGCGGCAAGGAAACTACGTTGAACAGTACTACTTCACCCGGGTACGCCGATCCACACCGTCTGCGTCCCTTCATATAAAACCTGCTGGAAAGTATGCTGTTCTTGCTCACATTGGCACAGACAAATCACACAGCCAGGCTCTTGCACGCATGCTGGAAAACATCTGCGAAGCATCCATGATTATAAAGAGTGATGTCTACGTGTATGACATGATGAGTTACGTCATGCAGGAAAGCGGTGACTTTTATGCCCTGAAATATATGATTCGGGTAGAATAACGGCAGCTTGCCAAATATGGCAAATGCCCCCCATTTTCTGCCGTTTACCACCGACAAGCCCCCATCAGACATCCATCACTTTTCCCTTGCGGGCGGGGCGCGGTAATCGTAAAAATATTTGAAAGATGACACTCTTGCCCCATCAACCATACAGCGAGGCCCACATGCAGGTTTGCAAAAAAATGGCTGACAATATTTTACATGTCAGCATAGCGGGCAAGATAGATACGGTAACCGCACCGGCGCTGGACAGGGAACTTCAGGAAGACTGTGGCGCGGCACAGGCCCTTGTGCTTGATTTCAGTCAGGTAGACTTCATATCAAGTGCCGGGCTGCGCATACTGCTGCGGTTGCACAAACGCATGGTTGAACGGCAGGGCATGCGCATTGTCAACGCCAACGAAACCGTGCGCGAAGTTTTCAGCATCACAGGCTTTGTGGAACTGTTCACCATAGAATAGCCCACCCACCAGCACAGCCCCGCAGCGGCAAGGCGGGACATTCCAGGCGCAGCGCGGGGCAGCCCGCAAAGGCGGGCAGCATGCACAAAATTTTTCATAAATGGCTTTTTATCTGCATCTTCCCTGTTTTTTGCCTCACGCTTGCCGCATCCTACCTGCTACAAACCCGCCAGGCCGAAGAAAACGCCCGTTACATGCTTTCCAGCAATCTGGAAGACGGTGCCAAATACCTGCGCATGGTTATTACCAACGCCACCCATATCAGAGAAATGTCTGATGCGGGCGCGCTGACCAAGGCACGGGCCTTTGCCGCCATAATCACGCAGAACCCCAATATCACCAATGTTCCTACCCTGATGCATTTCTTGCGCAAGCTGCTGGATGTGGAGGAACTGCACGTTACCGACGATAGGGGCATCATCATTGCCTCCACATCTCCTTTTGTGGGCTATGACATGGCGTCGTCGCCGCAGTCTGCCGCATTTTTGCCCGCCCTGCGCGATCTGGATTTCGCTCTGGTGCAGGATATTGCCCCGCGCGGAGCCGACCGCGAGCCTTTTCAGTACGCCGGTGTGGCCCGCCGCGACTGCACGGGCATTGTGCAGATAGGTTACTCGCCCCGCCGCCTCATCGAGGCCCTGCGCGCCGCCGCAGTGGACGAAATAGCGCCCCGCTACCATATTGGTTCCAACGGCTTCATGGCCATTGCCATTTACGGGGCCGTTATCAGCACCGGCAACGAGCCCGCCATCCCCGTGGGGGCCAGCGTGCGCGCCCTTGGGCTGGTGCAGGCCGCTGGCGAAACGGGCGTGGTGACCATTCTTGGAAAGCAGTACCTGTGTCAGAGCCAGGAGGTGGACGGCTACACCCTGTTTGCCCTGCTGCCGCGAAACGAGGTCTTTTTTTCGCGTGACAGCATGCTGCTGTACATAGCTGCCTGCAATATGGTGCTGTTTGCCCTTGTTTTCTGGATGGTTTCGCACCTGGTCAAAAGGCTGGTCATCAATGACATGTACCGCGTCAACGACGACCTGAAAAAAATAACCTCCGGCAATCTCGATGTGGTGCTCAACGAACGCAACACCCCGGAATTTGGCATGCTCTCGGACGGAATCAATACAACCGTGCAAAGCCTCAAACAGGCCATCTCTACCGCTGCGGGCCGAATAGATGCCGAGCTGGAATTTGCACGCGCCATCCAGTGCTCGTCGCTGCCAAGCGTTTTTCCCGCCTATCCAGAGCGCGAGGATTTTGACATTTTTGCCGTCATGCGCGCCGCCAAGGTGGTGGGCGGCGATTTTTACGACTTCTACCTGCGGGATAAAAACCAGCTGGTCATCGTGGTGGCCGATGTGGCAGACAAGGGCATTGGCGCGGCCCTGTTTATGATGACAGCCAAAACCCTTATCAAAAGCCTTGCGGAATCGGGGCTTTCGCCAGCGGAAATTTTTACGCAGGCCAACAGACGCATCAGCACCCATAATGATCAGGATATTTTTCTCACCGCCTTTCTGGGTGTGCTTGATCTCACCACAGGGCGGCTGGTATGCGCCAACGCCGGGCACGAGCGTCCGCTCATTTTCAGAAGGCAGGCCGAGCACTACTCGTGGCTTGAGGCAGGGCACGGCCTGCCCCTTGGGGCCATGAGCAACTCGCGCTATCACGAGCAGGCCTTTCAGCTGGCCCCGGGCGACCGTCTGCTGCTCTACACCGATGGTGTGAGCGATGCAGAAAGCAGCCAGGGTACGCGCCTGGGCCTCGGCGGCATAGAAAATGCCGTGCGCGGCACAGAAAGCATGAACGCGGGAAAAACCGTACTCACCTTGCTGCGCAGGGTAGATGAATTTGCCGCCGGAGTGGAACAGGCAGACGACATCACCATTCTTGCCCTGGAATTTCTTGGCCTTGCCTGGGATGAACTGCTGGTAAGCGCAGACGACGCCCATCTGGAATCGCTGTTGGGCTTTCTGGAAGAAAAACTGCGGGCCGCCCAGTGCCCGGCCAAAACCCTGCCCCTGCTGCTTGTGGCGGCAGAAGAAGTGTTTACCAACATAGCCCACTATGCCTACGCCCCAGAACAGGGCACGGTGTTGCTGCGCTGCCGCGTGCGGCCCACCCCCTTTCAGGTAGTGTTGCAGTTTCAGGACAGTGGCCGCCCCTTCAACCCCCTGCACAAGCCCGGGCCAGATATAACCCTGCCCGTTGCAAAGCGCGATGAAGGCGGCCTTGGCATTGCCATGGTGCGCAGAATCATGACCCGCATGGAATATACGCGCACTGCGGATGGAAAAAACATCCTTACCCTGTGGAAGCAGCACGAGGCCTGACCTTCAGAGCCTGGCCACCAGAGCCTTATCGGCCGCCCGCAGCAATATGCCAAAATTTCGCCCCTATGAGGGCAAGGAGCACAGGCCATGAGCACCAAGAAGGCCATCATTCAGGCAGTGACAGAGTTCCTTGCCCCGCTCTTTGGCCCCGCCACCGAGATTCTGGACGATGACTACACCAGGGAAAATTTTGACGACATTGCCGAGATGAACGGCAGGCGCTTTATGCTGCGCATTGCCCTTACAGGCCGTGCCGAAGATGAAGTGTACATGTTCCGGGCCATTCCGTTTACAGAAACAGAGCAGCACATAGCGCGCAACATTCTTGATGAATGGCAAAAAATATTCACTACCCCCCACATAGACGATTACACCGCCGTGTGCATACGGCAGGCCCAGCTTATCGGCATTGCCAAAATTCTTTCGCCGCACCGTCATGCCACGGTGCTGGGCATTCTCAACCTGCTGTCGTTCTGGTCGAGCGAAACCTATGAGGGCGACAGAATTTCCTTTTCTGTGGCCATTGACGAAGACGACCACCGCCCCGCTCAAGTGAATTTTTTTGATATCTGTACGGAGGACTACGCCAAGGTTCTCACCTCTGGCTGTGACACCCTGTTTGTGTGCAATGCAGAGGGCGGCATAATCAGCTACTGCGAGGCGGCCATGCCCGACGAGGCCGATGCAGCGCAGGTGTATGCTCCACTGCCCTTTTTGCCAGTGGCCTACTGGTCATCGCAACACCGCTGCACCTTTTGCCTGAGCAGAAACGGCGACATACTTATCTTCAAGAACAGACAGCTTTTTTTTGCCAAGCGCCGGGGCAGGTGGCTGCATTTTTCGCACCAGGCCTACCTTGCCGAGCTTGGCTTTCAGGCGCAGGGCAACAGCCGCAGCACCATTGAGGCCCTGTACCTCAGCATGCTCGACGTATCTTTCAGGCGCAAGGGAGCCTGTATCGGTTTTTTCCGCAAAGATTCCGTTACCCCCTGGATGATCAACGAGCGCAGAAATCAGCGCATTGGCCAAAACCTTTCGCAGGAAGAACTGGTGCGCCTTTCGCAAACCCGGCTGCACAATCACCTGGAAGAAATAGTGAGCAAGGACGACATGCTGGGCCACGAGGGCAGCAGCAAAACAGCCCTTTTGCGCGCTGCCCTGCCAAGCACAAACTTTGCGCGCATTCCGCGCAAGCTGCGGGCCGAGCTTCTTTCTATAGATGGTGCAACCCTGGTGTTTGACGACGGCAGCGTTTTTGCCGTGGGGGCCATACTGAAAGTACCGGGCGGCAGCAGCAGCGGCGGGCGCAAGGCGGCAGCCCTTACCCTGGCCGAGCACGGCATCGGCATAAAAGTTTCCAACGACGGGCACATCACCGCCTGGAGCCGTCGGGCAGAAGACGGGCAGGCCCTGTTTGAAATCGGCTAGTTCACATTTTTGGCCACTTGTGGGCGGTAGCAAGGCGCATGCCCGACCAATTTGCTATAGTTTGTGTGCTCAACCTACAAACACCACTACACACACCTCTTTTTTTGTCTTGTCATGAACTTCTCACTGGGGTAAATTGATCGACAGAAAATTTTTTTATTTTCTTCTCCCGCATTTTTGCTTGCCAAGCACACGGATTCCTAGTATGCATCCTCTTTCAACGATTGGTGCGGGAGGCTCCTTTCTGTTTTTCAATAACTTACTGACCAAGCATATATCTTAAGGTAAAGCCCTAACCCCAGCCCTGTTTACCCAGACAGGGATGGGTTTTTTACGCCTTGCCCGCAGTAGGTTTTTTTTAGCCTCTCCACCAGCTTACGCTTTCAGGGTGCAGTGACAGCAAGTTTTTTGCCCGCCGGCTTAGGCATGCTGATTTGTCGCGCAGCCGGGGCGCAACCGCTACCTATCTTGAGGTACCCATGGGCCAGCTCACCAAACAGTTCGGCAAAATCAAGGTTTCCCTCCCTATTCCACATCTGCTGAATTTGCAGATAGATTCTTACCAGAAATTCCTTCAGGAAGGCGTTTCAGATGCCGACCGCAGCCCAGAGGAAGGGCTGGAAGGTGTATTCCACACCGTCTTCCCCATTGAGGATTTCAATAAGACCGCCAGTCTTGAATTCGTCAGCTATGAAATTGGCGAACCCAAGTACGACCAGGCCGAGTGCATTTCCAAGGGGCTGACCTACGAGGCACCCATGCGCATCAAGGTGCGCCTGGTGGTTTACGACACCGATGAAGCTTCGGGCAACCGCACCATCCGCGACATCAAAGAGCAGGATATCTATTTTGGTACCCTGCCCCTGATGACGGAAAAGGGCACGTTTATCATCAACGGTACCGAGCGCGTCATCGTTAACCAGTTGCAGCGTTCGCCGGGCATCATCTTTGAGCACGACGGTGGCAAGACCCACACCAGCCGCAAGGTGCTCTATTCCTGCCGCATCATTCCCATGCGCGGTTCGTGGCTCGACTTTGATTTCGACCACAAGGATATTCTGTACGTCCGTATCGACCGCCGCCGCAAAATGCCCGCCACCATCCTGTTCAAGGCCATGGGCATGAGCAAGGAACAGATCCTTGAATACTTCTACTCGCACGAGCACTACCGCATCGAGTCGGCCAGCAGCTTGTTCTGGGAAGTACGCAAAGACCTGTACCGCAAGGACAACGCCTACGCCGATATCATCGACCCTCAGGGCAATGTTATTGTCAAGGCCGGCAAGCCCATCACCAAGCGCAGCTGGCGCCTGATCTGTGAAGCTGGCATCGAAGCCATCGAGGTTCGCCCCGATACGCTCGATTCCATGTTTCTTGCCGTTGACGTGGCCGACCCCAAGACCGGTGAAGTTCTGGCCGAAGCTGCCGACGAAATCACCGCCGGTCTGCTCGACCGCTTCCGCGAAGCTGGCATTGCCCGCATTGCCGTGCTGCACACCAAGGGTACTGATACTTCTTCGTCCATTCGCGACACCTTGGTGCAGGACCGTATTCCCGACCAGCTCAAGGCACAGGAAGAAATCTACCGTCGTCTGCGCCCGTCTTCTCCGCCTACCCCGGAAATTGCGGCCAGCTTCTTTGACAACCTGTTCCGCAACGGCGACTACTACGACCTTTCTCCCGTGGGCCGTTACAAGCTTAACCAGCGCCTTAACCTGGACGAAGCCGACGACCTGCGCACGCTGACCGACCACGACATCCTCACCGCCATCAAGGTGCTGGTGCAGTTGAAGGACAGCCACGGCCCCGCCGACGACATCGACCACCTTGGCAACCGCCGCGTGCGTCTGGTTGGCGAACTGGTTGAGAACCAGTACCGCATCGGCCTGGTGCGCATGGAACGGGCCATCAAGGAACGCATGAGCCTTCAGGAAATTTCCACGCTCATGCCCCACGATCTTATCAATCCCAAGCCTGTGGCTGCTGTGCTCAAGGAATTCTTTGGCACATCGCAGCTGTCGCAGTTCATGGACCAGACCAACTCGCTCTCCGAAGTGACACACAAGCGTCGTCTTTCGGCCCTGGGCCCCGGCGGTCTTACCCGTGAACGCGCTGGCTTTGAAGTGCGCGACGTGCACACTTCGCACTATGGCCGTATCTGCCCCATCGAAACGCCTGAAGGCCCGAACATTGGTCTTATCGTTTCGCTCACCACCTTTGCCAAGGTGAACGACTACGGCTTTATCGAAACGCCCTACCGCGTGGTGCGCGAATCCCGCGTAACCAATGACGTGGTGCACCTCGATGCCTCGCGTGAAGGTGGTCAGGTTGTGGCTCAGGCCAACGCCCGCACCGATGCCGAAGGCAACCTGCTGGACGAATACGTTACCGTGCGCGTCAAGGGCGAAGTGGAAATGAACCTGCGTGAAGAAGTCACCCTGATGGACATTTCGCCCAGCCAGATGGTGTCTATCTCTGCCGCGCTCATTCCCTTCCTGGAACACGACGACGCCAACCGCGCGCTCATGGGTTCAAACATGCAGCGCCAGGCCGTGCCTCTGCTGCGTGCCGAAAAGCCCCTGGTGGGCACAGGCATGGAAGTGGACGTGGCCCGCGACTCTGGCGCGTGCATTGTTGCGCCCGCGCCCGGCAAAGTGGAATATGTGGATGCCGACCGCCTCATCGTTTCGTATGAAGGCGACGTGTTTCCCAAGCAGGGCGGCGTGCGCGCCTATGACCTGCTGAAGTTCCACAAGTCGAACCAGAACTCGTGCTTTGGGCAAAAGCCCACCTGCTACCCCGGCATGCCCGTGAAAAAAGGCCAGATTCTGGCCGACGGCCCCGGTATTGACGAAGGCGAACTGGCCCTCGGCAAAAACCTGGTTGTCGCCTTCATGCCCTGGTGCGGTTACAACTACGAAGACTCCATCCTCATTTCCGAGCGCACCGTTCGCGAAGACACCTTTACCTCTATTCATATTGAAGAATTCGAGGTTGTGGCCCGCGATACCAAGCTTGGACCCGAGGAAATCACCCGCGATATTCCCAACGTCAGCGAAGACATGCTGCGCAACCTCGACGAAAGCGGCATCATCCGCATCGGCGCGGCTGTAAAGCCCGATGATATCCTTGTGGGCAAAATCACCCCCAAGGGCGAAACCCAGCTTACGCCTGAAGAAAAGCTGCTCCGCGCTATCTTTGGCGAAAAGGCCCGGGACGTGAAAAACACATCCCTCAAGGTTCCCCCGGGAGTGGAAGGCACCATCATCGACGTCAAAGTCTTCAACCGCCGCTCTGGTGAAAAGGACGACCGCACGCTGGCCATTGAAAGCCACGACACGGGCGTGCTTGACCAGAAGGAATCGGATCACCTTCGCGCCTTGTCTGACCGCACCCGTGCGCAGCTTGCCCCTCATGTGCTCGGCAAGCAGATTGCCGCCGCCGTGCCCGGCAAGAAAAAGGGCGAAGTGCTGGCCGATGTGGGCGCAGCCCTGACCGAAGAAGCCCTGGAACAGATTCCCGTCAAGAAGCTTGCGGGCCTGTTCAAGAGCAAGGAAGTCAACGATGCCGTGGCCGAAGTGCTCAAGTCTTACGACCAGCAGGTGGAATACCTGAAGGCCATTTACGACTCCAAGCGCGACAAGGTCACCGAAGGCGACGATCTGCCCCCCGGTGTTATCAAGATGGTCAAGGTGCATATTGCCATCAAGCGTAAGCTTTCGGTGGGCGATAAAATGGCCGGCCGCCACGGTAACAAGGGTGTTGTTTCCTGCATCTTGCCGGAAGAAGACATGCCCTTCTTTGCCGACGGTCGCCCCGTGGACATCGTGCTGAACCCCCTTGGCGTGCCTTCGCGTATGAACATCGGCCAGATCATGGAAACCCACCTTGGGTGGGGTGCCAAGGAACTGGGCCGTCAGCTGGCCGAGCTGGTTGATTCCGGCGCTGCCATGCAGGTTGTGCGCGAAGAGCTGAAGGGCGTGTATAACTCGCCCGAAATCAGCTCTCTGGTGGACGCCATGAGCGACGAGGAATTCAAGGCCTCTGTGCTCAAGCTGCGCAACGGTATTGTAACCAAAACCCCTGTGTTCGACGGTGCAACCGAAGAAGAAATCTGGGGCTGGATGGAAAAGGCTGGCCTTGCCAACGACGGCAAAACCACCCTTTACGACGGCCGCACGGGTGTTCCCTTCAAAAACCGCGTGACCACCGGTGTTATGTACATACTCAAGCTGCACCATCTGGTTGACGAAAAGATCCACGCCCGCTCCACCGGCCCCTACTCGCTGGTGACGCAGCAGCCCCTTGGCGGTAAAGCCCAGTTCGGCGGCCAGCGTCTTGGTGAAATGGAAGTCTGGGCCCTGGAAGCATACGGCGCGGCCTATCTGTTGCAGGAATTCCTTACGGTCAAGTCGGACGACGTGACCGGGCGCGTGAAGATGTACGAAAAGATCGTCAAGGGTGATAACTTCCTTGAAGCCGGTCTGCCCGAATCGTTCAACGTGTTGGTGAAGGAACTCATGAGCCTTGGTCTCAACGTGACCCTGCATCAGGAAGAAGGTAAGAAGAAGCCCAAACGCGTGGGCTATATGAGAGAACGCGAGGAAGAGGCGTAGAGCCCCTTTTAGCGGACAAGGACACGCGTTGCGTTACCTGCTGCGGCAACACCGCAGCAGGTAACGACAGCATGGCTAACGATTTCAACGAGCTTTTTACAAAGCAAGGTATACTATGAGCCTGGACGATCTTTTCACCGCACGCGGCGCGTCTACCAACGTGACGAACATCCGCAACCTGAAAGCCATCCAGATTTCCATCGCATCGCCCGAAGCTATCCGTGAATGGTCTTATGGCGAAGTGAAAAAGCCGGAAACCATCAATTATCGTACCTTCAAGCCGGAGCGCGACGGCCTGTTCTGCGCCAAGATATTCGGCCCCGTGAAGGACTATGAATGCAACTGCGGCAAGTACAAGCGCATGAAGCACCGTGGCATTGTCTGCGAAAAGTGCGGCGTTGAAGTTATTGCCTCCAAGGTGCGCCGCGAGCGTATGGGCCACATAGAACTGGCCGCGCCCGTTGCCCACATCTGGTTTTTGAAGACCCTGCCCTCCAAGATCGGTACCCTGCTCGACATGACCATGGCCGACCTGGAAAAGGTGCTCTATTTCGACTCCTACATCGTGCTCGACCCCGGTCAGACCAATCTGCAGAAGCGTCAGGTCATCTCTGAAGACCAGTACTTGCAGATTCTTGACCACTACGGCACCGACGATGTGCTTACTGTGGGCATGGGCGCCGAAGCCGTGCGCAGCCTGCTGGAAGAACTGGAGCTGGAAAAGCTGCGCGCCGAACTGCGCGAAGAAGGCGAATCCACCAAGAGCCAGACCAAGAAGAAAAAGATCACCAAGCGCCTCAAGATCGTTGAAGCCTTCCTGGAATCGGACAACAAGCCCGAATGGATGATCATGGAAGTTATTCCTGTCATTCCGCCGGAACTGCGTCCTCTGGTTCCTCTTGACGGTGGCCGTTTTGCCACCTCTGACCTCAACGACCTGTACCGCCGCGTCATCAACCGCAACAACCGTCTGAAGCGGCTGATGGAACTGGGTGCGCCCGAAATCATCATCCGCAACGAAAAGCGCATGCTTCAGGAAGCTGTGGACGCGCTGTTCGACAACGGTCGTCGTGGTCGCGCCATCGCTGGCACCAACGGCCGCCCGCTCAAGTCGCTCTCTGACATGATCAAGGGCAAGCAGGGCCGCTTCCGTCAGAACCTGCTTGGTAAGCGCGTTGACTACTCTGGCCGTTCGGTTATTACCGTTGGCCCTTACCTCAAACTGCACCAGTGCGGTTTGCCCAAAAAGATGGCGCTTGAGCTCTTCAAGCCCTTCATCTATGCCGAGCTTGAAAAGAGAGGCCATGCCTCTACCATCAAGAGCGCCAAAAAGATGGTGGAACGCGAAGAACTGGTGGTGTGGGATATTCTGTCAGAGGTGGTGCGCGAGTACCCCATTCTGCTCAACCGCGCCCCTACCCTGCACCGTCTGGGTATCCAGGCTTTTGAACCCCTGCTGGTCGAAGGCAAGGCCATCCGTCTGCACCCGCTCGTCTGCTCGGCGTACAACGCCGACTTTGACGGTGACCAGATGGCCGTACACATTCCGCTTTCGGTGGAAGCGCAGATCGAATGCCGCGTGCTCATGATGAGCACCAACAACATTCTCTCGCCCGCCAACGGCGGCCCTGTCATCGTGCCTTCGCAGGATATCGTGCTTGGCCTGTACTACATGACCGCCGAGCGCAGCTTTGAGCTGGGCGAGGGCATGACCTTCTGCGCCCCGTGGGAAGTGGAAGCCGCTTACGACGGCGGGCAGGTTTCTCTGCACGCCCGTGTCAAGGTGCGCATGCCCGACGGCGTGGTGTACGACACCACCCCCGGCCGTGTGCTGGTGAGCGACATTCTGCCCGAAAAGCTGGGCTTTGATCAGGTCAACTGTGTGCTGACCAAGAAGAACATTGCCCGCCTTGTGGGCGCGGCCTACCGCCACTGCGGCATCAAGGCCACGGTCATTCTGTGCGACCGTTTGAAGGACATGGGTTACGAATTCGCCACCCGCGCGGGCGTGACCATCGGCGTGAAAGACCTCACCATTCCTGAAAGCAAAAAGCACATTCTGGCTGCCTCGCAGGCAGAGGTTGACGACATCGAACATCAGTACCGCGACGGTATCATCACCCGTACTGAAAAGTACAACAAGGTGGTCGACGTGTGGACCAAGGCCACACAGGACGTCTCGTCTGAGATGATCAAGGAAATATCCTACGACGTGCTTACCGACCCCAAAACCGGCAAGCAGGAGAAAAACCAGAGCTTCAACCCGATCTTTATGATGTCCAATTCGGGTGCTCGTGGTAACCAGGACCAGATGCGCCAGCTGGCCGGTATGCGCGGTCTGATGGCCAAGCCCTCTGGTGAAATCATTGAAACGCCCATCACGTCTTCGTTCCGCGAAGGCCTGTCGGTGTTGCAGTACTTCACCTCCACCCACGGTGCTCGTAAGGGTCTGGCCGATACGGCTCTTAAAACGGCCAACTCCGGTTACCTTACCCGCCGCCTCGTCGACGTTGTGCAGGACGTCATTGTCTGCGAACACGACTGCGGCACTGTGGACGGCATCGAACTGACCCACCTCAAGGACGGCGGCGACATCAAAACCCCGCTGGCCGAGCGCGTCATTGGCCGTGTGCTGCTCTACCCCGTGTTTGATCCCGATGATCCAAACACCGTGCTGATGCCCGAAAACACGCTTATCGAGGAAAAGGAAGCCCAGCTTATCAGCGACAAGGGCATTTCCTCCATCACCGTGCGCTCGCCCCTTACCTGCCAGGCCGAACGCGGCATATGCGCCCTTTGCTATGGGCGTGACCTTGCACGCGGGCACCTGGTCAACACGGGCGAAACCGTGGGTATCATCGCCGCCCAGTCCATCGGTGAACCTGGCACGCAGCTTACCATGCGTACCTTCCACATCGGTGGTACGGCTTCGAGCACCATTGAAAAGAACAAGTTTGAAGCCCAAAACACGGGTCGGGTTATCCTTAACCGTGTGCGTGCCGTTACCAACCGCGACGGCGTTGAACTGGTGCTCGGCAAGAGCGGCCAGCTCACCATTGTGGACGCGCAGGGCCGCGAACGCGAAAAATACATTCTGCCCAACGGCGCACGCCTGCTCGTCCACGACGGCCAGGAAGTGACCAAGGGTTATGTGCTGGCCGAATGGGATCCGTTCAACGAACCCTTTGTCTGCGAAGAAGAAGGCGTTATCCGCTTTACGGACATCATCGACGGCAAGACCGTGCAGGAAAAGGTGGACGATATTACCCGTCAGGCATCCCTGACCATTATGGAATACCGCACCACCAACTTCCGCCCGTCCATCTCCATCTGCGATGAACACGGCAGCGTCAAAAAGCGCACCCACGCTGGCACGGCAGCGGTTTACACCCTGCCCGTCGGCTCCATCATCATGATCAAGGACGGCGCAGACATTCAGGCCGGTGACATCATCGCCCGTAAACCCCGCGAAACATCAAAGACCAAGGACATCGTGGGTGGTTTGCCGCGCGTTGCCGAGCTCTTTGAAGTGCGCAAGCCCAAGGACATGGCCGTGGTTTCTGAAATCGCGGGTACGGTGTCTTATGCTGGCGAATCCAAGGGCAAGCGCAAGCTTGTGGTTACGCCTGAAATTGGTGAGGCCAAGGAATACCTGGTACCCAAGGGCAAGCACATTACCGCTGCCGACGGCGACTTTGTGGAGGCGGGCGATCCGCTGACCGAAGGCTACCCCGAACTGCACGATATTCTGCGCACCCGTGGCGAGAAATTCCTGGCCCGCTACCTGGTGGACGAAATCCAGGAAGTGTACCGCTTCCAGGGCGTGGGAATCGACGACAAGCACATCGAAGTTATCGTGCGCCAGATGCTCAAGAAAGTTACCGTTCTTGACTGCGGCGGCACCAGCTTCCTTGTGGGCGAACAGGTGGACAAGGCCGAATTCAAGGCCGAAAACCAGAAGGTCATTGCTGAGGGTCGTGTTCCTGCCACCGCAGAACCGCTGGTGCTCGGTATTACCCAGGCTTCGTTGACGACCTCTTCGTTCATCTCCGCGGCTTCCTTCCAGGAAACCACCAAGGTGCTCACCGAGGCTTCGCTCAAGGGCAAGATGGACTACCTGCGCGGCCTCAAGGAAAACGTCATTGTGGGCCGTCTGATTCCTGCCGGTACCGGCTACCGCGAATACGTCAATGGCGACATCGTGGTTCCCGACCAGAAGGAACGTCCCGACAAGTTCCTTGAAGACCTGGAAGAAAATCCTGTTCTGGTTGACCTGAACAACTAATACAGCCGCCCACGGGCTAAGATTAATACAAAGAGCCCCCTTGGAATGGATGTTCCGAGGGGGCTCTCCTTTTGCGCGTCTATGGCGTCTATGGCGTCTATGGCGTCTACATCTGCACCACGCACTTGTACATGGAGCCATAACCTGCCAGCCCACCGCAAACAAACACCTCAAAAGCAGACCATCTCAGCCCACCACGCGTCACTACCCCACCAGCACTTACCACAAGCCCCTCTCTGCGGCGCATCACAGCCTGCGCACGCCCCCCCACCCGCCTGATACACCGGCAACCTCCCCTCATTTCCACTCATCAGCTCCACCGCAAGGCTAAAGCACGCAAGCCCATTGCTCCCTCAAGTGCTCTCGCTACTCCTGCAAATCCTCCAACAACTCAAGCATGAGCCAATAGGACAACACCGGCTTTCGACAGGCCACGGCCTTAAGAATAGGTCCAGCACCTGCCCCCCGGCCTGACCTACAAAAGCCTCCAAAACGAGCCACCTAGCCTCAAAAAGCATTTTTTTACTTTGGCAGATAGCTGACAATAAAAAAGTCAAGTACGAGGCATTCTGACGCCACAATTCACCATACTCACGCTACGCACAAACAGGTTCTTTGGCAGCTATCAATGCTAACTAAGCTTACCTGCTGCACATCACGCATGCTTGAGTGCTCAATCACAATTACTTATGAAAACAATAAGCAATGGTTTAGCTATGTTTATTCATAAATTTTATGCAATTTGATCTGCAAATTATTTTTTAAACATTAATAACATCATTTTGCTATGCAATAGCGTTCTTTATTGCAATATCAGTACATCAGCTTTACATCCGATTGTGCAAATTTTCCCATTCAAGGTAAATTGTTAACCCTTTCAAGCCTGGAGCTTAACTTTTGGTTTTTCGCATAAAAAAATCCATACCTGGTTGACACAGTATATTTAATATGAGAATAGTTTTGTACGGATTAAATACATCAAGTTTTTTATTAATTAATTGCTCTTTTTAACCGCCTCATATAAACTGGGGCGCGACTGCGGAAGACGCAGGGGGTTACCATGTCAGCTTTGTCAGAACGCGATTATTTGGCCGATGAAATTTGCGAACTGTTCACCAAGCTCACTGGCGATGCGAATGCCGAAGATATGGCGCGTGCGCGCAAGCTGGCCGAGGGGGGCAACCCTCACGATCACTGGCTGCACACCACCAGACTCGACTATGAATCGCGGCTTTTCATGTACATGGCTGCTGCTTTTGCCATGCGTTGCATGAAGGGCGAACCCTACAAGTGCGCCGTATTTATGCGCAGCGCGGCTGAGGCCCTTAATCAGCCCCAGGACTAGGCAAATGCATGCATTGGGAAATCCCTTGCATGCGCAGGGGATTTCCCCAATTGTGCCCGGTTTGTTCTAGGCCGGGGTAACACCATCTGGATTTTGTCAGGAAGCAAGGATCCATCATGCGGGAAAAAATTATCAGATTCAGTACAACTCTCCCTTGCCTGTTATTATTGTTTTGCGGCCTGGCATTGATGCCCGCTGCGGCTACTGGAGGCGAACTCTTCCCCGTCACCACGCCAAAGATCAGCAAGCCTGAAATGCCCAAGGTCATTTTTCCCCATGACAAGCATGTGGACGCTGTTGAGGCCAAGAATGGAGATTGCTCCACCTGCCACAACATGACGGATGCAGGCATGTCTGAAACCCTCAAAGACGTAACCTCGGTTGCGGCAAACAAGCAGGTCAAATACATGCATGCTGCGTGTACCGACTGCCACGTAAAGGCTGGCAAGGGGCCGCGCCTTGTGGACTGCCGAGTCTGCCACAACGAGCGTACCGCATCTGAGTTTGCCGGCAAAAAGAAATAGCCCGTAGGCTCAAGGAACACCGAAGAATACGTTAGGAGGCAGAATCAGATGCTGGATTTCATTACCGGACCACTGTTTATTATTTCCATAGCCGTATTTGTAGTCGGCCTGTTGGCGCGTGCGATCCTCTACGTGCGCGGTCTTGATGCCCGCCTTGAACGGGTAGCGTACAGTTATCATACCGAGCGTTCCATTCCCGGCGCGCTTGCATCCATCTTCAAGTGGCTTATTCCCGGCGGCACCAGCGGCTGGCGGGCCCAACCTGTGGCCACGTTTCTTTTCTTTCTTTTGCATTTCGGCGCAGTGCTGATACCGCTTTTTCTTCTTGGGCACACCGTATTACTTGAAACCTATGTAGGCATAAGCCTGCCGTCATTGCCCGGCGGTGTTGCCGATGTGCTTTCCATCATGGCCCTTTCGGCTATTGTTTTGTTTGCCCTTCGTCGCCTTTCATCGCCGGCGCTCAGGCAACTCAACAGCGGCCAGGACTGGCTCATACTGCTTTTGACCTTTCTGCCCTTTGCCACAGGCCTTATGGCCCGTTTTGACGGCAGTGCTTACCAGACGTGGATGATCGCCCATGTGATCAGCGGCGAACTGTTTCTTATTCTGGCTCCCTTTACCAAGCTTTCACATATTGTGCTCTTCTTTATGTCGCGTGCCCAGATTGGCATGGACTATGCCATCAAAAGAGGCGGCGCAACGCGCGGCGGAGCCTTTCCCTGGTAAGCGGGGCAAACGAATTATCTTTTCGCCTGAAAGGAGCGAACCATGTCCGAATTGTTGTGCACCCCAACCCCTGTAACTACCAAAGAAGGCATCCTTGATCTGCTCAAAGACAAGGGCGGGGCGCAATATTACAGCCAGATGAAGGAAATGAAGGTCGACCAGGAAGCCCTGGCCCGCGACCTTGAACAAACCTGTAAATCGCGCACGCGCACTTGGCTTAGCATATGCGCGCACTGCGCCATGTGTGCAGACAGCTGTTTTTTTTATCGCACCAACAACAATGATCCCACGCAGATTCCTTCGTACAAGATTCAGGCAACGCTGGGCGAAATGCTGCGCCGCAAGGGCAAGGTAGACGCCGAGTTTATGATCAAGTGCATGGACGCCGCCTGGGGCAAGTGCACCTGCTGCAACCGCTGCTCCGTTTACTGCCCGCACGGCATTGATACGGGTGTCATGTTCAGCTATCTGCGCGGCATTCTGTTCAAGCACGGCTTTATCCCGTGGGAAATGAAAATCGGCTCTGGCATGCACCGCGTGTATGGGGCGCAGATGGACGTGACCGAAGAAGACTGGGTTGAAACCTGCGAATGGATGGTCGAAGAACAGCAGGAAGAATGGCCTGATATTGAAATTCCTGTTGAAAAAGAACACGCGGACGTCATGTATATTCTTAACGCCCGCGAAGTGAAGCACTATCCCGAAGACATCGCCCAGGCTGCCATTCTCTTCCACGTTACCGACACCAACTGGACGGTACCGCGTGAAGGCTGGGAAAACACCTCGCTCACCATGTTTGCGGGCGACTGGGAAGGCTGCGCGCAGAACGTAAAGCGCATCTATGCCGCCATTGAGCGCATCAAGCCCAAGGTGGTTGTGGGTACGGAATGCGGACACGCCCACCGTGGTACGGTGGTAGAAGGCCCCTACTGGGCCGGACGCGAAAGCGGCGATCCGCCGGTGCGTTTCATGCACTATGTGGAATGGGTGGCAGAGATGCTGCGCACGGGCAAGATCAAGATTGACCCGGCCAAAAAGCTCAAAATGCCCTGCACCCTTCAGGATTCGTGCAACTATGTGCGCAGTCACGGGCTTGGCAAAGCTACCCGCGAAATCATGAGCTACATTGCTGAAGATTTTCGCGAAATGGACCCCAAGGGCGACCACAACTTCTGCTGCGGTGGCGGCGGTGGCCTCAACGGCATCGGCCTGTACCGCAAAGAACGTAACGTGGGCCTTAAAAACAAGCTCGACCAGATCAAGGCAACTGGCGCAGAACTGGTCATTAGCCCCTGCCACAACTGCTGGGACGCCATACGCGACATGATGGAAGTGTACGAAGAACACAACATCAAGTGGTCGTTCCTCAAACCGCTGCTGGTTGATATGATGATCATTCCTGACCACATCAACCACAACGAAGTATAAAAAAAGGCCGTCTGCCTGGCAGGCGACCCAATGATCAAAACGGCTTACAACCGAAATAAAAACTCGCCGCTTACCGAACCAGCATTTGTCCTTTTGCCTGGAACGGTAACGAGGCAAACCGCAGCCCTGACGGTCGGGCATTATCCCACGCCCGACCGTCAGGCGAGTAACAAATCAAGACCATTAGGCCATGGCGGCGCTGACAGTAGAAAGCAGCGCTTCGCTCGAACAGTTTTTTGAAAGCACGGGTATGCCTGTACCAAAGCATACCGGCCTGGGCCCAACAGCGGTGCACACCACGGCAGGCAACGACCTGGTACTGGCATTGCGGCGCAAACGACTGTACATGATGGTACCAGAGGTTCCCTCCAGTTCCACATCAAAAACGATACAGTCAGGCCTGTCGCTCTCTACCTTGGCCAGGCTTTCAGCGCATGTGCTGGCCGTGCTTACCCGGTAATTACACTGCTGAAGAGATTGGGACAGCCTGCTTTGGCTTTCGGCATCGCTGTCTACCAAGAGAATATGCTTTTGCATTGGTGCCTCCGAAGTCGGTCTCCGGCAAGAGAGGGGAAGAAGGTTGCGCCACCCTGCGGCGGGTGGCAAGACGCTGCGACGAAGCGCTGTTTTGACGAACAGAGCCAAGAGTAACGGCTTCAAGCGAATTGTGCAGGGAGCGGGCAACCTTGTCCCAGGCGTCAAAGGCCGTTTTGCCCACTGGGGCGGCCTGGCTCACACCGGGCAATGAAATACCGCCCTCAACTGCAAAAATAATGTCTGCCAGGGTTATGTCGTCCGGGGTACGGGCCAGCATATGGCCACCGGCAATACCACGCACGCTTTTCACAATGCCTTCGGCCTGAAGCATGCGCATGATCTTTTGAACAAACTTTTCAGAGATCCCAGTGCTGACCGAAAGCTCGGATGCAGAGGCGGGAATATCGTCCTCTTGTTCAGAAAGGCACAACAGCAGGTGCAAAGCATGGCAGGCCATTGTCGAAATACGCATATTCATTCCTTATTTTGCAGGAGACAATAACTAGCTCGAAACCATATCTGTCTAATTTAGACTGTTCCGCTCAAGTATTTAGCGCACCAAATCCGTACCGTCAAGCAGGCCTGTTGCGTCAAAAAATAGCTGAGTGCTTCCAAATTTCGCAAGATTTCAAGAATGTGAATAGTTTCGCAACCCATGCGCGGCAAAAAAAAATTACTGCCCACAACGATTTTTATGTGCTACGCTTGTGCGTCGAATAAAAGTGAATAGCAGCATCGCGGCGCTGACCCGCCGGCAGAAATGCAGATAAAAATTCAATCTGCTCAAGAGGGATACGCAATGAAGCTCTCGGCCAAAACTCGCTATGCAGCCAGAATTCTTCTTTATCTGGCTCAGAACGGCATTGAAAAACCGGTTTCTTCAAGCCAGCTGGCCGCACGAACTGGCATCAGCTCACAATTCAGCGAGCAGATTCTGCGTCAGCTGCGCCTTGCTGGCATAACGGGCAGCATTCGCGGGGCAAAGGGCGGACATGTGCTTTTGCGCAAGCCAGAAGAATTAACATTTGGCTGCATCGTTAAGCTCATGGAAGGCGGGATAGAGCTTACAAACTGCATGGAAAAACCTGGGGAATGCGCACGCTTTGATGAATGCGAAGTTAGGAAGGCATGGCAAAACCTGCAGGCTACCCTTGACGGAGTTTTCGACTCGATAACATTGCGCGACCTAATGCATGACAATCGTATACTTATGTAGGGAATCAATTCAACAACACAAGTAGAACTAAATTTTCTTTTTTACGTCCCTAAAAGGCCGACTCTCGTCGGCCTTTTTTTATTATCTTAGGATTACAAGCAAATTTTATCCTACCAATTTAGTGTTAAAAAAATTTTCAGCTTGTTAAAAAATTTTTTTGTTCGCCTTGAAAAAAAAATTTAAACAGCGTAATCTAGCTGATTTATTTAAATAAAATTAACTTAATCTGGATTAAGTTTACTGTATTGTTTCCTACTGACATCTTTGCATTTTTCATATTTTTGAGTATCAGGGGGGTCACCGTACACCTTGACTATTCTGCTTAGCGTGATCAATTCCTGATTATGCAGGTAGGATTTAATCAGGCGTCGGCCCAATCAAAGGAGAGGTTGCAGGCAGGCAGACGCATGCCGGGCTTGAAAGCGTGTCGGCCGTGCCGGCCGCAACTAACCCACGAACTAGCGGCATCTTGACCCCACGGGAGTAAACGCATGAGCACACTTTTTTACATTCTTGGCTATTTGGCGGTAGCCGGCTTTTTCTGCATGGCCTACCTCAAAATCAAATCTTACCTTGCATCCAGCCCGCTGCATGTTCGGTGGGAACTGTACCCTGTGCCTCACGAAGGCTCTAAGACAGTGTACGGCGGCAGCTTCATGGAAGAAAAAGACTGGTGGACCAAGCCCCGCCACGTCGAACACATGGGCGATGTTAAGGCTCTGTTGACCGAAGTGCTTTTTCTGCACGCCACCTTTGAGCACAACCTCAAGCTTTGGGTGCGCACCTACCCCTTCCACGTGGGCATGTACATGCTCATGGGCGGCACCATTGTTGTGCTGTGCTCTGCCATTGCGCAGCTTTTGGGCATGAACCCCCAGGGCGGCCTGATGACCTTTGTGGGTAACGTGATCAGCGCCTGTGCCCTTGCCGGTACGGTTTGCATCATCGTTGGCGGCATCAGCCTTGTTCTGCGCCGCCGCGCCGATGAAGGCCTGCGCCGCTACAGCACCCCCGAACACTACTTCAACCTGCTTGTCTTCGTGCTCTTCGGCGTGCTGGGCCTGGCTGCCTGGGCTTCCGCCCCTTCCTATTTCGAGCTGGCCCGCACCTTCATGTACAACCTGATCACGTTTAACTTTGCTCCCCAGACCAACGTGCTGTTTGCTCTGCACCTGCTGGTGGGCTTTTTCCTGCTGATCTGGATCCCCATGACCCATATGGGCCATGTTTTCATGAAGTACTTCACCTACCATGACATCCGCTGGGGCGACGATCCCACCAGCTTCAATGCCAAGAACCAGCAGAAGATCATGGACGCCCTGAAGTACAATGTTACGTGGTCTGCCGAGCACATCGCGGGCGACGGCCAGCCCAAGACCTGGGTGGACGTGGCCACCACCAATCCCGCAGCCCCCAAGAAGGAAGACTAGGGAGTTCCATCATGAAAGATAATCTGCAATTGAAAGATGTTTCCACTGCCGAAGGGCAGATGGTCAGCATTGACCTCAAAAATATTCCTGAACTTCCCGTGGACATGCACACCATGCCCTGGAAGCCCTTTACCGACGAGCAGAAGGCGAACACGGCCTGTATCCTTGACGATGTGTGCGTGCTGAACATTCCCACGCCCAAGAACAAGGAAGAAGAAGAGGAGCTGGTCAACAAGTTCCTTACCGGCATGCGCAAGCTGTTCACCAAGGAAAACAACTGGACCTTCCTGCCCATGCTTGAAACCAGCATGGACTACTGCGCCCAGTGCAACTCCTGCTCCGAAGCCTGCCATCTGTACGAGATGTCTGGCAAAAACGAAATGTACCGTCCCAACTTCCGGTCCGAAATCTTCCGCCGCATCTACAAGCAGTATGTGAAGAAAGAACCCTTTGCCAAATGGCGCTACGGCGACATGGGCCTGAACTGGAAGACCGTGGCTCGCCTGGGCGAACTGGCCTACCGCTGCAACCTTTGCCGTCGTTGCGCGCAGACCTGCCCCATCGGTGTGGATAACGGCCTGCTGGCCCGCGAAATCCGCAAGCTTTTCAGCCAGGAACTGGGCATCTACCCTCGCGAACTGCACGAAAAGGGCACCATCAACCAGATGAAGTGCGGTTCTTCCACTGGCATGACTCCTGAAGTGGTGAAGGAAAACGTGGAGTTCATCGACGAGGACTACACCGAAATCACCGGCGTCGGCATCCACACGCCTTTCGACGTGCAGGGTGCGGATATCATGCTGCTGCACAACGCAGGCGAAGTCATGGCCTGGCCTGAAAACATCGCCGCCTTCTCGCTGATCTTCCAGGAAGCCGGTCTTTCCTGGACCCTCTCGAGCAAGGCCCTGGCGTACGATGGCGTGAACTACGGCGTGTTTTACGACGATGCCCAGTTCGCCCGTATCGCCCTGCAACACATGGTTGCCGCCAAAGAACTTGGCGTAAAGAAGATCGTTATCGGTGAATGCGGCCACGCCCACAAGGCCCTGACAGTTATCGCCGACCGCGTTATTCCCTTTGAATATCAGGTTCCGCGCGAAAGCTGCTACGTGACCCTGCACGACATCGTCATGTCGGGCCGCCTCAAGCTTGACCCCTCGCGCAACAACTTCCCCGTGACCCTGCACGACCCCTGCAACATTGTGCGCCTCATGGGCATTGTTGAACCCCAGCGCGAAATCGTGCGCAAAATTGCGCCCATGTTCCGCGAAATGCCCTGCCACGGTGTAGACAACTACTGCTGCGGCGGCGGCTCTGGCTTCGCCATTATGACCCGTAACAACATCGAACAATGGCGCGGCAACATCTCTGGCCGCAAAAAGATGTGGCAGATCGCCGAAGCCTTCAAGGATTGCCTTGGACCGGAAACCCGCAAGTACATCTGCGCTCCCTGCTCCAACTGCAAGGGCCAGATCCGCGAAGTTCTTGAACACAACGACCTGTACACCAAGAACAACTTCGCTTATGGCGGTCTGGTGGAACTGATCGTCAACGCTATGGTCAACGTGAACCCCGGGTTCATCAAGTTTGAAGGCGAAGAAGAATAGTTTCCTGACCGTGGGATAAATACAAAAAGGGGGGCGCAAGCCCCCTTTTTGTATTTATGAGCACTGCCATTGTGGCAGCGCGATCAGAAATCAGGAGCAGGTCGCGGCTTGCACGCGCCGAAACATCCCCCACCACTGGCGCACCATCACTTCTTGGCAGATGCAGCCTTTGCCCCGCACGAAAGCCAAATTCCCGCACTTACACATGCCAGCCCCGCCAGATGTGTCCACAGTATCTGCTCCCCCAGTATCAGCCACGACAGTGCCACGCCGCTGAGCGGCACAAGCCCGGTAAAGGCCGCTGCCGCGCTGGCCGGAACAAGGGCAATGCCCTTGAACCAGAACACATACGAAAGATACGACACCGCCACACCGTAATAGGCTATGCACCACAGAGCCATGCCGGAAATACTCGAGAAATCGTAGTGCTGTGCGTCAAACAGCGCCACGGGCAGCAGCATGGCAAAGGCGTACAGAGAAACAAGGGTTGTACGCCGCAGGGGCGACATGGCACAGCAGCGCGCCTTGCTCAACACAGAAAATGCCGCCTCACCCAGCACCGCCGCCAGCACAAGGCCGTTGCCCAGCAAGCTGCGCCACACAGCGTCTGCGCCCTGCCCCGTTACAGCGTGCCCCGCACCCCCCTGCTCGGCCAAAAAGGGCGAAACATTGATGGCCACCAGGCCCAAACTCACGCAGGCAATGCCCCCAATGCGCCGCAGCGGTGGCCGCTCGCGCAACAGCCCCCAGGCAAGCAGGCCAATAACCGCCGGGGCAGCACTGCTCATAAGCCCTGCCGAGGCAGCACTGGTAAAGCGCAGCCCTTCAAAGGTAAACACGCGGTACAGGGCAATGCCGCACAGGGCTTGCAGAGCCAATGTGGCGTGGGTACGGCGGTCAAGCGCGCCGCCCTCCTTGCGCAGCCACAACATGGGCAGCATTATCAGCAAGCCAGCCCCCAAACCCAGCTCTGCCGCCAAAAAAACCGGCAGGCTGCCCACCAGCAGCTTGCCCGCCACCACAGCACTGCCCGCAATGCTCATGGCAAGCGCCAGATACATCCAGGCCAGCCACTGCTTACGGCGGGCAGCGTCATGCTCAGCCCCAGCCCTGCCAGTTGCCTCATTTTGCGCCGCACGCGCCGCAAACACGGAAGGCACGGCAACCGCCACAGCACTCGCGCGATTTTCGCATTCTTTCATTACCAGTCTCCTCAATAACAGGCTCTTTAACGTGCACGCGTGGCGCGCATTGCCATATGACTGAAGAGAAGGTAGCGTGGGAAAAGTGGTTTGGATAAGAGCCAATTTCTAGCAAGAACAACCATACCAATTCAGGTGCGCCATGTGGCTGACACTCGATGACCAAAGCCCTTTGTCGCTGAACCGACAAATTTGCAGCCAGATCAGGGCACTCATTTTGTGCGGTGACCTGCCAGCGGGCCAGCGGCTGCCCTCCACCCGCCAGTTGGGTAAAGAACTGGGCGTGGCGCGCAGCACCGTTATGGAAGCCTACGACCAGCTACTGGCCGAAGGTTATCTTGAATCGCGCGGCGGCTCAGGCACAACCGTGGCTCTTGGCATACGCCCACAGCCTCCATTGCAGGCAGAACCTGCCGCCAGCGGGCTGCCCCTTGCCCCAATTGTTGAACGCCACGACCCGCCGGGGCTGGTCAATTTTCAGTCTGGCGTTCCTGCGCTCGACCACTTTCCCGCCGTGGAATGGGGTAAATTGTACCGCCAGTGCTGCGAAAGTTTGCCAGCCTCTGCCCTGCGCTACAACAGCCCGGCAGGCGTGGACGAACTGCGCGAGGCCATAGCTGGTTGGTTGCTGCGCATGCGCGGTCTGCGGGTTGATCCCGGCCAGATCATGATCACCACCGGGGCCACACAGGGGCTCAGGCTGGTGGCCCGTCTGCTCAGCCGCCCCGATGCGCTGGCCCTGGTAGAAGATCCCGTGCATCGGGGCCTTGTGGAAGTTATCGCCCGCGCTGGATACGATGTTGAAGGCATTGCCGCAGACTCCCAGGGTATGGACACAGGTCAGCTGCACTGCCTGCCCGATGCCCGCGCAGCCCGCTGCGCCTTTGTGTATGTAACGCCCTCTCACCAGTACCCAACGGGGGGCATTCTATCTGCCCCTCGCCGACAAGAGCTTGTGAGCTTTGCCCACACCCGCAACTGCATGCTGGTAGAAGACGACTACGACGGTGAATTTCGGTTTGAAGGCACGCCCATCAGCGCCTTGCGCGAGCTTGCGCCAGAGCGAGTCATCTATATTGGATCATTCAGCAAGATTCTGGCTCCGGCCCTGCGCATCGGCTTTGCCGTAGTTCCAGCCAGGCTGGTTCCCCGCTGGATAGAAGAAAAGCAGTTTACAGACGTGCACACAGACGCCCTTACGCAGCGCGCTCTTGCAAGTTTCATAACCAGCGGTGCGCTTGAACGGCACATCTGGAAGATGTGCAAACTTTACAAGCGCAGACGGCTGTATTTGTTGCAATGCCTACGAGAGCGGTTTGGCAGCAGCTTTTCCGCCAGCGGCCAGGCCGCAGGGCTGCACATGATTTCAGAATTTCCGGCAATACAGTTTACTGATACGGTGCTGGCAACCATGCAGGCCCACGGCGTTCGTGCAGTGCCTGTAGAGCACCACGCGCTGCGCCGCACTGGCGCACACGCGCACCAGCTGATCATGGGCTATGCCCACCTTTCGGAGCAGGCCATTGAAAGGGGCGTTGCCGCATTACACGCAGCACTAAGCACGGTACTGAATACGTCCCAGCCCCCCACCCTGCCCCGCTGACTCAGGCACAGGTGAATACCTGTTTTTTCTGTGCATACGGCGGCTTGTGGGCCGCATACTTTCCATCCCAGCGGCAGGCGTGCATTGACAGGATGCCCGCAATGAGGCAATAGAAAAGCCTTCATCCACAAGCGGCGCATGATTTGTGCGCACATCTTTTCTCGCGGAGGGCGGAGATGAAAAAAGGTATGACATGGCTTGCTGCAATGGCATTCTGCGTGGCGATTGCCGCGCCCGCAATGGCTGCGGATCCCATTAAAATCGGCGTTGCCGGCGCGCACTCTGGCGATCTGGCTTCCTACGGCGTTCCCAGCTTGAATGCCGCCAAGGTTGTTATCGCCGAAGTTAACGCCAACGGCGGCGTGCTTGGCCGTCAGCTTGAACTGGTCGCCCAGGATGACCAGTGCAAGCCCGAACTGGCCACCAACGCGGCCACCAAGCTGATTTCCGACAAGGTTAGCGTGGTCATGGGCCACATCTGCTCCGGCGCTACCAAGGCTACCCTGCCGCTCTACACCGAAGCCAAGATCGTTTCCATGTCGCCTTCGGCCACCACCCCCAGCCTTACCGAGGGTGGCACCAACCCCTACTTCTTCCGCACCATCGCCAACGACAAGGCTCAGGCCAAGTTGACCAGCAACTTTGTGCTGAACGGCATCAAGGCCAAAAAGGTCGCCTATCTGCACGACAATGGCGACTACGGCAAGGGCTTTGTGGACAACAACCGCGAAGTGCTTGAAAAGGCCGGTGTTGAAACCGTTCTGTACGAAGCCGTTACGCCCGACGCAGTGGACTTCTCTGCCGTTGTGCGCAAACTGCGCCGCGCCAAGCCCGACATTCTCGTGTTCGGCGGCTACCAGCCCACCGCCTCCAAGCTGCTCCAGCAGATGCGCCGCGACCACGTGACCACCGCCATGATCGGCCCCGATGGTCTTAAGGACGAAGCCTTTATCAAGATGGCTGGCAAGGACGCCGAAGGCGTGTACGCCTCCTACCCCAAGGACACCAGTAACCTGCCCGCTTACAAGCACGCCCTTGAAGGCCATGTGAAGATGTTTGGCAGCGATCCCGGTTCCTTCTACTACAACGGCTACGCCGCCACCCAGGCTCTGGTGAACGCCATTGCCAAGGCTGGCTCCACCGACGCAGCCAAGGTTGTGGAAGCCCTGCACAACAACCCCGTGGAAACCCCGCTGGGCAAGCTGACCTTCAGCAAGACCGGCGACGCCGCAGGTATGGGCCTTTCCATTTACCAGATCAAAGACGGCAAGTTTGTGGAACTGAACCACAGCATTACCCTGGACTAAAAGTTTACCGGGGCGCGGCCATGGCCGCGCCCCGGCTTTTCACGCATCTGCCGGTCGCAGACGGCATTAACGGGACAGGCGGAACGAACGGGCATAATGCCCGTACCGCACGCGAGTTTGCATGGACATTCAATTTTTTATAGAGCTCTTTTGTGGTGGCCTGACCAGAGGCAGCATTTATGCGCTCATCGCTCTAGGCTACACACTGGTTTATGGCATCATCGGGCTCATCAACTTTGCCCACGGCGAAGTATATATGCTGGGCTCGTTCACAGCCCTGCTCATAGCTGGCGCGCTTGGCGTCTATGGCTTTCCGGCTGGTGGCATACTTATTGTCGCTGCGCTGGCGGCCATTGTCTGGTGCTCGGCCTATGGCTACACGCTTGAAAAGGTAGCCTACAAGCCGTTGCGCGGTGCGCCGCGCCTGTCGCCGCTTATTTCTGCCATCGGTATGTCCATCTTTTTGCAAAACTATGTGCTGCTCGCGCAGACGTCTGACTTCGTGCCTTTTCCCAACCTGCTGCCGGCAATGGCCTTTCTTGAACACATCGACTACGTCATGGGCGCCAGCGACTTTCTGATTCTGCTGGTCAGCACCATCGCCATGATATTGCTCTCGATCTTCATTCGCTACACCCGCATGGGCAAAGCCATGCGCGCCACGGCCCAGAACCGCAAAATGGCCCTACTGCTCGGTATCAATGCCGACCGCATCATCTCGCTCACGTTCATCATCGGCTCTGCCTTGGCGGCCCTTGGCGGCGTGCTTATTGCCTCGCACATGGGGCAGGTCAACTTTGGCATCGGCTTTTTGGCGGGTCTTAAGGCCTTTACCGCCGCCGTGCTCGGCGGCATCGGTTCCATCCCCGGTGCCATGGTGGGCGGCCTTGTGCTTGGCCTGGCCGAAAGCTTCACCACCGGTTACTTTTCTGGCAACTACGAAGACATGCTGGCCTTTGGCCTTCTTATTCTCATTCTTATTTTCAGGCCCGACGGCATTTTGGGCAAAGCCACAGTGCAAAAGGTGTAGCCATGCAGCGCATTATTAAAGCCGCCATCGCCGCCCTGTGGTTCATGCTGCTCACCCTTCCGGTGCTGGGCATCAAACTGAACGTCGCGGCAAAATCAGTAGTTTGGCGTTTTGACCGCCTGCTTGCCCTTGGCGCGGGCATATTTGTTCTTGCCCTTATCTGGGACTGGTGCTTTAGCCGCAAGGCCGCAGGAACCAAGATTATCAGCCTGCCCCAATGGTTCAATCTGGGCGAAATGGTTGAAGCTTTTAAAAACCGCGCTGGCCTCAGGCTGGGCGGCCTTGCCGTGCTGGCCGTTGTACTGGTGGTCATGCCGCTCGTGAGCTCGTTCTACCAGACCAACATCATGATCTCGGCCCTGCTGTATGTCATGCTGGCCCTGGGTCTGAATATCGTTGTGGGTCTTGCGGGCCAGCTGGTGCTTGGCTATGTGGCTTTTTACGCCATTGGCGCCTACACCTACGGCCTGTTGAACCAGTACTTTGGCCTTGGTTTCTGGACCTGCCTGCCCATTGGCGGTTTTCTTACCGTACTGTTTGGGCTTGGGTTGGGCTTTCCCGTGCTGCGCCTGCGCGGCGACTATCTTGCCATCGTGACCCTTGGGTTTGGCGAGATTGTGCGCCTCACACTGCAAAACTGGAACACGGTTACCGGCGGCCCGCGTGGCGTCAGCGATATTCCGCGCCCCGGCTTTTTTGGCATGAGCATGGATATTACCGCTTCCACCACCTACATTTACTATCTGGTGCTGGCGGCTGTGGTTGTGACCATTGTTGTCATTACACGGCTCAAGAATTCGCGGGTGGGCCTTGCCCTGCAAGCTCTGCGTGAAGACGAGATTGCCTGCGAGGCCATGGGCGTGGACATCACTCGCGTGAAGCTTTCGGCCTTTGCCCTCGGTTCGTGCTGGGCTGGTTTTGCTGGTGTAATTTTTGCCGCCAAAACCACTTACATCAACCCATCAAGCTTCACCTTCATGGAATCGGCCATGATTCTTTCCATGGTGGTGTTGGGTGGCATGGGTTCCATTGCCGGTGTGGTGATTGCCGCGCTGATTCTTATTCTTGCCCCGGAATATCTGCGGGCATTCTCTGACTATCGTATGCTGCTTTTCGGAGCCATCATGGTGATTATGATGCTCTTCCGGCCACAGGGCCTCATCAGCGGCGAGCGCAGGCGCTACCGCATCAGCAACCTGCACGGTGCTGAAGGGGGTCGCTCATGAAACCGGTGTTAGAGGTTAAAGACCTTTCGCAAGATTTTGGCGGTTTGCGCGCGCTGAACGAACTTTCGCTCACTGTAAACAGTGGTGAGATCGTGGCTCTCATTGGCCCGAACGGCGCTGGCAAGACCACTTTTTTCAACTGCGTAACGGGCATCTATACTCCCACCGAGGGGCAGATGTACCTGCACAGCGCCGAGGGCGACAAGCAGTTGCTCAACGGCAAAAAACCCCACCTCATCACGTCCCTTGGTATGGCGCGCACGTTCCAGAACATTCGCCTGTTCAGCGAAATGACCGTGCTTGAAAACGTGATGATTGGCCGCCATTGCCGCACCAAGGCGGGCATCTTTGGTGCCATTGTGCGCGACGGGCGCACCCGCCGCGAAGAGCAGAACAGCATTGACCGCAGCTACGAACTGCTCGAATTGGTGAAGCTTCAGGATTTCTGGAACGAAACCGCCAAGAACCTGCCCTACGGTGCGCAGCGACGCCTCGAAATCGCCCGCGCCATGGCCACGGAACCGCGTATGCTGCTGCTGGATGAACCGGCTGCAGGCATGAACCCACAGGAAACCAACGAGCTCAAAGAGCTTGTGTGCTCCATACGCGACAACCAGCAGCTCTCCATCCTGCTTATCGAGCACGATATGGGCATGGTAATGTCGCTTTCAGACCGCATCTACGTCATGGAATACGGTTCCTGCATCGCCACCGGCATACCTGCCGAAATCCGCACCAACCCCCGCGTTATCAAGGCATATCTGGGAGAAAGCGATGCTTGAGCTGCGTAACGTAGATACCTATTACGGCAATATTCAGGCCCTGCGCGATATTTCGCTCAAGATCGAAGAAGGCGAAATTGTCACCCTGATCGGGGCCAACGGCGCTGGCAAGTCCACCACGCTCATGACCATCTGCGGCATCAACCGCCCCAGAAACGGCGAAATTTTGTGGTATGGCAAGCCCATCCACCAGCTGCCCCCGCACGAAATCGTGACCCTGGGCATCTCGCAGGTTCCCGAAGGCCGCCTGATTTTTCCCGACCTGAGCGTAAGCGAAAACCTCGACCTCGGAGCTTTTTTGCGGCGTGACCCGGCGGGAGTAAAGGACGACCTGGACTATGTGTTCAGCCTCTTCCCCATTCTTTCCGAGCGCCGCAAGCAGGCTGGCGGTACGCTTTCGGGCGGCGAGCAGCAGATGCTTGCCATCAGCCGTGCCCTCATGGCCCGCCCCAAACTGCTGCTGCTGGACGAACCGTCGCTGGGTCTTGCGCCCATCATCATCCAGCAGATTTTTTCCATTATCCAAAAAGTTAACGAAAACGGAACCACGGTCTTTCTGGTGGAGCAAAACGCCAACCAGGCGCTGCGCATCGCCAACCACGGCTACGTTATGGAAAATGGCCGCATAGTCATGCGTGACACTGCCGCCAACCTGCTTTCCAGCGAAGAAGTGCGCACTGCCTATCTAGGCATGTAGCATCCGCTTTGCAATCAACTATCCACGGCGCTTTTTTGGCAAAGGCAGATACCTGCTTGCCCGAAAAAGCGCCGCTTGCATTAAAAAGCCGCTGCCCGATAATTCAGGCAGCGGCTTTTACTTTTATGAATAAAGACCAAGGCGGCAGCGAGGCCTAAACCTCACTGATAATCGGCACAACCACGGGGTCGCGCTCAAGCACCCGGCGGAAAAACCGCCGTAACGACGAGCGGATGCCTTCCTGCATGCGGCCAAGCTGGCCGGGGCGGGCTGCTTCTATTTCGTCCAGCACCAGGCACTTGGCGTCTTCCAGCAGGTGGCTGTAGTGCTGCTCAAACACAAATCCCTTAGAGATCATTTCCGGCCCGTGCAGCACGCTGCCGGTTTCAGAATCCACCACCAGCACCACAATTACCATGCCCTCGTCGCCGAGAATGCGACGCTCCTTGAGCACAGCGTAGCCAACATCGCCCACGCCCTTGCCGTCCACCAGTGTGCACTCCACAGGCACGCGCGGCTCAATTTTGAAGGAATCCTCCATCAGGGCCAAGGGCAGGCCGTCCTCAAGCAGAATCACGTTGTCCTGCTTTACGCCGCATTCAACGGCAAGGCGGCCATGCTTGACGAGGTGCTGGTATTCGCCGTGGATGGGAACAAACAGCGTGGGGCGCACGGCCTCGAGCATGTCGCGCAGTTCTTCGCGCTGGGCGTGACCAGAGGCGTGGATGGCGTGCACGCTTTCGTACAACACCTCTGCGCCAATGCGGTACATTTCGTTAATGAGCTTTGATATGGCCTTGGCATTGCCGGGGATCATGCGCGAGCTCATGACCACGGTATCGCCCTTGCGGATCTCGAGCTGCCTGTGGCCGCCAAGCACCATGCGCGAAAGCGCCGACAGCGGTTCGCCCTGGGCCCCTGTTACCACCAGCACCAGCTGGTTGTCGGGCAGGTCGGGCACGCCGTTGTGGGCATTGAAAAATGACGGCGGCAGCTTGGCAATGCCAAGATCGCGCGCCATCTCGATGTTGTTGGCCAGCGACTTGCCGCTGATAACAACCGTGCGCCCGTGTTCGCGCGCAAGGTCAAAAACCTCCTGAATACGCTGGATGTGGCTTGAAAAAAGCGTAATGACAATGCGCCCTTCTGCCTTGGCAAATATTTTGTCCAGCGAATCCTTGACTTCACGCTCGGTGAGAGAGCGGCCATCGCGCACCACGTTGGTGGAATCCGAGAGCAGCAGCCGCGCGCCTTCGGGCCCGGCAAAATTGCGAAACAGATTCAGATCCGTGCCGGTGGTATCAAGGGGGTGCGGGTCGATCTTGAAGTCGCCGCTGTGCACCACGCGGCCCACAGGCGTTTCTACGCCCAGGCCAAAACCTTCGGGTATGGAATGGCAGACGGGGAAAAAATGGAAGGTCAGGTCGCCCAGCGGCAGCACCGTATTGAGATCAACGGGACACAGTTCAACCCAGTCGAGAATCTCGCGTTCACGCAGCTTGTGCTCGACAAGGGCAAGGGTAAAACGCGAACCGTAGATGCGCGTTCCCTTTAATTCGGGCACAAGCCAGGGAAGTGCGCCAATGTGGTCTTCGTGCCCGTGGGTCAGCACGATACCGAGCAGTTTGTCCTTGATGCCGCTGACCGCACCAAAGTGCGGAATAACAACGTCCACGCCCAGATGGGCATCGTCAGGAAACATGAGGCCACAGTCGACCATCACCACGCCGCCCGCAGTTTCCCACAGCTGGCAGTTGAGGCCGATTTCTCCTAACCCGCCGAGAGGGGTTATGTTCAGGTAAGGTTCATTCATTCTTCATCGCTTTTGGTGCGGCTCGGCAAAGGCTGTGCCCGTGCTCAACGCCGCATAAGATCAGGGTGAAATTCGCCCATGGCCACATAAATTTGCGCCAGAGCAGTCAAATAGTCGGCCTTGGCTCCTGTTAAAGTCGCCTGGGCGAGGGTGAGCTTGGACGAAGCGTCCAGCACGTCAAAGTTGGTGCCCACCTGTTCCTGATAACGGGCCAGGGCCACATTGTAGGCTTCGGTAGACTGCTCCACGCCCTTTTCCGCAACAGCAATCCGTTTTTCGGCTTCCTGTACGGCCAACAACCTCGATTTGATGTCATAGCCAACGCTGAGCTTCAGATCTTCTTCGGCATAGCGCATCTTGGTAACCAGCCAGCCAGCCTCTTTGTCGGCATAGTAGGTGGTGCCCCACTGAAAAGCATCCCAGGTAGCGCGCGCGCCCACTTCCCATACTGCGCTGCGCGAACCCCGGTCGCCCCGGTTTTGCAGATCAAGCGAATTGCCGTTCTGCGTTATATTGTAATAGGCCTCAACCTGCGGGTAATAGGCGCTCTGCACCTGCTGCTGCGATTTGCCGGCAATTTCCACCGAACGGGCAGCCATGTACAGATCGGGCCGCTGCCGATAGGCCGCCTCAAGGCACTGCTCTAGCGAACGGGTAAAGGGCACATGGGCAAGTGTTCCCTTAAACTTGATCTTGGCCGTTGCGGGCATGCCCAGCAGGGTATTCAGCTTGGCAAGGCTTGTGTCACGGCTGTTTTCAATCTGAATAAGCGTATTTTCGGCCTGGCGCACGTCAACCTCGGCCTGAAGCACATCAAGCCGGGGGCGCAACCCCACATTGTAAAAGGCAGTTGTAATGCGCAGTTGGTCTTGCAGACGATCCAGAGCTTTGCGCTGGCTGCGTGCGCTCTCGTCGTAGCGCAGGTAGTTCAGAAACTGGGTCTGAACATTTTCTGTCATGGTCAGTTCGGCATTGCGCACGCTGGCCTTGTCGCTGTCGGCCTGGAGGGCGGCCTTTTGGTACGTTGCCAGCAGCTGAAAACCTTGAAATACAGGCTGTGAAATTTCTACCGCCCAGGTGTATGTGCCATTTGCGGCTGGCCTGGTAGTGCTTGGGGTAGCAGGCTCTGTCTTTCTTTCCTGCTTTGAAACAGAATACGTTGTGCCAAGTTTGGGGCCAAAAGCCCCTCGCGCAGACTTGCGCGCTTCTTCAGAAGACTGCCCCTGCGCCTCTTGCGAACCAAGGCTGGGGTTATGCCGCAAAGCCATGTCAACGGCATCAGGCATTGTTACATCGCCTGCGGGCACGGAGTTGCCTTTTCCGGACGAGAGGCTTCTGCCTCTAAAAACAGGCACAGCTGCACTGCCAGCGGTACTGATAGACGGCGTGGATGACGCGGCCAAGGCATCACCACAGCCCAAGGGGCCTGCAAGCGCGCCTACCACAAGAAAAAACAGGCTCAGTTCGGGAATGCGCTTCATATATTTACTGCGAAAATTTCCGCAATCCTTTAAAAATTATTCTCACTCAGCATTCATACACCGCAGCATGCGTCATTGGCAACATATACCAACGGACGATATTTTATCGCAATTCGCTTTATTTGTCATTCAACAAAAAAATATTGCTGGCAAAATATGCGGAACAAAAAATGCTTACGCATTTATTTGCTGTGGTATAGAAGGCAACCATATGCAATTATGCCGCCCAGACAAGGCCCACTAAAAGCTGCCAGGACTCATACCTGTAAGTATAAATAAAAAATAAAATCTCATGTATCCGCGTACCTGTTTCAAATCATGCCTTCCGCGCATACAGTAAACGCCCAAATTTCACGAAAAAGCCGGGCAGCGCGACGATTCTAAAAAATTTCTTGAAAGTTTACCACAACCGTAGCATGCTGCGCAGCAGAGTCCTTGCGGGATTCCGCAGCTCCGCCGTGACGGTTGGCGCGTCTTCGCGTCTGCCGTGCTGGCATTTTTTGCGGCGCACTGAAAACGACCACAGTTGTTGCGCAGATATGGAGAACCACATGGAATTCAGTTTTTTTTCAATGATCGCCCAGGCAAGTCTGGTGGCCAAGGCGGTGCTGGCGTTTCTGGTCATTATGTCCATCGGGAGCTGGGGGCTGATGATCCAGAAGTTCATCGGTCTGAGCGCTGCCAACAAAAAAGCCCTCAGCGGCACAGCAGGGTTTGAAAAGGCGGCCAACCTGCGCGATGCCGTGCAGTCGCTGGGCTCTGACCCAACCTCGCCGCTCTACTACATTGCCCATCAGGGCGTGCTTGAGTTCAACCGCTCCAAGGAGCTTGGCAACAGCAGCGATGTGGTGGTCGACAATGTTCGCCGCGCACTGCGCCAGGGCGTGGGCACAGAACTGGCCCGTCTGCAAAGCTCGCTTTCGGTGCTGGCCACCTGCGCCAACACGGCCCCCTTTATAGGCCTGTTTGGTACGGTTTGGGGCATCATGAGCTCCTTCCACTCCATTGGCATGCTCAAGTCGGCCTCTCTGGCCACGGTTGCCCCCGGCATTTCCGAAGCCCTTGTGGCAACGGCCATTGGCCTTGCTGTGGCCGTGCCTGCCACCATCGGCTTCAACATCTTTATGGGCAAGCTTTCGCAGGTTGATACGCTGCTGGTAAACTTTGCAGGCGTGTTCCTCAACCGCGTACAGCGCGAAATCAACGCCCATCGTCCCGTGCAGCGCACGGGCGCAACGGAGATGTAGCATGGGCGCTAATGTTGGCGGCGGCGGCAAGTTTGTTTCGGATATCAACGTAACACCCTTTGTGGACGTTATGCTGGTGTTGCTGATCATCTTTATGGTGGCAACCCCCATGATGAGCCAGGGCCTTGAAGTTGATTTGCCGCAGACAAAGCAGGTGGAAGTGCTCTCTACAGAAGCCGACCACATGGTATTGACCGTGCGCAATGACGGCAAAATGTACCTTGACGAATACCCTGTCGAAACAATGGAAGACCTTGAAGGCTACTTACAGCGTCTGGTGAAGGAAAAAAACAAGACGCTCTTTCTTCAGGCCGACAAGTCTGTTCCTTACGGCACGGTTGTGGAAGTCATGGGTCATATCAAGGCCGTAGGCATTGAGAAACTAGGCGTTATCGCCGAACAGCCCGACGATGCCGCGTCCAAGGGCGGTCAGCCCGCCCGCGCCCGAAAGTAGGATTGCTCTATGCGCCTGGCCTCATACGTTCTTTCATTCTGCCTGCACGCAACCATATTTTTGCTGATATGGTTCTGGCCCAATAGACCGCCCATCAAGCTGGACACGCCCCCGGTCATGATCAGTCTTGTGGATGGCGCTACAGGCGGTAACCGCACGCCCTCGCCCATTCTTGGGCACATGGGGCAACCCGGCGATGGCCCTATGGCGCCCACACCTCCCGCCCCAAAGGCAGAGGTTGCCGCCCCCGAGCGCGCCGAAGTTAAAGAGCCCAAGCCTGTTCCGCCGCAGCCCAAGCAGGACGCAGCCGCAGAGGTGAAAAAACCGGAACCAAAGCCGGAACCAAAGCCGCAGCCCAAGCCGGAACCCAAGGAAGAAGCCAAACCCATCGCGCAGAAAAAGGAAGAAAAGCCCAAACCCAAGGAAGAGCCACCCAAGGAACAGCCCAAAGAGAAGCCCAAGGATCAGAAAAAGCCCGAACCGCCCAAGGCCGATGCCAAGAAGGATGCCAAGGAATCCAAGGACGCCAAGTCCAATGTTGATCCAGTTGCTGCGGCATTGCAGCAAGCGCGCAAGGCTACCTCACGCGCAGAATCGGGTGACCGTGGCAGCGCTGTTGAGCAGGCCCTGGCACAGGCACAGCGCCGTGCTGGCGGCAACCGTGGCGGTGGCGGCGGAGAAGGCACTGGCCCCGGTGGAGGCGGCCTTGGCGATGTGTACATGGGACAGGTCATGCTTGCCGTGCGGCCCAACTGGGGCTTTGCCTCGGCTGGCCGGGTAAACCTGCGCTGCATCATCAATGTTAGGGTAGACGGACAGGGCAAGCTGATGCAGAATCCAACTGTAACGCACAGCTCTGGCAATTCACAGTTTGACTCTTCGGCGGTGAACGCCATTGTGCGCACGGCCCAGAGCGGGCAGTTCCCACCGCCGCCTTCGGCAGACTACGGCGATCTTGATCTTGTGTTTACACTTGATGAACTGATGGGCCGCTAGGCTCCAGGCACAAACAGGCGCAAGGGCAGAGGTAGCCCATCGGCAGCCCGGTTTACTGGGACCCCCCAGTCCGGTACGCTCATGGCTAATCACGCCTCTTTGCCCGGTGAACAGGTTATCAAACTGGGCCGTCCGCGGCCCCACAGAAACGCGCATTCGGTAACGCGCGCACTCAAGGAGGATACATGCCTTCCCAACCGCGCACGACCCCTTACAAAACACGCATTCTTTCTTGCCTCGTTGCCGTGGCGCTTTACAGCGCCACGGTTGTCGGGGCATTTGCCGCTTCTGCCGCCAGTGCCGACCAAAGCACCTATGCGGGCAACATGCTGGACAAACTGATTGAAATATGGGCGCCGCCACCGGCCCTCAAAAGCGACTTCAGGGTAAGGATCAAGGTCAGCATCAACAGCCACGGGCAGGTTGAAGCCTGCAAGCCCGTCAAACCTTCGGGGCTTGAGGCTTTCGACAGCTCGGTTTGCGGTGCAGTACGACAGATTGGCTCATTTGGCACGCCCCCTTATGGTGCGCCCACAGACATACATCTGACGTTCTGGAACGGCACGCCCAAGGGCAAAACCAAGCCGGAAGCGCTGAGTAGCGAAGAAGCATTGCGGGCAGAAGTTAAAGCAAGAAGCAAGGCCGAGGCCGCAATGGGCGATACACGGGCCGAAGCGGCAGAAGAGCGGGCCCGCGAAAGGGCTGAAGCTGTGGCCAAGGCTGGAGGCAACGAAGTACCTGCGGTGCGCCCTGCCCCAGTTGCCCCGTTAGGCGCTCAAAAAGCAGATGACAAGAACAAAAAAACTGCTACCAATAAGCAACGGCAGGCAGCTGGAATGAACAACGACAGCGGCCGTGCAACACAGCTTATCGGCAGCGTGGGGCAGCCAGCGGAACCCAAAACCACAAGCCCCAAGCAAGCGCAAGCAACCAGCCAAAGCCGCAAGCCCGCAGACAAACTGCCCACCTATGGCGATCCCGCCTTTGGTGCTCAGGAAGAAAATGGCGAAGCGGGCGCAACACAACAGGCCGCACCCGTGCGGCAGCAGGCAGCAAGCCCGGCACCGCAGGCGGCAGCGCAGGCCTCTCCCAAAGCCGAAGCTGTACAGGCCGAAGCACGTACAAAGCCCGCAGCTCACGCGGCTGCCCCGGCCACAGCCGATGCCGCAGCTGACCGCGCAAAGTATCGGCGTGATGTTATACACCAACTGCGCGATAACGTGATTATCCCGGCAGAAACAGAACCCGGCGAATACCAGACCAAACTGCGGCTCACGATTTCTCCTCAAGGAGAAATATCAGATTTTAAGGTAATTACGCCCACTGGTGACAAGCTTCTTGACAAATATGTACAGCGGGGCATACGCCGTGCAGGCAGCTTGCCCCCTCCACCCGCCGAAGTGGGGGGAACGCTGGACATCACCCTTACACTGGTGCGCCGCTGAGGCGCGCTGCTTGAACGAGGAATACTGACGCCATGAAAAAACAGCTTCTTCTCCTGACCCTGGGGTTCTGGCTGGCTCTCGGAAGCGGGGCGCAGGCCGCCATGCGCGTGGACATTTACGGTCCGGGGCAAAACATTGTTAACCTTGCCCTGGCGGCCCCGCTCAAAGGCCCCCAGGCCGAGGCAAGCGGCATGGGCTCTGACCTGCAAAAGATTGTGCAGCAAAACCTGAGCTTTTTGCCCTTTATGCGCCTTACTGATCCCAAGGCAGTACTGGGGGGCGTTGTGCTGGCCGGTTACGAACCGCCGTCCCTCGACTTCAAGCGCTTTCAGCTTGCCGGGTCGGACATTGTGGTGACCACCTACTGGCCCGAAGGCGACAGCGGTACCCGCCCCGTGCAGATCCGCGCCTTTGAAACCAACACAGGCGGACGCCTGTTTGGCAAGGAATACCCCAAGGTTACGTCCAAAGATTTGCCGGAAGTAGCAGACAGATTCTGCGCTGACCTGCTTGAGGCCCTCACGGGCAACGGATCTTTCTTCCGCTCTACTCTTGCCTTTGTCAAAAAGACCGGCAAAATGAGCGCCAACGTGTGGCTGGTCAAGCCCACGGGCCGCGACCTGCGCCAGATCACCAACATTCCCGGCGAGTCCATGTCTCCGGCATGGTCGCCCGATGGCCGTTTTGTGGTCTTTTCCCACATTGACGAGAAGTCGCACGCCCTTGGCGTATGGGACCGCTCCAGTGGCAAGGTGCAGCGCATCCGCTTCCCTGGCAACGTTGTCATCGGCCCTGCCTTTATGCCAGACAACAAAGTGGCCGTGGCTCTTTCCAACGGCAAGTACCCTGTTATATTTCAGCTGAACCATGTTTTCCAGAAAGAACGTGTGCTCGAACAGGGCGATTCCATTAATGTTTCGCCAACATTTGACAGCACTGGCACCAAGATGGCATTTACCTCTTCACGCATGGGCGGCCCGCAGATTTTCCTTAAAGATCTGAGCAGCGGTTCCGTTACACGCGTGAGCAAAAACGGCACATACAACACCGAGGCCAACCTGTCGCCCGACGGAACCCTCGTGGTGTACAGCCGCATGACCGATTACGGTCATCGTATTTTTGTTCAGGATATGCTTACCGGTATGGAACGCCAGATCACTTTCGGCCCCGGCAGCGATGAACAGCCCGCTTTCTGTGCCGACAGCTACTTCATAGCGTTCTCCTCGACGCGCAGTGGTCATAGTATCTACCTGACCACACGTCATGGCGGCGACGCCAAGCAGGTTCCTACAGGCGGGGGTGCTGTTTACTTCCCGCGCTGGGGTATGCCCGGTCAGCAGAAATAGCTGAAAATAACAGACTGGCATCTTGACCGCGTTTTTACTCGTTTTTTCCGCCCCTACGGAAAGTGCTGGGTAAAAAATATTTTACGAAAGTGCGTCGAAACCCCCTTCCACGCCTTGACAAAAATTGCGGGCCAGATACCATCTGTTATGCGAGGACGAAACGGCCTCGCGTGTGCAGAAAGGAAAGGTATCAATTTTTTTGGAGAATGAGCTGTTCAGGAGGACACACACAATGAAACGTTATGCTCTTATTCTCGCTCTGGTTATGGCTCTGGCCGCCGGCTTTGGCTGCGCTAAGAAAACCACCAGCGAACCCGGCTATGACGATGGCCTGACCCCCGAAATGCGTGCGGCCATCCAGCAGATCACTGACGCCCGCGTCTACTTCGCTTTCGACAAATTCGACATCAAGCCCGAATACAAAGAAATGCTGAAGACCAAGGCCGATCTGCTGAAGAAGTACTCCTCTATCCGCGTGCGCATCGAAGGCAACTGCGACGAACGCGGCACCCAGGAATACAACCTCGCCCTCGGCGAACGCCGCGCCCGCGCTTCCTACGAATATCTGGTTACGCTCGGCGTGAACCCCAGCCAGCTGGAAATGATCAGCTACGGCAAGGAAAACCCCGCTGTGCAGGGTAACAACGAAGCCGCGTGGTCCAAGAACCGCCGCGACGACTTCCGCGTGGTCGCCCACTAGTCTTAACTAGACCAGTGTTTAAAGAGCCGCCTTTACGGGCGGCTCTTTTTTTTGCTCTGCCGCACACAGGAAATGACGAGAATACAACGCACATCAACTGTTGCCAACAGTGTGCATGCTCGGCCAGCACTATCATGCAAACGCCCCTACGATAGAATATGGAGCAATGCGCGTGCAATTGCGCACAGTATTTACCGCGCTTTTTCTGCCTGCCAACACCAATAAAAGCCGCAATTAATAGCGCAAAAAAGGCATCCTGAGCCCATGCCTGAACCTTGCTAGCCCCCTCATCAAAGGATACAGTGCTGCCAACAGAGGTTACGTGCATGAAAATAGCCATTCTTGACGGCGCCGTGCTCAACCCCGGCGATGTGGATTGGAGCCCCGTTACATCACTTGGCGATGTATCCATCTACGATACCACTCCCACCGAAGCTGTGGCAGAGCGAACACGCGGCATGGATGTGGTGCTTGTCAACAAGACGCCCCTTACCGGCCCCAACCTGGAGCAGATGGACAGCAGTGTGCGCATGGTTGGTGTACTGGCCACTGGCTACAACATAGTGGATACAGATACTCTGGCCGCCCGGGGTATTCCCGTTTGCAATGTGGTTGCCTATGGCGTGAGCGATGTGGCCCAGCACGCTATGGCCTTGCTGCTTGAACTGTGCCGCCACACCAGCATGCACTCGCAGAGCGTAAAAAATGGCGATTGGCTCAAGTGCAAAAGCTGGTGCTACTGGAAGGTTCCGCCTCTGTGCCTGGAGGGCCTGACCATGGGGCTCATTGGCTTTGGCTCCATTGGCCGCCGCATGGGCGAGCTGGCCCACGCCTTTGGCATGAGCGTGCTGGCACACTGCCGCACGCCCAAGGATCCGCCGTCATACAGCCCCTTTGCCTTTGCCACCCTTGAGCACCTGCTTTGTGCATCGGACGTTGTTTCGCTGCACTGCCCGCTCACCAAGGAAACACGCCACATCATCAACGCCAAAACGCTTTCGTCCATGCGCAAAGGAGCGATTTTGCTCAATACTTCACGAGGGCCGCTGGTGGACGAAGCCGCCGTGGCAGAGGCTCTTAAATCCGGCCATTTGCGCGGCCTGGGCACAGACGTGCTTTCGCAGGAGCCACCGCAGGACGACAACCCCCTGTTTACCACGCCCAATACCATTATTACGCCCCACATTGCCTGGGCCACCACGCGCGCCCGGCAGAACATCATTGACCTTATGGCAGAAAATATCCGCCGCTGGCACGCGGGCACACCGGTCAATGTGGTGAATGGAGTCAAATAAGCTTCCATCATGTACATAGACATACACACCCACGCCTTTCACCCCAAAATCGCGCACAAGGCAGTGGATCACCTGAATAATTTTTATAGCATTACCTGCTCGGGCGACGGCACCATTGCCAATCTGCTTGAGCGTGAACAGCAAGCCGGACTGGAAAAATGCGTGGTTCTGTGCGCGGCCACGGCCCCAGCTCAGGTTATACCGGCCAACAACTATGCAATCAGCCTGCAAAGGGAGCACCCCGAGCAGGTTATTGCCTTTGGTACGGTGCACCCGGCCTACGAAAACTGGGAAAAGGAACTGGCGCGTCTCAAGGCTGCGGGCATTCGGGGCATCAAGCTGCACCCAGATTTTCAAAGTTTCTGGCTTGATGACCCCCGTCTTTTGCCCATATTTGAAGCAGCGCAAAAAGACTTTGTTTTTGAAATCCACATTGGCGACAAGACCACGCCCGACAAAAACCCCTCGTGCCCCTACAAACTGGCCAGCATACTGCGCCAGTTCCCCGATATCAGGGTCATTGCGGCACATTTTGGCGGCTACCGTATGTGGAACCACGCGCTTGAAGTTTTTGCTGGCAACGAGTTTGAGAACCTGTGGTTCGATACTTCAAGCACCACGCCCTTTGCCAGCCCAGAGCTGGCCCACAAGCTTTTGAGCACATTTCCGCGAGAGCGTATACTTTTTGGTACAGACTGGCCCCTCTACGACCCGGTTGAGGAGCGGCAACGGTTGCAAAGCCTTGGCGGGCTGAGCGATAGCGAGATGGAAGTGATCATGAGCAACGCCTCTGCCCTGCTGGCTCCACAACCCCGCCACTGAAATGCCAGCGCGACCATTGACAGTTTACCCCCTTTGCGGGTAAGTCTTTTGCCAAGCCGGACGGCGGCAGCACTGCCAACCCCGTCAGGTCCGAAAGGAAGCAGCGGCAACAGACGTTGCCGGGTGTCCGGCCCACAAAAAACCGCAACGGTTCACCGTTGCGGTTTTTTGCGTTCTCAGTCCTACAGATCAGCCGATCTGCTAACTCTGCTGCGCTTCGCCCTGATCTGCCTTTTCATCCACCATCACATCCACCTGATAAATGCTGCGCATTTCATCCAGATGTGCGCGCATGGCCTTTTCAGCCAGATCGGGATCGCGCTTTTTCAGGGCTTCGTACACGCCAACGTGGGCACGGTACGAGCGTTCGCTCTGCTTGCGCACCTGCAACGAGGCATACAGGGGCGTAATCAGCCAGCCTGCAAAGCCCTCGGCCAGCAGCCCAAGAAAATTGTTGTCCATGCACTCCACCAGGTAACGGTGAAAATCAATGTCTGCCTCGGCAAAAGCGCGGATTTCAGAGGCATCCAACAGACGGCGCTGGTTTTGCAGCAGTTCGTCAATGTGGGCCAACTGATCGTCGGTGACCTCCAGGGCCATACGGCGCACAACGGCGGTTTCAAAAAACAGACGCAGGTCGTGCAGTTGCCGCCAGCCATCTGCCGAGCTGGAATATATTTCCAGCGTTGCGCGCATTTCACGCAGCAGGGGTTTGAGGGTCAGCCTGCAAACACGGGCACGCATTCCTGGCGATACTTCAATCAGGCCCATACGCGCCAGCCCGGAGAGGGCCTCGCGCACCGCAGGGCGGCCCACGCCAAATTCGTCCATCAGCTCACGCTCAGAGGGCAGTTTTTGCCCCACCTGATAAACGCCGCTCTGAATATCATCGAGCAGACAGCTGAGCACCTCTGTATGCACGCGCGGGCGCTGAATGCTGCGCTTTCTCGCAGCCTGTACCTCGGCATCCGTATTTTTGGTATTTTCGGTATTCATGGCGAAACTCGCTTCTCCTTAGGCTCTGCGGTCATTCCGCATCATTTTGAAAAAAAGCTTTATGCAGTTAAAAGGCAATAATACCACAAAAACGTTTACATAACTTTCATAAGATATTTCCTTACCCCGCAAATTTCGATATACCCATTAAAAGGCCGCAAGCGTAAAGCTTTCAGCATTTGGGGAGAAATCGCGGTCACCCGTTCCAGATGCACAGATTCATACGCTAGCGTCTACTTACTGAGGCTGCCCAGCGCCACATCTATGCGCAATTTTTACTGCCAAGGCAGAGACAAACAGACCAAGGAGCAAGTGATGTCACGGATCAAGAACCTGCGGGAAGAAGCCCTTGCAATGCACAAGGAATATCAGGGCAAAATTGAGGTTCGGGTCAAAGCCCCTGTGCGCGATAACGACGACCTCACCCTGGCGTATTCTCCCGGCGTTGCCGAACCTTGCATGGAAATCCATAAAGATCCCGCAATGCTTGATGTCTATACCAATCACTCCAACTTTGTCTGCGTTGTATCCAACGGCACTGCCGTGCTGGGCCTTGGCAGCATCGGCGCTGCCGCCGGTATGCCTGTTATGGAAGGCAAATCACTGCTTTTCAAAACCTTTGGTGATGTGGATGCCTTTCCCATCTGCGTGGACACCAAGGACACCGGCAAGATCGTTGAGCTTGTGGAACTCATGGCTCCGACCTTTGGCGGCGTGAACCTTGAAGACATCAAGGCTCCAGAATGCTTTGTTATTGAAGACACCCTGAAAAAGAACGGCATCTTCAAGGGCCCCATTTTTCACGATGACCAGCACGGAACCGCCGTTGTTACCCTGGCTGGACTCATGAACGCGCTGAAAATTGTTGGCAAAAAACTGGATGAAATCACAGTTGTTACCAGCGGCGCGGGCGCTGCTGGTATTGCCATCATCAAGCTGCTCATGGCTGTGGGCCTCAAAAACGTCATCATGTGCGATTCCAAGGGGGCCATATGGGAAGGCCGCCCCGAAGGCATGAATCCCTACAAGGACGAAATCGCCAAGCATACCAATCCCAACAAGGTCAAGGGCGGTCTGGCCGAGGCCATCAAGGGCGCTGATGTTTTCATCGGCGTTTCCGCGCCCAACTCCCTTAACGAAGACATGATTCGCAGCATGGCCAAAGACCCCATTGTCTTTGCCCAGGCCAATCCCATTCCCGAAATCTGGCCCCTGCAACGCGCCTTTGACGGCGGTGCCAAGGTGGTTGCCACTGGCCGCTCTGACTGCCCCAACCAGATCAACAACGTGCTGGCCTTCCCCGGTATCTTCCGTGGGGCCATCGACGTGCGCGCAACCGACATCAACGATGCCATGAAGATTGCCGCTGCCAAGGCTCTGGCTGACCTCGTCAAGCCCGAAGAACTCAGCCCCAGCATGATCATTCCCTCTACCCTGAACCCCGATGTGGCCCCGCTGGTTGCAGCAGCTACGGCCAAGGCGGCCATGGAAAGCGGCATTGCCCGCGTGCACATGGACCCCAACCAGGTTGCAGAAAACCTCAGAAAGCGCCTTGCCAACCGCAAAGGCTAAGCCTGTTAATCCGGCTTAGGCAAGCCCTTGGGTTGAGCCAAAAGCCTCTGTCTTCCCGGGCCGTGCAGTGAGCGCGGCCCCTTTTTTTGCGCTTGTGCAGGTGTGCCCATATTCTGCCAGGTTCTGCCTAGCTATGTTGCCCTGCCACAACACAAGCTGCTCAATCAAAGTGCAAGCAAAGCTACTGGCCATTGGATGCGGTATACCCCAACTGGCTGGCATTGCCTTGTATTGCTTCCGCACAGTTGTGCGATCTGTAAGGGCAGCACAGTAATTCACCCTTCCCTGGCTGGGACAACCTGCCGATACTGCAGCCTGTTTGATCACTCGTTCTGTCGATACCTTAACATTTTAAGAAGTGATACCACGCAAAACAGTTGTGGGCAATCTGCTGCTTCCGCCAGTGCAACCGTCCACCGTTCAGACAACTGACTGTTCGTTCAACCTATAAGAAAATACACTTTCTGTAAATACCATTGGCGCGAATTTGCAACTTGATTGCCGTGCTTATGCCACTCACCAATTACCCAGTAATCTGGTATTACAATATATTTTTTCTTTGGGTGGACCAAAAATTATTACAAAAAAAGACGCCCATGACCAAAGCCAGGGCGTCTTTTGCAATTTTTTGCGGGGGATCAATGCCCCGTTATGCCGTATTTTTTAAGCTTGTACTGCAACAAGCTCTTTGAAATCCCCAAATATTCTGCTGCTTTAACCTGCACAAGCTCTGCCCGCACAAGGGCGCGACGTATAAGCGCGGCCTCAATTTTTTCTAGCGTGTCGGCCAGATCAAGCTGCACGGGCAAAAGGTCTACTGCGCTTTTAAACTGCGATTCTTCGTCGCGAATTTCGGCTGGCAGATTATCCACATCAATGATTGCCCCAGGTACAAGCACAAGGCAGCTTTCCACCACGTTTTCAAGCTGGCGAATATTGCCCGGCCATTCGTACCCCGTAAGGTAGTTGAGGGCCTCGGTGCTGAATGTTTTGGACGGCATGGCGTTGTCTGCGCATACCTTTTCCACAAAATGGGCAACCAACGGGGGAATATCCTCGCGCCGCTCACGCAGGGGTGGCAGAGGAATTTGCACCACATTAAGGCGGTAGTACAGATCGTCGCGAAAGGCTCCCTTCTCCACCAGAGAGGTAAGGTCTTTGTTGGTGGCCGCCACAACGCGAATATCCACCTCAATTTCCTCGCCGCCCCCTACCCGTTCAAAACGCCTCTCCTGCAACACGCGTAGCAGTTTGACCTGCAAATCGGGCGTGAGCTCGGCAATTTCATCCAAAAACAGCGTACCGCCATCGGCCTGCTCAAACCGGCCGCGACGCATGGCCACAGCGCCGGTAAACGAACCCTTTTCGTGACCAAAAAGCTCGCTCTCAAGCACGCCGGGATTCAAGGCCATACAGTTGACAGACACAAAGGGCTTGTCTTTACGCGGGCTTGTGTAGTGGATGGCCCGGGCTACCAGCTCCTTGCCCGTACCAGATTCACCGGTAATCAGCACCGTAGAGCGGCTGGGGGCGGCGCGCTCAACCATCACCAGCACATCGCGTATAGCCTTGCTGCGGCCCACAATCTTGTGCACGCCGTAGCGGTCTTCCATAACCTCTTGTAGCAAGCGATACTGCCTGTGGGCGCGTGAAAGCTCAACGGCATTGTGGATGGAGAGCAACAGCTCGTCGTTGGAAAAAGGCTTTGTGATGTAGTCAAAGGCCCCGTATTTCATGACTTCCACGGCGCTTTCGATGGAGCCAAAGGCAGTCATGATAAGCACGGGAATATACGGCCAGTTTTTTTTGACCCGCTCAAGAACCTCGCGCCCCGTGACCTTGGGCATTTTCATGTCGGTCACAACCACGTCCACTTCACTTTCGTCCAGAAATGCCAGCGCGGTTTCAGGATCGCTGATGGCCGTAACAGCGTAGCCCTCGTCTTCAAGCAGGGTTTGCAATACCAGCAGATAGTTTTTTTCGTCGTCGATAATCAGAAGATGCGCTTTTTCACTCATTATGTATTCCTATACGCCAGAGGGGGCTTTGGGTAACAGAACCCGCACCAACGCCCCGCCATTGGGGCCGTTTTCAAGCTGAATAGTGCCGCCGTGGCTTGAGATAATAGACTGCACAATGGGCAAACCAAGCCCTGTGCCGCCGTCCTTGGTGGTAAAGAAGGGATCCAGCAGGTTGGGCAGTGTGGTAGGATCAAAGCCGGGGCCGGAATCAAGAAATTCAATGCATACTCGGCCATTCTCGTCGTTGCGGCCAGAAATGCGCACAACGCCCGGCCCTTCCATGGCCTGCTGACCGTTCACAAGAATATTGTAAAACGCCCGATACAGCAAATCCTTGTCACCAGCAGTAAACAGTGCGTCTTCACACTGCCGCTCAAGCGTCACACCGCATCGGCCCATCTCGCCTTCCAAAAAGGCCAGTACCTGATCAAGTACCAGATTAAGGTCTACCACATCCTGCTTGGGCTGGCGAGGGCGGGCGTAATCCAAAAAATCGGTTACAGTTTGCGAAAGCCGAACAGCCTCGTCATAAATAGCACCAAGAATGCGGCGTGTGCTGGCATCGGCCTTGTCGGTGCGGCGCTGCAAGAGCTCTGCGCTCGATCGTATAATGCCCAAAGGATTGCGAATTTCATGGGCAATACTGGCCACCACCCGGCCCATGCTCACCAGCCGCTCGTTGCTGTGCAGCTGGTTTTCGAGAATGCGGTTTTTGTACATGCGGGCGGCCAGCACACGCTCAGACCTGTGGATAAGCATAAGCAACAGGCCAAACATTACCACCGAGGAAAGAAGACACATGACAACAATAATGCCTTGAAAGGTCAGCACCTGCTCGTAGTCGCCGGTAATGTCCTGTGTCAGCTCCAGCGCGCCCATGATCGGGGCGTCCTCACCCGGGCGCAACGCCTCGCCGCGCAAGGGATAAAGCACGCGCAACACAAACGACCCCTCCTGCAAAGGCACGCGAAAAGGAGCCTGCCACCCGGGCATGGACGAAATGATCTCTGACCGGGGCGCGCCGCCTTGCAAAATATCGTCAATATACGGCGGTGAAAGCCCCGCACGGCCCAGGTCTTCCCTCTTGGTAGAATAGGCCACCAGACGCGAAAAATCGTAAATACGCAGCCTTTCCACGGGCAAACCGTGGATTACAGACTTCACAACCTGATCAAGCCGTTCGTACTGCTCGGGCTGGCGCAGGGCAATGCGTCCGTAGCCCAAGAGCGTAGGCAGGGCGAATCGGCGAAAAATCTGACTATTGAGGTTTTCCACCAACTGCTGGGCAAAATTTTCTTGCCGGGTGAGCAGGGTTTCGCGGGCAGAATTGGAAATAAAAAAAGAAAGCCCAAGGCTGGTTAGCAATATAACCACCAGCGAGAGCCACGAAAGCGTGCGGGCATAACTGGGCAGAGCGCTCTCGCCCTCTACCGTTTGCGCGCAAACATCCTCGCACTGGCGCACACAGGCAGCATTGCGCTGTTTTTTTCCAAACATTTCAAAGCCTTTGCGCGCGCGGCGGCTATGGGTGGCACAGCACGTTGGCTCTCGCCATCGGAGTGTAGGATAAACGGCCGCTACGCTCCGCCGCAAAGCCGCCGCCACGCGACAGGTTACAAAAACCCAGGCAAGCCCCAAGGCCGCCTCACAGGCGGCCCGGACCTTCCTGAAGCACAATTCTGATCAACAGATAAACGGCAGAAGTACGTCAACCCCACGGCCAAAGCGGCAGGGGCGCCCCCCCCTAGAAGCACTGCTCCTCGCGGGGTACGGCAAGGTATTCTGCCAGATCGGCTTCTTCCTGCACATAACCGCCCGCGCCAAGCCGTGCGTTGGCCAGGCGTTTACCAAGCTCAACAGATGGTTGGTCAAGAGGATTAATACCCATGAGCCAGCCCGTAAACAGCGTTGCAGCCTCAAGCAGCAGCATGAGTGAACCAGCAGCGCGGGGGCCGCTGTTGTGCATTTCAACATGCAGCAGAGGCACGCCGCTCTGGCACAGGGCCATGCGCGTTCCCAGGGCTTCGGCCTCCAGCAGGCTGCCAAAAGGCTTGGCCCGCAGCCAGGCCCACACATCGGGCACATCCATGCCAAAATTGGGCCCCTGCGCCTGATCGCGGCTGGTCAAAAATATACACCCCTTGTTGCGCGGGCCGCTCAAAAACATCTGGTTGATGGAGTGCTGATCGGTCACACCCGTGGCTGGCACGGGCTGACTGCCCTGTCCGTCCTTGCCCAGACTTTCGGCCCAAAGCTGGGCAAACCAGTCGCCGTAGGCCGCCCACTGGGGAATGTAGCTGAAGAAAATCAGCTGACTGTAGTCGTGGTCTTCCAGCGCTTTGGCCCAACAGGCCAGCGCAAACGAAGGGTGCTCGGCCACAAGCTCTGGCGTCTGCACCAGTGGTTTGGCCACGCTGGCCGCACCATCGAGCAGAGCCTGCCAGTCAATGCCCAAAAAGGCCGCAGGCAAAAGCCCCACAGCCGAAAGGGCTGAATAGCGCCCGCCAAGATAGTCCGGCACTTCAAGAGCTGTGAGACCATAGCGGTTGGCCTCTTCGCGCAGGTAGCCCTTGCGCTCGTCGGTAACCACTATCATCTGATCCTGCCAGCCCTCGCCAACACTGGCCTTGAGCCAGTCGCGAACCAGAAAATACTGCGAAATGGTTTCAATGGTGCCGCCAGATTTACTGATGCACACAACCACGGTTTCGGCAGGGGCCAACTTGCCAAGCAAGGCCTCAAAGCGCTCTGCGCAAACATTGTCGGCAATCCACAGGCAGGGGCCACGATGGTTGGGGCCATCCTGCCCCGGCGCAAAGGCCTGCTGCATGGCGCGGGCTCCAAGAGCAGAACCGCCAATGCCAAGCACCAGCATATGCCGATACGCCTTGATACGCGGGATGAGCGGGGCCATTTCCACTTCCAGCTTGGATCGGAATGGCAGGGAAAGAAAGGGCAACTCGCCAGCTGCCAACTCGCGTTTGAGCCTCTGGGCTATTTCAGGAGCGCGCGCCTTGAGTGGGGCCGCAGCATCTGCCGTGAGCCGATGCGCATAGGCCCTGGACCATTCGAGCATATGAGGCATGGGTACCTCCTGTGGGGTTGCGCCGCTCATGCGGCGGCACATTATAAAAGTCGTAAGAGCTTGGGAGCAAAAAAACGCCGCCGCACAGCCTTGTAGGTTTGCGGACGAACACCAAACCGACAGTGCCACAAAGCGCATGACTCGCGAGCCGCGCAAGCGCGCACCTCTGCCCTGTCGCCCGCGCAGCCCATGCATTGCCTGCGTATGGCGCGCAAAGCCTGACGCGCGGCCTCTTCTGCGGGTGCGGGGCACGACTCACCGGCCAGCACAGCCAGCCGCCAGGCCCACAGCGGGCAGTCTTCGTCACCGCAAGCGCGCACAGCCTTGGCAGACGATCCCTGACACTCCAGACAAAACTGCCGGATAACCGTCAGGGGGCCGTTTTTACCCCGGCCCGAATTTTTTGCACGTTCAGCGTCCGGCATCAGGATTTGGCAGCTCCGCAGCATTTTTTGTATTTTTTGCCGCTGCCGCAAGGGCAGGGATCATTGCGTCCCACCTTGGGTTCCTGTCTGCGGTAGGCATCTGGTCTGAGGGCCACGCCGTCCACATAATATATCTTGTCGTCCTGCCGCTGAAAAAAGCTGCGCTCGCCGATCTGACGGGGCGAGCCTTCCAGATCGTAGTAGGCATAAAATTCTACAACATCAAACAGCTCACCGTTTTTACCGGCGGGCACGTTGTCTTCAGTAGCGGCAATATCAAGCCGCAGCCAGGTGAGATCCTTGGTCTGTTCCGCCAGTTTGCCAGCGTCCACGCCTTCCCTGTAGTCGGGGTGAGTGGTTTCCACCAGCCACTGGTGGCGGCCAAGCACATAGGCAGTGTAGCGCGAACGCATGAGGCTTTCTGCGGTCTGGGGCCAGGAAGCGCCTTCGATATGGGGGCCACAGCACTGGTCCAGATTCAGACCGCTGCCACAGGGGCAAAGTTGAGACATGAAAAATTCCGCCTTGGTTTGAGCCCTTCAGGGGCATATGCAACGGAATAAGCATAGCTTATGCCAAAGCAGGCGGCAAGAGCGGCAAGGCGGGATGAATGCGGCGGGCAAAAAAAAATGCGGCATGCACAGGTGACGCGCCAAGTGCATGCCGCTTGGGTGACCGTTCGGCCTATCTGGCTAATCCGGAGGAGAGCGGTTTGGGGGGCCGCAATTGGACAAGGCAGCCGGGGCGAACGGCGTTAGAAGCTGCACCGGCTTCTGCCGCCGGGCTGGACAACGAGTCGAAATTCAGTTCAAGCGTACCCTTGTTGGCCTCGGCCGCACGGGCCAAACCAATCTGTGCCCCCTGGTCATCGTACACTGCGCACAGCGTACCAGCCGCAGGCGCGCGCAGACCGTAAAGCGTACACCAGATGTGACCGGGCTGGGCTTGCGCACCGTTGCCCGATTGAGGCTGCACACGCACGATCTCGCCGCAGCCGAGAGTTGTGAGCTGGCGAATGTAGCTGCAACCCAGACGGTACACTACCACACCAACCAGCAGGGCCAAGCCGCAGCAGCCAGCAGCAAGTACAAAGGGGTTGTAGCCAGTAATGCGCCGCAAGTATGAGGTAGAGGCGGCGCGCATGGCAGTATCGTTGGCATGCACTGTAATCTTGTAATTTTGCGTGGTGCTGGCGGGTGCACCCCTGAAAACAACTTTAAGGCTGTATTCCCCGGGCTGGGCATACGCATCGGCGCGCACGGCAGCGCGCCACATGCCGTTGCCAAACCAGTAACCAGAAAAAAAGCCTTCCAGATCATAAACAAGGGCGGAACTTTCGGGGGTAAACTGCGCCTTGAGGTCGCTGTTTACAGGATTTTTGATGGTCAGCGGGCCAGAGATTGCCGCGCTCCCGCCGGGCAGCACTTCAATAACATCGGCGCCAGACCGAGCCAGACCTTGCAGTCCGTCAAACATACCCAGCATGACAAAAACCATCAGCAATGCGCAGAGCGCTCCCCAAAAGCGTTGCCGCATGCGGGTTTGAAGGCAGTTTTGCCATCCCCTGGAGTTAACAAAATCACCCATGGGTTCCTTCCTGCTTGCCTGTGGGGTGGTCATCACGCACGACATATTTTTAGCCTATCTGCGCACAAGCACAGGACACACGGATTCTTCGGCCACATTCCAGGTTACCAGCCGCTGCCCAAGCCGAGGCAGTTCAATAAGGCTCTGGAACTCCGCAGGATACTTCTGCCGTACCCTTCTGGTCAGCCAAAAGGCTCCCGCCCACACGGGCACGGTGATGCCAAAGAACCATGCGCAAAATACCAGTTCCGAGTCCCCTGCACTGTGGGCCGACTGATACATGCCCACAAAAACGGCTGCCACCATTATAATGTTGGCTGCCACTCTGATAATGCTTGAATAAAGGGTCTGACGGTAGCTGTTCATCTGTGCTCTCCCAAGTTTTTGCCCCACTCCGGGGAGGTGCGCTGGAGCGGCGCAGATACCGCTCCAGCGCGCAGGGTGGGGGTAGTCACCCTTTGGGTTTACTTCTTGAAGATATTGGTCTTGCTCACGTTCATGATACGCATGGCCTGTGCCTTGTCGGCATTGCGGAAGGCGATGCGCATTTCGTCGCCAGCAGTCCACATGTAGGGCGGGAAGTCCTGAGCTTCAGCAGGAACCTTAAAGGTGATCAATGCCTTCTGGCGGCCAGAATACACGGTCACGGTCTGCTGTTCCTTGTCGATCATGGGGAAGGTCTTGCCCTTGACCTTGGGATGGTTGGGGCCAACGTTCTTTTCCACATCGGTGAACTGCACAGGGATTTCGCGCACACTGTTGGACTTTTGGTCGTACACGAGCACCATGTTCTTGGCAGTATCGATCATCAGGCGGCCGCCCGGGGTGGGCACTGGGCCCATATCCTGCTGGTCAACGGGCAACTTGAAGGTATGCGTGCCGCCACTGTAGTGCGGATTAAACTGGTCATGGGTTACGTCCACCACTATGGTGAGGGTTTTGGCGTTGGCATCAAAGGCCACGCAACGTCCCTGCTCAACGCCTCCGTCAAAGTTGCAGCCCGTAAGCAGTGCGACCGAGAAGGCCATCGCCAGCATCAGTACCAGATTACGAATCTTCATGGCGTGTCTCCTCTTAGTTGGTTGCGGGCTGATTCTTCTTGGCGGCAATTTCCGCCTTGGCGCCCTGAACCATCTTGACGGTGATGTAAAGGGAGATAGCGGTCACGAAGCCAAGCACGTCGATGGTAGCAGCCGGACCAAGCAGCCAGCCCCAAGCCGGGAATTCAGCTTCAATCAGCTTGCAAAGAACCGAAACCAGGCAGCCCAGAACGGCCAGGCCGAACACAAAGCGGATGCCGTAACCCTTCACATACTTGGTGGCGACAACGCCGATCTGCGCGCCGATGGCAGCGCCGCACAGCATAACGAGGGCGGCAAGCAGTTCCACGCGGCCCTTGTATGCGTACGAAGCCGTGCCGTAGAGGCCGGAGATGGCGACTTCAAAGAGGTCCGTACCCACCGCCAGATGGGTGGGGCAGCCCACAAGATACACCAGGGCGGGCATGCGGATAAGACCGCCGCCGATGCCGAGGATACCAGCCAGCCAGCCGGTGAAGAAGCTGACGAAGATGGGCAGCCATGCAGAGCAGGTGATGTTGGCCTGCTTGAAGTGGAACATGGGCGGAATCTTGATGGCGTGCAGGCGCGAGGCCCAGTCAACGCCGGTGACAGTCTGGTCAAGTTCCTTGTTCTGGGCCTTGGCTTCGCGTTCCTTCTTGCGACGGGCGGCGATATCATGAAATACAAGCCAAGCCAGCAACACAAGCAGCACCACATACAGCCAGCGCACGACCTTATCAACAGAGCCCAGGCGTTCCAGCCACATGACCATCTGCGCGCCGACTTCGACGCCCACGATGGTACCAACCAGCATGGTCAGACCCAAGCCGTAGTCAACATTACCAAACTTGCCGTGACGCATGGTGGAGATAAGCGATTTACCCGCCATCTGCGCAACGTCTGTACCAATGGCAAAGGCCATGGGGAAACCGAGAATGTTCAGGCCGGGGGTAACCATCCACGCGCCGCCCATGCCGAAAAAGCCGCCGATAATACCCACGCCCAACCCAAGAATAACGAGGCCCGGCCAGAAAATGAACACGCCGGAAATGGGCATCAAAATATACAACCAGTCCATATTTGCCTCCTTCCTTCTACTTCTCGGAAAGTTCGCGGTGCCTGAGGTCGATGCCCATGTGGGTCATGACAATGTCTGCCAGCCAGCCAAGTATGCAACCCACTACAGGGATGATGGCCATGGTCAGAATTGCAAAAAAGAAGTGGCTTTCGTTGTACATTTCAGCCCACCAATACAGTATACCGTCAAGCTTGCGCGTGTCGGCTACCACAACCACGTTAGCAACCTTGCCGCCGCCAGCGGCCAGGGCCATACCCGGTAATGCCGCTACCATCAGCGCGCAGCCCGCAAGCCATGTCCAGAGCCTTTGCATCTTTTTCATAACTTCCTCCTCGTCAATGTTGACATCTCCACTCATCCACAGTGCCAGTCATCCACTATGCGAGCTCTCCCAGAACCAAGGATGGCTCGCCTTGTTGCCTCGAATGTGAAAGCTATAGCAAAGCCTGTGCCATTGCATGATTTTTGCCTGTAATTGCGCCTTTTTTCCATTTTTTGCGCGAAAAATCTTGTCACGGACGGGAATGTTTTTTACAATCATCTCCAGGATTGCGCTTTTTTGCACAAATCAGGGGATCACCATGCGCTTACACAGAACACTTCCCCAGGGCAACTCCATCGAGTTCGCTACCTTCTTCATGAATCGCAGCCTGGCAAGCCGCATGCTCATGCTTGGGCTACCGGTTTTAGCCCTGGTATTGCTGATTATTTTTACGGCTACCGGCAGCAGCATTGAGGGCATTCTCGATCGCGCAATTGCGCGCAATGCACAGCTCCAGTCACAGGCCATGCGCCTTGCACTGGAGCAGGCGCTTGAAGAAACGCGCAATCAGCTGCTTATCCTCGCGGCTGGCTCCATGGAACAGAGCGAAATGACCAACCGGCTCAAATTTCGCGCCAAGGCCGGGGGCTTACGCTATAGGGAGCTTGCCTTTGAAGGTCTTACCCCCGACAAGCGCTACCTGCTGGTCAATTCTGATGGTGAAATCGTCAATGTGCCCATGCGCCAAGCTCTGGCCAGCCCTACTGGCCCCTTCCACGGCATTGCCGGTGAGCACCGTATTGGGCATGTGAGCGTTGCGCAGCCAGTAGAAGTCACCTACTCTATGGTTCCTGTTAAGGGCGGCACTCAAAATATCTCCCTGCATGTGCTGCGCTTTTCTACCCCGGTGCAAGACGCGGATGGCTCTTTTGTGGGCTACCTGATGCTCTCGCTGGATTTGCGGGAACTTCGCGACATAGTTTCGGCCTACTCTGCCCCCAATGCCCCCATTGCCGCCGCTGGCACAGACGTACGCGTGCGCACGCTTTTTTTTGACCGCGACGGCTGGATGCTTTTTCAGTCTGAAGTTCCAGACGCTGGTTTGCCCCAGCGCAGCCTGGCAACAGACGCGGTGCGGGCCGGTTTTTCCGGCGATTTTGGCAGGCCGGGGTTCAACACGGCATTTCGGCCTGGCCCGGAACACCTCAATTACTGGAACATGGTATCCGACGTTCAGGATGGCAAAAATGGACAGATTGCCCTTGCAGAAAACACCACGCTGTGGAGCAACAGCCAGATGCGCGTTGAGAGGGTGAGCTATGTACCTGTTTTCTTTAGTCCAATTTCGCAGGAGGACTCTGTTGTTCTGGGCGGGCTGGCAGTGCTGGACACCAGTTTTACCACCACCCGCACAGGCGTGCAGCTCATGGGCATATATATAGGTGCGTTTGTTGGCGGCACACTGCTGCTGGGCCTGAGCCTGTGGTGGCTGGCACGCCAGACAAGCCGTTCGCTCAATGCCATCACGGACGAACTTGAACTCCGCAACACAGCAGGCGAAGACGGCAACCTTGAATTGCCACAGATGCCGCGCGAACTTGAACGGCTCAGGGGCGGCATAAACACCCTGCTGGACCGCTTACGTCATGCCGCAGAGGCCCGCCGCCAGCGGGCAGCAGAAGACGACGCCCTGGCACTGCGCGAACCAGTGCCAGACCTGCCCCATCCCGAAGACCTGCCCGTCAACGGCCTTATTGGCACGTCATCCACCATGCTTACCCTGTGCGACAATGTGCGCAAAGCTTCGCAGGTAATGGCTGATGTGCTGGTGGTGGGTGAAACGGGTACGGGCAAGGAACTGGTGTCCGAGGCAATCCACAGGCTCAGCGCCAGAAGCGCGGGGCCGTTTATCACCATCAATTGTGGAGCGCTGGACGAGAATTTGCTTATGGATACCCTTTTTGGCCATGTGAAAGGGGCTTTTACCGAGGCGCGGGCCCCGCGCAAGGGGGCTTTTTTAACGGCACAAGGCGGAACGCTCATGCTTGACGAGGTGGGCAACGCTGCTCCCAAGGTGCAGCAGGCTTTGCTGCGGGCGCTCTCTACCCGCCGCATGCGCCCGCTTGGCAGTGACGAAGATGTGCCCTTTGACACGCGTATTATCGCGGCCACCAACGCCTCGTTGATCGACGACGCCCAAAGGGGCTCGTTCCGCGAAGATCTGTACTATCGCCTGGCGGTCATCACCATCAACACGCCGCCCTTGCGCGACCGCAAGTCTGACATTCCTTCGCTCACGGTGTATTTTCTCTCAGAGGCACTCAAGGCCAAGGCCCGGCTCAAGGCCGAGGCTGGCGTCTCTGCCGCTGCCCTGCCCTCGGTCATGCCACAGATCAGCAAGGGAGCCATGGCAAAGCTGATGGACTACGACTGGCCCGGGAATGTTCGCGAGCTCAAAAACACCCTCACAAGGGCGCTCACTTTTTGCGAAGGCGGCATTCTTCTTGCAGAAGATATTCAGCTAGGTCACGCAATTCAGGGGGCGGGCGAAGCAATACAGGGTGAAAATATCGCAACCCCAGTGCTGGATTCGCGCAATCCGCAGGCTACCCCCTGCGATCCGGGCAACTGTTCTACCCCTCCGGCAGATTCCGGCGCAAGGGCAAATGGTCTACCAGACAAGTGGGCAGACAGGCAGCCAGATCAGCCCGCTGAAACAGCGGGCTTGCAGGAGTTGAGCGAATTTGCAGCGCCCGGGCAACAGCCTGCCCCCGCCATCCAGCAAGGCGACATGCTGCATGGGCTCAGCGCGGCAGAAAAACTCAATCGCCGCATCATCGACGCGTGGCCGACCATTGCCGCCGCAGGCAGTATCAGCCGACAGGAATATCAAACCCTGGCAGGCAAGGATATTTCCATGCGCACCGCCCAATACGATCTGCAATTGCTGGTTCAGCAAGGGCTGGTTCGTAAGGAAGGGCGAGGCCCGGCGCAGCGGTATGTGGTCATTGGCAGGTAACGCCAGCACAACCAACAGGCTACTTGGCGGCAGTGCGCTGGCGTTTGGCATCACCGATTCAGGGTTATGATGGCAAACTGCAACCAAGGATGAACGCATGGCCTCTCTGCTGAAAAAACTGTTTGGCATTGCCCCGCGAGTGAGCCGCGAGTGCGCAATGGAGGCCTTTAACAAGCGCTATGCCTCATTTAAGGATTTGCTACAGGCCAATGCTGATCTTGCAGGTGTAATGGCCGGGCTGGACGCAACCCTGCGCGGTGACAAGCACATGGAAACCAGCGAGGTACGCAAACAGGCCCGCCGTGCCATTTTTCACTGCGAGCGCATGGCTTCGACCCTAAGCGAAATGTCTGGCCAGTGCGATCTTTCGCTGGGCACAGCCGTTAACGCCATTGCCACGCGCATCGAGCACGAGCTCGACCAGCTTGCCACTGGCGATGTACCGCAGTTTACCCTGCCTCTTTCAGAGGTGGATTCAAGCATGGCCTACAGCGTGGGCGGTAAAACCGCCAATCTGGGCGAATTGCGCAACATGCTGGCCATGCCGGTGCCGCGCGGCTTTGCCATTACCATACGCGCGGGCAGCTATTTTTTGCTGCGCACGCCGGGGCTGTTCAAAAATCTTTTCAAATTGCTCAAATCTATCGACCCCGACAAACCCGCACTCATTGCGGAAATATCGCAGCAGGTTGAGAAGCTTGTTTTGGAAGCTCCCATTCCCAAAGAGGTTGTGAGGGCCCTGAACACCGAATGGAACGCAGCCTTTGGCAAGGATGCGGACGTGGTGGTGGCCCTGCGCTCAAGCGCCATTGCTGAAGACGGCGTACAGTCTTTTGCGGGCCAGTACCGCAGCATCTTGGGCGTGACCCACCAGGATTTTTTGTCTGCCTTTAAAAGGGTGGTTGCCAGCCTGTTTTCGCCCCGAGCTTTGACCTACCGCGCGGAACACGGCTACGACCTGGATGCGACGGGCATGGGCCTGTGTTGCGTTGAAATGGTGCGGGCCAAGGCCGCTGGCGTGGCTTTTTCGCGCCATCCGGTAGATCTGCGTTCTAACGCTACGGTCATCAACGGCCTGTGGGGGCTTGGCGAAATGGTTGTGGACGGATCGGGAACCCCCGACCAGTGGCTTGTGTCGCGCGCCACAAAAAAGATCACCATGGCCACCATTGCCCGCAAAACCGTGCGGCTGCGCCTTACCCGCAGCAAGAGCGGGCTTGTGGATAATGTGCTTGAGCCCGTGCCCGACGCTCTGCGAGATGTGCCCTGCCTCAGCGATGATCAGGTGCGCAGGCTGGCCGAAATGGTCATGGAACTGGAGCGACACTACCAATACCCGCAGGACATGGAATGGGCCGTTGACGAAGACGACCAGATTGTGCTGCTGCAAACCCGCCCTATGGGGCTAGACAACGCATCTGAAGAGCACTCTGCACCGGCCCTGCGCCACTTGCGCCCCCTGCTCTCTGGCGGAGATGTGGCCGCGCGGGGTGTTGGCTGCGGCCCCATTGTGCATGTGGGCGAAGGCGAAGACATGACGCACTTTCCCGAAGGTGCGGTTATGCTGCTGGCCCATTCATCCCCCAATGCCATGGCGGCCATGCGCCGCGCCTCGGCCATCATAGCTGAAACAGGCAGCCTCACTGGGCATATGGCCTCCATCTGCCGCGAATTTGGCGTACCCACAATCATGAATCTGCCCGGAGCAAACAGCATTCTTGCCGAAGACCAGGTGGTAACCGTGGACGCCCTGTCGGGCAGAGTTTTTGATGGCGAGGTACAGGAACTACTGACCTTGCGGCTGGTGCGCCCTCAGGCCAAGCCCAGCAGCCCGGCGCTGGTGCTTTTGCGCCGCATTGCCCCCTATATTCTGCCCCTGCACCTCGTGGACCCGCGCGCAGATACCTTTACGCCCCGCCACTGCACCTCGCTGCACGACATAATGCGCTATGTGCATGAGCTAAGCTATACACAGATGTTCCAGATTTCAGACCGCGTTACCGAAAACTGCGCCGGTGTTGCCAGCAAGCTGACCTGCACTGTACCGCTAGACCTGCACATTATTGACCTTGGTGGCGGCCTGCGTAACCCCGAATCGCGGCAGGTTACGCCCAACGACGTGCTGAGCACGCCGCTCAGGTGCGTGATTGAGGGCATGCTCAACCCAGCGGTTCAGGCCAGCGGTCCAAGGCCGGTAAACATGCGCGGTTTTCTTTCTGTCATGGGGCAAACGGCCATTGGCGGCAATCAGGAGAGCTGCTCGCGCTTTGGGCAACGCAGCTATGCCATTATTTCAGACCGCTACCTCAACTTTTCTTCACGCGTGGGCTATCACTACGCCATTCTTGACTGCTGGTGCGGTGAAACCCTGAGCAAAAACTACATACGCTTTGAATTTGCAGGCGGCGCAGCCGCCAACACTCAGCGCGTGCGCCGCGTTAACTGCATTGGACTTATCCTCAAAGAGCTGGGCTTTACCGTGGAGATAACGGGTGATAGACTGCGCGCACGTTACCAAAAATACCCCAGGCATGAGCTGTGCGCGCGCCTGGACCAATTGGGACGACTCCTGATAATGACCCGCCAGATGGATATGCTCATGGTGGATGACGCGGCTGTTCAGGCCTATGCCACCAAGTTTATCAATGGCGAATATCATTAGCCGCACGCCCTTTGCGGGGGTGAGCCCGGCCCCGCACGGCGGCCTGGGCCATCGCGGCATAACACGATTGAGGCCCCATGCCGTCGCTAGTTGCGTCGTCTGCCCACGCCCCAAAAGGCCCTGCCTTTTCTGAGCCGCCGCAGACGCTTTTAAGCCGTGATTTTGTTCTGCTGTTTTGCATGACCATGTTCTGCAACAGCTTTGTGGCCGTTTTTTACTGTTTTGAGCAATGGCTAGAGGCACTTTCTGTCAGCCCCAACTGGCGCGGAATACTGCTCTCTTCCATGTTTGTCATGGTGCTGATTTTCAGGCAGGTGGCAAGCGTGGTTTTGCTGCGTCGCGGCAAGCTGTTGCCCATGGCTGCCTCCATACTTGTTTCGGGCGGCGTAATGCTGGCCTACCCCTATGTGGGCGGAGCGCACACCATTGGCTTGGTTCTGTTGTTGCGCGTGGTGCAGGGCATTTCGCTGGCCGTGTTCTCGTGCTGCACGGTTTCTGTGCTGGTCAGCTGCATTCCCGCTGGACAGAGCGCCCGTGGTTTTGCCATTTTTTCGCTCACCCTGCTCTTGCCCTACTCCATTATTCCCGCTGTGGGCGAACAGATACTGCCCCTCTTGGGCGGCGAAACCCACCTTTTTGCCGTTACTGCTCTGCTGACCATTCCCTCGCTGCTCATGCTCATCCCGCTGGCGCCACGTTTGCACACGCCCGAGATGGCCCAGGAGGCAGAGGGCGGCATGTCTGGCCGCGAGTTGTGGCATGCGGTGAGCCATTCGGGCCTGTTCTTTGTGTACATGAGCTGCCTGACCTTCAGCATCATGACCGTTTTGGCCATCTTTTTTATGAAGGGCTTGTGCTCTGTTACCGGTGCGCACCCGGCATGGTTTTTTACCACCTACACGCTCACCATCATTTTGGTGCGGCTGGTGGGCAGCAACAGGCTTGATACCCTACCCCGCCATAAAATTACCATATTGTGCAGCGCGCTGCTGGCATTTTGCATGCTGGGGCTTGCCTGGGGGCCGCTGTGGGCCTTTATTCCCCTGACGCTTCTTTACGGACTGGGGCTGGGGCTGCTCTACCCCCTGCTGGCAGCCATGGTCTACGACCGCTCAACACCCATCACGCGCTCCATCAATTCCAATGTGATGATGGCCACCTTTGATTCCAGCGGCATGTTTGCCCCCATCATTGGGGGGCTCGTTATGTACGAAGGATTCGGCTATCGTGGAGTTTTTGTTGCCACCGCCGTTTCCATAGCCCTGTGCGGGCTCTCCATGCTTGCTGACAGGCTGCGCCTTGCCCACTGGAAGCGCCAGGGCCGCCAACTGCCGTAATCCGCCAATATTATTCAGTCTTATTAGCTGATTATATTTATCAGTGGCCTGCTACGCACATTTTACTCTGTGCACTGGCAGGCCATTTTTCTGCCTGTTGACATAAATGCAACAATATATCATTTCATTTATTAGCGCCAACCTAGCTGAAAACAGTACTTTTTTTACTCAGGAGATATAATGAAAAACACGATACTTCTGGCGGCCTGCGCCGCACTGCTGGCTACCAGCCCTGCCCTGGCCCACGGCCCGCACGAGCACGGAGCGGCACGACTTAATGTGGCCGTGGACGGCACAACTGTCAGCATCGACCTTGAAAGCCCGCTGGCCAATGCTCTGCCCTTTGAACACACCCCCTCCACCCCTGCCCAGCGTGAGGCAGTGCAAAACATGGCCGCCACCCTGCACCGGGCAGACAAAATTTTTATCCTTTCTGTTGCTGCTCAGTGCCGTCTGAAAAAGGTAACGCTCCAATCAGCAGCCCTACCCGCAGACCTGCTTTCCGTCGGTACTTCACAGCAGCCCGCAAAGTTAGAATATGCAGACCATGCGGGCCACGCTGCCGAGGACGCACACGCGGATTTGGACGCTTCCTTTATCTTTGAATGCGCCAAGCCCGATGCACTGAATGGCATGGATGTGGCCCTATTTTCCTCTTGGCCAGCCCTGCATGAGCTGCGTGTTCAGATTTTGAGCCCCACAGGCCAGCATGCTGCCGAACTGAACGCAAAGGCGCACACACTCAAATGGTAGCCCCCGTACAATCTGTGGTGCAATTTCCTCTGCCACCCGCTTCAAATGATGCAGTTCCAATAGCAGCAACCGGATCTGCATCAGCCGGGCAGGCGGTAGCACTTGAGGATATTACATTTTTCTGGCCAGGTCAGATTCAACCAACCCTGTGCATACCATCGTTTTGCCTGGCGAAAGGGGAAACGCTCTTTCTTTCCGGCCCTAGCGGCGGCGGCAAGAGCACCCTGCTCAGCCTGATTGCCGGTATTCTGCAACCAGCTACCGGCAGCGTATGTATCAACGGTACGCGCATGGACACCTTGCCACTCTCTGCCCGTGATGCCCTGCGTGGAGATTCCATCGGCCTTATTTTTCAGCAGTTTAATCTTATTCCGCACCTTTCCATGCTCAACAACGTGTTGCTGCCATGTCGATTTTCTGCTGGACGGGCACTGCGAGCCACTGAAATAGACGGAAGCCCGGAACAGTCAGCCCAGCGCCTGCTTGAAAGTCTGGGCCTTGGCCGTGAGTTGTGGGACCAGAATGTGGCCCGTCTTTCTGTGGGGCAGCAGCAGCGGGTTGCCGCCGCCCGCGCACTGGTGGGTTCTCCCCCGCTGATCATGGCCGATGAGCCAACCTCTGCGCTGGATAGCGACCGCCGCGCAGGCTTTCTACATATCTTGCTGCGCCAGTGCGCTGAAGCCGGGTCGAGCCTACTTTTTGTAAGCCACGATGCCGCACTAGCGGGTGCGTTTGCCCGGCACGTCAGCCTTGCCCACATAAACAGGCTGTGTGAGGGTGAAAAGGCATGACGCGTTACAAATTTTTGCTGGCGCTGGCCCTGTCCAGCGCATGGAACCGCAGGGGCACGTTGAGCCTTGTGGTCTTTTCCATTGCGCTTTCCACTACCCTTCTTCTGGGCATGGAACGCGTGCGCACCCAGGTGCGCGAAAACTTTGTGCAGGCTGTCTCAGGCACTGATCTGGTGGTAGGCGCGCGCGGTAGCGAGCTGCAACTGCTGCTCTATGCCGTATTCCACATGGGCAAGGCTTCCAGCAACATGGGTTGGGACAGCGCGCAGCGCATAGCCCAGCGCAATGACGTAGCCTGGACCATCCCCGTGTCGCTTGGTGATTCGCACAAGGGCTTTGCGGTGGTGGGCACAACACCAGACATATTTACCCGATATCAGTATCGCCGCCATGTTGCCTTGCAGTTTGCGCAGGGCCAGCAGTTTGAAGGTATCTTTGATGTTGTTCTTGGGGCAGAAGTGGCAGCAAAGGAACACTACAAGCTGGGCGACAGGGTGCTGCTGAGCCACGGCACGGGCGATTCGCACCTCACCCTGCATGCCGACAAACCCTTTTCAGTGTGTGGCATACTGGCCCCCACGGGCACACCTGTAGATCGAGGTCTGTTCATAAGCCTTGCCGCCATGGAGGCCATTCATATTGACTGGCAGGGCGGCGCGCCAACACCAGGGTTTCATGTGCGCCCAGACCAGGTAAACAAATTCAACCTGACGCCCAAAAGCGTAACAGCTGTACTGGTTGGGCTGAAAAACCGCGCCCGAGTGTTTGCCGCCCAACGCGAAATCAACGCAGACAAGCAGGAAGCCCTGATGGCCGTGATGCCCGGAGTGGCCCTTGACCAGTTGTGGAGCTTGCTGCGCACGGGCGAAAGCGCCTTGCGTATTCTTTCGTGGCTGGTAACTGTGGCCGGACTGGCGGGCCTTGTGGCAACAATACTTGCGGGACTTGGCGAGCGCAGACGCGAACTGGCTGTTTTGCGGGCCGCTGGCGCCAGCCCACAGGACATTGTGGCACTGCTTTCGCTGGAAAGTCTGCTGCTGGTGCTGGCGGGCACGTTGGCAGGAACCGCCCTCACGGGCACCCTGCTGGCAATTTTCAGCCCTGTGCTGGCGCAAGGCTTTGGCCTGTCCCTTTCCCTCTCTTGGCCCACAACGACCGAATGGCAACTACTGGGCGCAATCAATGCCGCAGGCTTTCTGGCTGGCTTGATCCCCGCATGGCGGGCCTACCGCATAAGTTTGGCTGATGGCCTCAATGCTTCGGCATGATCAAAGGAACCAGCATGATACCTACCACGGCTTCAAGGCGCATCATCTGCCTATTGGCGGTGCTGCTGTGCTGCTGGCACAGCGCCACGGCCCTGGCCCTTACTGACGATTTTACGCGGCAACAGTCTGAGCAGTGGCAACCCACGCGCGAAGATCTGGCCAAGGCTGCAGATGCCAAAAAGAGCGGAAAATACACTGAAATTACATGGGAAAACCTTATTCCAGCCTCGTGGGACCCTGCCAAGGTCTTTGACAAATTCAATTTTGACCAGTTCAACGACGACGACCCACGGGCAGACAAAGCACTTAAGGAATTTCAGGCCATGTGGAGCAACGCACCCGCCAACAAGGAACTTGGCGGCAAGCTGGTGAGCATTGCCGGCTTTGTGGCTCCACTTGACTTTCTTGGCGGTGACCAGCTTTCGGAATTTTTGCTTGTGCCATACTTCGGCGCGTGCATCCACGTGCCACCACCGCCAGCCAACCAGATTGTCTACGTTATTCTTGAAAAGCCCACAGGGATTCAGATGATGGACACCGTGATGGTGTACGGCAAGCTTGAAATAGAAAAATCAGAAAGCGACATCGGCGATGCGGGCTACCGCATCAAGGCGGTGGCGGTGGAACCCTATGCAACAGACCAAACCGAACAATACTGAGCAGCCAAAGTCAGCCAGCACGGCAGACACGCTTTGCACCCAAAGGGGCTTACGCCTTACGCGGGTGCGCCGCTTGGTGCTTGAGTATTTGCTCAATGCGCAAATGCCTGTCAAAGCCTATGACATTCAGGACGCCTTGCGCCTTACCACCCCAAAGACTCTGCCCCCTGCCAGCATTTACCGGGCGCTCGACTACCTGCAGCAAGAGGGGTTGGTACATAAGGTTGGCACACTCAACGCGTATGTGGCCTGTACGGATACCTGCCCGGAAACATGCTATGTACGCCACCCGCCAGTTTTCATGCTGGTATGCCCACGTTGCCGCAAGAGTAGGGAAATAAGCGACCCCAAGCTGTACCAGACTATCGTTGCAACCATGCAGCGACAGGGTTTTCAGTTGCAGGGCGACACGGTGGAGCTTACCGGCACCTGCCCCGGCTGTGCACAACAGCAGGAGCAGAACTGTTCCCTATGAAAAATGGCGGTACATGTTCCCCCTCGGGAACACGCGCCGCCATACCCGCCCGGCAAATAGGCGGTGTGAGCAGTAAAAAGTCCGTTCGCGGTCAGCACTCCAAAACAAAGGGCCTGAAAAGGCCCTTTGTTTTATCTCTCACTTACTTTTCGGTTTCTTCCCCGCCCTTGGCCTCGGCCTTGGCTTTTTTAACGCGGGGGGTTCCTGTGCGCTGCACCACAAACTTGCTGACAGATGGTTTGCGGTGCACAGGCTCCTGCTGCAAGCACTTGGTGGGACATTTTTCCACACACGCAGAGCAGTACACGCACAAAAAGGGATCATAATTCCACTTTCCGGCCTTTGCATCCACGGTAATGGCATCTGTGGGGCATACTCTGGCGCAGGAGTTACAGAATATGCACGTTGCAACATCGTTGGTGATCACGCCACGGTAGGCGGGGAATGGTTCGCGCTCTTCCAGGGGATACAGCCGCGTAGCGGGCTTGCCCGAAAGGTTGCGCAGCACGTTAGGAAGCATATACATGGGCTACCTCTCTGTGCATGAGATGCACGGGTCGATACTCAGCACGATAACCGGCACATCGGGCAGTTTGCAGCCCGGCAGCATGTGCAGCAGGGGCGGCACGTTGGCAAAGGTTGGCGTGCGCACGCGCATGCGTTCCAAATGCTTGGTACCGTTGGCCCGTATGTAGTAGAACAGTTCGCCGCGCGGCTGTTCTACACGGAACACCGATTCGCCTTCGGGATTGCCAGGAACCTTTACGGTCAACTCGCTTTCTGGCAGGCGGTTCAGGGCTTCGCGGATAAGTTCTATGGAGTGCAGCACTTCATAAAAACGCACCTTTGAGCGGGCGTAACAGTCGCCATCGTGCTCAACAACGGGAATGAAGTTGAGGTCTTTGTAGGCTGCGTAGCCGTGCATGCGTTCGTCAATTTCCCAGCCGCTGCCACGCAGGGTCGGGCCGGCTGCGCCGAGCAGGCGGGCATCGTCCTTGCTCAGAATACCGATGCCGCGCGTGCGTTCCTGCACGGTGTAGTCGTCAAGCATGGTGCGGGTAAGCTCGCGCATGCCCTTTTCAAGCTCGTCCAGACGGCCATGCATCCAGCGAATCTGGTCGGGGCTGAGATCGCGGCGCACGCCGCCAACCACATTGACCGACAGAATAACGCGGTTACCCGCCGTGGCTTCGCAGATGTCCATGACATGCTCGCGAATACGCCAGAACTGCTGAAACACACTTTCAAAGCCAAAGGCATCGGCAAAAAGCCCAAGCCACAGCATATGCGAATGGATACGGTGCAGCTCAGACCAGATTACCCGCAAAAACTGGGCACGCGGCGGGGCCGTAATGCCCATCATGTCTTCGATGGCGTTGCAGTAGCAGTTGGCATGGATGCATGAGCAGATGCCACAGATACGCTCGACCACAAAAACCATCTGGTTGTAGTCCTTAAGGCGCACCAGGCTTTCAAGCCCACGGTGCACAAAACCCAGCTGCGGCACAGCGCCCACCACGGTTTCATCTTCCACCACAAACTTGATGTGCAGTGGCTCGGGCAACACCGGGTGCTGCGGCCCGAAAGGAATCACGGTTGTGCGGTTGCTCATGCCTTCTCTCCTTTGGCCGTGTCATCCTTGGCGGCCTCGGCCTTGGCGGCAGGCCGCCGAACCGTGGTCATGGTAAAGTACGGCGCATGGGTAACCTCGCCTTCCAGGTACATGGCTCCTTCGTAATCGAGGGGCAGACCCGAAAAACGCACGCCAAACTGATCCTGCGTTTCGTTTTCGACGAGCACGGCGCAGAAGTATACGGGCGTGATGCTGGGGATGCGCTCTTTCTTGTTCACATCCATGCGCAGGTGCACCATACCTTTTGCGTCTGTGGGCTCCCACACGCACAGTTCGGCGTTGTGACGCAGGTCAGACATGGTGAGGTTTACATCAAAGTGGTAAAAAAGCCGCAGCGTGTGCTCGTCCATGACAGTCTGCGACATGGTCACAAAACGGTATTTGGCGTTAGCCAGCTGCTGCACTTCTGAAAGCAGCGTTTGCGGCGTCACTTCCTTGGCTTCAAAAAACATGGCTCTATCCTTTCCGGGTTAACCCGCGTTTTGCTGT
>SAAX01000110.1 GCA_009929215.1 Deltaproteobacteria bacterium | reverse complement strand
GCATGCCCAACGGCCAGAGCGGGGCTGATGGAATCTTGGCCTCAGTGCTGGGATATTTTGGAACAGAGCGCAAGTCCACTGCGGAGGTGGAACAGTGTTTGGTGAAATATTTTTTCTCTACTGCGCCTTTGTCATAACGGTGTGCGGGGTGCTGGCCATAAGCCTGCGCAATCCCATCCATTGCGTGCTGCTGGTGCTGTTGCTCTTTTTCCACATGGCGGCGGTGTATCTGACCCTACAGGCAGAATTTTTGGCTGCCATACAGATTATCGTCTACGCCGGGGCCATCCTGGTCATGTACCTCTTTGTGCTCTTCCTGGTGAACCTGCAACAGGAGCTGCGCCTGCCTGCCCTTACGCCCAAGCCCATTGTGGGCTATGCCCTGGCCGCAGCCCTGTGCGGTGGCATGCTGTGGGGCGTGGCGGGTTTTGTGCCCGGCGGCAAGGGCCAGTGGCCCCTTGAGGCCCTGCGCGAGGCAACCCACACCAAGGCCCTGAGCCGCGAGCTGTTCACCCACCATTTTCTCTCGCTAGAAATTGCGGGCGTGTTGCTGCTGATTGCTCTTGTGGCGGCCCTGACCCTGGCGCGCAAGCAACCTTCTGCCATGGAGGCTGCTGGTGTTGCCTTTAACGAGGCCAAGGCGGGCGAGGGCGGCCATGCCGGGTCTAGTCAGTGTGCCTGCGGCAATAAAGACCAAGGAGGCGCGGCGTGATTCCCCTTTCCTGGTACATGGCGCTGGCAACGGTGCTGTTTTGCATAGGCGTGGCCGGTTTTCTTACGCGCCGCAACATCATTGTCATGCTGCTTTCGCTGGAGTTGATGCTCAATGGCGTGAACCTCAATCTGGTTGCCATGAGCTATTTTATGGACGCACTGCGCGGGCAGGCCTTTACCGTGTTTATCATCACGGTGGCCGCCTGTGAGGCCGCCGTGGGGCTGGGCATTGTGATCTGCCTGTTCCGCAGCCGCAGAAGCGTGCGCAGCGAACACATCAACTCCATGCGGGGGTAACACATGCCAATATACTTGCTGCTTATTCCCTTTTGCCCCCTGCTGGCCTTTGTGCTTACCTTGGCCTGTGGCCGCTACTGGGGCGAGCGCGCCCACTGGCTGCCCATTGCGGGCATTGCCACCTCGCTGGTCTGTGCCCTGCTGGCTCTGCGCGATGTGCTGGGTGGCTCGGTGGTCAACGCCGATATCCACACCTGGATAGCCTCTGGCAACCTGCGCGTGACCTTTGGCTTTCTGGTTGATCAGCTTACGGCGGTGATGCTGGTGGTGGTTACCAGTGTGAGCACCCTGGTGCACATCTATTCTGTAGGCTACATGCGGGGCGAAAAAGGCTACTACCGCTTTTTTGCCTACCTTGGCCTGTTTTCCTTTTCCATGCTCATGCTGGTTATGGGCAACAACTTTCTCCAGCTCTTCTTTGGCTGGGAGGCGGTGGGTCTTTCGTCCTACCTGCTCATCGGCTTTTATTACGAAAAGGATTCCGCCTCTGACGCTGGCAAAAAAGCCTTTATCGTCAACAGATTCGGCGACTTTGGCTTTTTGCTGGGCCTGTTTTGCATTTTTGGCATTTTTGGCAGCCTGCACTATGCGGATGTGCTGCCCAAGGCCGCCGTGCTTGAGGGCATGACCTTTACCTTCGGCAGCTACACGGTCAGCGCACCCACGCTCATCTGCCTGCTGCTGTTCTGCGGCGCGGTGGGCAAATCTGCCCAGCTGCCCCTGCATGTTTGGCTGCCCGACGCCATGGAAGGCCCCACCCCGGTGAGCGCGCTTATCCACGCGGCCACCATGGTTACAGCGGGCGTGTTTATGCTGGCACGCTGCAACGCCCTGTTTGCCCTTTCGTCCACGGCGCTGGCGGTCATTACCGTGGTGGGTGCTGTCACCACACTGTTTGCCGCCACCATCGCCCTTACCCAAACAGACATCAAAAGGGTGGTGGCCTATTCCACCATCAGCCAGCTGGCCTACATGTTTATTGCCTGTGGTGTGGGCGCTTACGGGGCGGGCGTGTTCCACCTGTTTACCCACGCCTTTTTCAAGGCTTTGCTGTTCCTTGGCTGCGGCTCGGTGATTCTGGGCATGCACCACGAGCAGGACATGCGTTCCATGGGCGGGCTTGGCAAGTACATGCCTGTGACCAGCGCCACCTTTTTGCTGGCCTCGCTCTCCATTGCGGGCGTTCCGGGGTTGGCCGGGTTTTTCAGTAAGGATGAAATCCTGCTCATGGCCTTCAACGCGGGTACGGCTACCGGCTACTTTGCCTGGGCCGTGGGCGTGTTGGTGGCCTTTATGACGGCTTTTTATTCCTTCCGTCTGTATTTCAGCGTGTTCACGGGCGAGTTCAGGGGCACGCAGCATCAGCGCGAGCATTTGCACGAATCGCCGCTGGTGGTCACGGTTCCTCTGCTGGTGCTGGCCGTGGGGGCTGTGGCCTCTGGCTGGCTGGGCATCCCGCATGTGCTGGGCGGCTCCAACCATTGGGCGGAGTTTCTCGCGCCCGTTACGGGGCATCCGCACGTGCACGTTTCTGCCGCTGGCGAGCTTGGGCTTATGGCGGTTTCTGTGGCGGCGGGCGTGGCGGGCATCAGCCTTGCGTGGTTCATGTACTGCCGCAGGTCGGAGCTGCCGGGCAGGGTGGCCAGTACCTTTGCGGGCCTGTACCGCCTGTTTTCGCGCAAGTACTGGGTGGACGAAATCTATGTGGCCTGCCTTGTACGCCCTACGCTGTGGCTGGCAGACAAGGTGCTGCTGGGCGTGGTGGACACGCGCGGCATTGAAGGTGTGGTCAACGGCGTGCCGCGTGCCATTGGCAGGCTTTCCACAAGCCTGCGCAGGCTTCAGGACGGTCAGGTGGCGCACTATCTGGCATGGATGGCTGGCGGCGTAACCGCGCTCTTGCTGGTATTGCAACTGGGCTTTTTTTCCTAACAACGGCGGGGAGATCGCATGTCTGTACCTGTTCTTTCCTTGCTCATCCTCGTGCCTCTGGCGGGTGGGCTTTCCCTGCTGGCAGTTTCGCGCCGTAACGAGCTGGCTATAAGGCTGGGCGCGCTGGCCGTGTGCCTGCTTGAACTGTGCCTCAGCTTTGTGGCCTTGTGCCGCTTTGACAAAAGCCTGTGGCAGATGCAGCTGGTGGAAAACCAGCCCTGGATCGAGAGCCTGAACATCAATTATGCCCTTGGTGTGGACGGCATAAGCGTGTTGTTTCTGCCGCTGACTGCCCTCATAACCCTGATGGGCGTGGCGGTTTCGTACAAAAGCATCACGGTCAAGACCAAGGAATTTTTCATCAGCCTGCTGCTGCTTGAAAGCGCCATGGTAGGCGTATTTTGCGCCACAGACCTCATGCTGTTTTATATTTTCTGGGAAGCAATGCTCATTCCCATGTTTTTGCTCATCGGCGTGTGGGGCGGGCCGCGCCGCATTTACGCCACGGTAAAATTCTTTCTGTACACCTTGCTGGGCAGCCTGCTTATGCTGCTTGGCATCATCACGCTGTACCTCAAGGGCGGGCATACCTTTGACATAGCCGCCCTTGCGCGCAACAGCTTTGACCCCCGGCTGCAACTGCTGCTTTTCTGGGCGTTTTTTGCGGCCTTTGCGGTCAAGGTTCCCATGTGGCCCGTGCACACCTGGCTGCCAGACGCGCATACAGAAGCGCCCACGGCAGCCTCGGTAATCCTAGCGGGCGTGCTTATCAAAATGGGCGCGTACGGCTTTTTGCGCTTTTCGCTGCCCCTGTTTCCCTATGCCGCTTGGGTGCTGCTCAAGCCTATGCTGGTGCTTTCTGTCATTGCCATTGTGTACGGCGCGTTGGTCTGCCTTGCGCAAACCGACGTCAAACGGCTCATTGCTTACAGCTCGGTGAGTCATATGGGTTTTGTGACCCTGGGCATGTTTGCGCTGACGCAAAAGGGCGTCGAAGGCTCTATTTTGCAGATGATCAACCACGGCATTGTAACGGGCGCGCTCTTCTTGGGCGTGGGCATGCTGTACGACCGCACCCACACCCGCGAAATCAAGGTGTACGGCGGCCTTGCCTCGGTGATGCCCTTGCTGTCGGCCTTTTTTATGCTCTTTACGCTGGCAGCGGTGGGCCTGCCCGGAACCAACGGTTTTGTGGGCGAATTTCTCATTCTGCTCGGCGGGTTTGAGCGCGCACCGTGGGCGGCTGTGGTGGCATCTTCTGGTCTGATATTGGGCGCGTGGTACATGCTGTGGCTGTATCAACGGGTGTTTTTTCGTGAGGTTTCAGAAACCGTGCGCGGGCTGGCTGGCGAAAAGCTTGACCTGCGCGAGGTTGCCATATTGCTGGGCATGGCCGTGCTGATCATTGGCATTGGCATTTTCCCCAATGCGTTGTTGGAATACATGCACGCCACGGTTGAGCATCTGGTTACAGATACTCAGCAGGCCTTTGCGGTTTTTGCAGTAAATTAGTCAGTATCTGGCCTGAGTGGCAAACGCTGTTTTGCCCCGCGCTCTGTAATAATTAGTTGCGCCCCTGGCCCGGGGGCGCAGGCAAGGCACAGCCCATCGGCATATTGCGCCTGGCTGCACAAGGGCAACACCATAGGAGCTATCATGACAGCCATTTCCGTAGCGCCTCTTTCGGCCCTGCCGTTGCTGAAAGATCTTCCGGCCCTTTTGCCGGAGCTGACGCTCTTGGTCACGGCCATCGGCTTGCTGTGCAGCGACATGTTTTTTCCGCGCGAGCGGGCTTTTCTGCAATGGTTGACGGTAGTTGGCGCAGTGGCGGCCCTTGCGGCCAT
>SAAX01000055.1 GCA_009929215.1 Deltaproteobacteria bacterium | reverse complement strand
CGCCAATGCGGTTCAGCGGGCGCAGGCCTTTCATGTAGGTAAGTTGGGCGGCCATGAGGGGCAGAATGGTGTTGTTGTGGGTGGGCGAACCGGCAATAACCGCGCCGCAGTCGGCCAGTTCGGTCATCACAGCACTGTGGTGGTTCTGCTTGACGCTCATGATGCGCGTAGGCACACCGTTTTCTTCCAGGCCGCTGCAAATGGCATAGGCCATGGTTTCGGTAGACTGCCACATGGTATCGTAAAAGATGAGGGCGCGCTGCTGGGGCTTTTGCTCGGCCATGCTGCGGTACATATCAATAATGTTGCGCACGGCCTTTTCGCCACGCACGATAAGACCATGGTCGGGGGCTATCATGTCGATGTCGAGTTTTTCGACCACGGGCAGAGCTTTGAGCACCATGGGCGAGTAGGGCAGCACGATGTTGAAGTAGTATTCCTTGACGCGGCGGGTGTATTCGCTGTCGTCGCCAAAGTCGTCAACAAAGCGTGCAGAGCTGGCAATATTCTGGCCAAAGATGTCGTTGCTGATCAGCAGCTTGTCTTCGGGAATGTAGGAGACCATGCTGTCGGGCCAGTGCAGCATGCGGGTTTCCTGAAAAACGATGGTACGCTTGCCAATGTTGATGCTGTCGCCGCTTTTGACAGCCTGCACGGGCCAGTCTTTGCAGTCAAAATAGCCAGCCATGGATTTGAGGCCGGTCTGCGACACAAATATCTTTTCGGGCTTGCAGCGCTCGATGATGGCTTCAAGCGCGCCAGCGTGGTCAAGTTCCATGTGGTTGCAGACGATGTAGTCAATTTTTTCGGGCTCAAGCACCTGGGCCATACGGCACAGCAGCGTGCCTTCGCAGCCCGAGGCAACAGTATCGACCAGAACGTTTTTTTCGTCCTTGATCAGGTAGGCGTTGTAGGTCGAACCGTCAGGCGACTGGGAATATCCGTGGAAATCCCTGTGGTCGTAATCGACAAAGCCGACCCAGAAAATATCTTTTTTTATTTCAACTGGCTGCATGGTAAGTCTCCGCAGTGTTTGGAAATTCCCGTTTATGAAAAGCCCCGCTTTGCCTTAGGGCAAGGCAAAGCGGGGGGAAAGAACGGGAAATATGGAAATTTAGGCAGGAGAAAACTGGTCTTTTCCCACGCCACATACGGGGCAGGTCCAGTCTTCGGGCAGGTCTTCAAAAGGCACGTTGTCGTTTTCAGCGGGATCGTATTCATAACCGCAAACGCCGCAAACATACTTTTGCATGGCTTGTCTCCTGAAAATATGGTTTGTCTTTATTTCAAATATATCTGTTCAGCGCACAAACTGTGCTGCAAGGGCGAAAAACTAGTTTTCCGCCTTCCAGTGACCGTGCAGGTTGCAGTATTCACGGGCCGTAACCTTGGCCGCGTCAATGGCAAAAAAGGCTTCGGGCGCGTCGCCGGGCTTCAGGAATTTGGTGTAGCTTCTGCCGTCGGCAAGCAGCTCGATCCATTCGATGAAGTGCTTTTCTTCCATGGGGTGGGCAACGCTGCCAACCTTCACCAGGTAGCCGCCGTCAACTTTTTCGATGACAGGCACATGTTTTTCAAGAGCGCCGTCGGTAGCGCCTTCGACCATGAGCTTCATTGGGTCGCCACAGCAGACGATGTCTGCGCCGCCGCCAATAAGAATTTCAACGATATTGCCGCAGTGGGTGCACTTATAAACTTCGAGTTGCGTGGGCATGAGTCCCTCACTTGTTTTGACTGGTGATTTTTGTGGGGGCAGGCTGAAACACTGTGAAAGGCATAATCAGCCCCCTTACCAGCAATCATTGTGAAAGAAGAAGCCAGCGATGTAAAGCCTTTTTTTCAAGATTGATAATTATTACCACTAGTGAACGGGGTGATAAAATAGCTGCAAATCCGCGCGGATGGCTGATTTTGAACTACTAAAATTTTTATTTAGGACAAGTTCGTCTTGGCGTGCTGGTGTTGGTGAGCCTGCCTAGGGGCGCGAAAGAGAAGTGGCGGGTTCTGTAAGCGGCTCTGTTGTTGTCTTGAGGGCCGCATCTGCGGAAGGGGTTGCGGAAGCGGGTGAGGCCGGGCTGGCGGCAGTTTCTGGGGTGTTTTCCTTGTCGGCAGGCTGGTTTGGCGCAGGCTGTGCTGTATGGCTGGGGGCCAGAAGAGGTGTAGATGCAGCCGGGGCGATCTGCTGGGCCTGCATGGACTGCTGCGGCTGGGCGGGTTGCTCGGGGCTTGGCTGTAGCAGGCCTTGGGTCTGTGCGGCGTTTTCAACCGTTCTTGCAGTGGGCGCTGGGGCAGATTCCGCAGCGGGTGCACTGGGCTGGGCGGAACTTTCATCTGCATGTGTTGGTGTGTTCTTGCGACGCGCGCCAAGCACATTGGGCAGCACTGCCCGCAGGTCGCCGGTTACCAGCAGGCCGCTGGGGCTCAGGCCTACCAGCTCACGCGTCAGCGCAGCCGAGCGCACCAGCAGGCCAGCCTGGCCGCCGCCTTCTACGTACATGACCGTGCGCACGTTGAGCGGCAGGTGCAGCACCTGCTGGGCAAAGGCGTAGGCCTCCACCGGCTGGCGGCAGTGCATGAAAAGAATCTGGCCTTCGCCATCCTGGGCAACGGCAGAAATGGAATAGTGCGGGCCGCCGGGCGACCAAAGTATGCGCCGATCGGCGTTGATCATGCGGTAGTTTTGGATAACCAGCGAATACCGTTCCATCTGCTGCCGCCACAGGGGGTTGTCGCGGTCGATGATGGCCGCCAGGGGCAGGCCCGGCTCGTCGGGCCCGGCCACAAAAAAAGCGCCAAACCGCTGCACAATACGGCCATTGTTGGTGTGGTCGCCCTGACGCATATAGCCCGTGCTGGTTGAACCGTCGGGCAGGTACATGCTGGCGTTGATGGCGGCAGAAAGATTGTACTGTTCACCCCAATCGCTCAGCGGGCGCGAGGGGCCGCTGTCTTGCGAGCGGGCGCAGAGGGTAAAGTCAAAGTAGGCGGGGTCGATGCGCAGCACAGACAGACGGGCGTCGCCATCGTTGAGTTGAAATTCGCCAAAAAGCAGGCCCTGTTCCAGCTCGCGCCAGTCAGCGCGCCCTGGGTTATCCGTACCGCCTGTTGCCAGGGATTCGTCTGCGGCTTGCTGCGGCTGTGTTTGCAGTGCTTGGGCTGTTTGCGCATGTGCCTGATGCGCAGGGGACGGTTCGGCGGTACTGGCGGCTACCGTGGCGGCCGCTGTGCCCGCAACCTCGCCTGCATCTGTTTCGGCATGGTCTGGCGCAGCAAGTGCTGGCAGTGCAAGGGCCGCAAAGCTTGTGGACAGGCATACCGCCAGCCATATTTTCGGCAGAGTGCGGATTGTCCGTCTCAAGGGCCGGATCGAGTCCGCTGCGGTGGATAGAATCTGCCGGGTATTCATGTCTTGCTGTCTGTTTTTAATGTCCGTAACCTGCATTACGACCGCTTTTGCCATTTGGCAAGGTGTGATGCCATATTTTTGTTGACGTATCAATTTATCTTGATATAGACATAAATTATCAGGCCGCAGTGTATAACTCTGCGGCATTACGCGCCAAGGAGCTTTCCATGCATATCGGTCAAATGATCCGGGAACTTTCGGCCCCTTTTTATTCGCTGGAGTTTTTCCCGCCTTCCGACGCGGCCCAACTACCCGATTTTTACGCTACGGTTGACCGTTTGCGTGCGCTCAACCCCCTGTTTGCTTCAGTTACCTACGGTGCTGGCGGTGCACGGCAACAAAATACGCTGGCCGTAACAGCAGAGCTGGCCCGCCGGGGTATTACCGCCATGGCGCATTTGACCTGTGTGGGCGCAGACCCCCAGTCCATTGCCGCCTTTTTGAACGACCTGCACGCATCGGGGGTCAACAATGTGCTGGCCCTGCGTGGTGACCCGCCCGCCGATAAAGAGTGGGACTGGAGCACTGCCCATTTTCGCCACGCGTCTGATCTGGTGGTCTTTGCCAGAGAGCAGCAGCCGGGCATGGGCATAAGTGTGGCTGCCTACCCTGCGCCGCACCCCGAATCGCGTACATTTGCCGAAGACCGACTGCACACGGCCAACAAGCTGCGCGCCGGGGCCGATTTTGCCCTTACCCAGCTCTTTTTTGACGCGCGCGAATACGAAGATCTGGTGAGCCATTTGCGCGGACAGGGCATTACCACCCCGGTGATTCCCGGCATCCTGCCCATCCAGAGCTTTGATTCGCTGCGGCGCGTGCTTTCGCTGTGCGGGGCCAATATTCCCGGCAAGCTCTATCTGTCGCTCGAAAAAGCCCACAATGAGGGCGGGGCCGAGGCCGTGCGGCAGGTGGGTCTTGACTATGCCGTGCGGCAGATACGCAGCCTGCTTGATGCGGGTGCGCCCGGCATCCATCTGTACACGCTCAACAAGGCCGACATGTGTTTGCGGTTGGCCGAGGCTGTCGGTACGCTGTAATCTTGCGCAGGCCGGGCTGTGGGGCGTATTGACCGCCCCGCGCCCCCGGCGCTATCCTGCCAGTATGAGCTCATCTATCGAAAAAGGTCACGGCTGGCTGCTGGTGGCCGTGTGTACCTCGCTGTTTTTCATGCCGTTCATGATGGCTGGCGTAAACGCCGTGCTGCCGCCGCTGGGGCAAAGCCTCAACGCCAGCGCGCGCGAGCTGGGCCTGATGGGCGCGTTTTACTCCATGGGCCTGGCTGTTTTTCAGCTGGCCAGCGGCAGCATGGGCGACATCTGGGGCTACCGCCGGGTTTTTTTGTGGGGCATTGCCCTGTTTGCCGTGGCCGGGGCCCTGCTGGGTTTTGTGCATTCCGTGCCCCTTTTTCTTGTGCTGCGCTTTGTGCAGGGCGTGGGCGGGGCCATGTTCAACGCCTGCGGTCTTGCCCTACTGGCCTCTGCCGCGCCAGAGGGGCGGCGAGCCTCCTACCTTGGCTACAGCGGGTCTTCAGTCTATGCGGGTATTGCCTGCGGGCCGCCGGTGGCGGGCTTTGTGGCCGGTTGGCTTGGCTGGCAGTGGCTGTTTTGGGGCAGCGCGCTTGCTTCTGTAGGCGTGTTGCTGTTGATGAAGTACCGCGTCAGGCTTGAGTGGCGCAGGGCGCAGGGCAAACCTTTTGACTGGAAGGGCTGCCTTGCCTACGCGGTAGCCATGACCTGCCTGACCTTTGGGGCTTCTGAGCTGGCATCGGCCCCGGCTTTGGCTGGCGGTCTGCTGGCGGCCTTTGTGCTGCTGATGATCGTTTTTTGCGTCAAGGAGCTCAAGAGCGCCTACCCGTTGCTTGATTTGCGCCTGCTTGCGCGCAACAGGGTTTTTGCCCTTTCGTCTCTGGCGGCATTCATCAATTACACGGCCTTTTTTGGCATTGTGTTTTTTTTCAGCCTGTATCTACAGTTTGGGCGTGGCATGACTGTGCAGCAGGCCGGTTTGTTTCTGGCCTTGCAGTCTGTGGTGCAGGTCATGACCACCCCTGTGGCGGCGCGGCTGTGCGGCAGGTTTGAGCCGGGCAAGGTCAGCGCCGTGGGCATAGCCCTGTGCGGTATGGGGCTTGTGGTGAGCGGCCTGTTGCGCGTAGATTCTCCCATGTATGTTTTGGTTGCGGCCCAGTGTCTGCTTGGCATGGGCATAAGCCTGTTTGCACTGCCCAACACTACCATTATTCTTGAAAGCGCTGGCCGTGACCGTGTGGGACAGGCAGCTGGCCTGACCGGCGCTGTGCGCACTGGTGGGCAACTGTTTAACATGGCTGTTATAACTCTGACGCTGGGTTTTTATCTTGGCAGTGAGCCCGCAGGAACGCATAATATAGATGCGTTTATGGGGGCCATGCGAGTGGATCTGATGATTTTTGGCCTGCTCAACCTTTTGGCAGTGGGCTGCGCCCTTGCCCGCAACCGCCAATAAAGTTATGTGTGCTGTAATGCTCTGATGTTGCAGCACAAAAGCTTTTTTGTCCCGTCTCTAAAGTTTTTTATGATCCTGCCGAAAAGAACGTCAGGACGGAAAACACCATGGCCGATGTAACCGCCGCGCAAGTGCGCATGATGCTTCAGGGATATGAACAGCAGCTGCTGGCAGCCCGACGTCTTGCACGGCTGCGAATGCGGCGCAGAATGGCAGCGGGCGATGATCCCAACGATCCCGACCCGGCGGCACGGCGGCATTTGATGGTTGAAAAGGTTGCGCGCGAGCTTTACGAAGCCCTGCTCTACACTGGCAGCGACAATCCCGTGGTTGAAGAAATTCGCCAGGAATTGGGCCGCGAAGTGGGGCAGGATGTGCAATTTACCTATCCTCCTGGCGGAAGATTGCGTATTGTGGGGCAGGGGCCAGAAGGCCTTGAACCTTTGTCAGACGAAACACTGCGTGCATCGCGCAACGCCCTGTGGCGCGTAACGCGAAAAAAAGTGGATGAAAGCATGCTTGACGAGCCTGCGGCCGGGTAATCTGGCGGCAGGTGACACAGGCGGAGAGCACTATGGAAATTCAGGGAAAGATCAATAATTTTCTCGATCCTTACGCTACGGCATCGAGCCTTGACAAAAGCGGCGAGGCCAAGCTGAAAAACCGGGCCAGCTCTGCCACTACTACTGATGCTTCACAAGGGGATACAGTTAGCGTTTCGCAAGATGCCCTGCTGTTGACCGAAGCACGTCGCACTGCCCAAAACACGCCAGACGTGCGGGCTGAAAAGGTGGAGGCGTTGCGCATTCAGGTTTCTAACGGAACCTACAAGCCAGACAGCAAACTGATTGCCGCCAATCTTGTGCGCGAAGAACCGGGTTTGTTCCGATAAACAAAACTGACATAACTACCGAGCGGTCATGGATAATACCATGGCCGCTCTTTTTTTGTGCGGTGGTTCTGGCGGGGCCAGCGTGATTCAATGGGGGCGATACCGCAAAAGTGGCTCTACACCAAAGGCGGGGCAGGGCTGGCATGAAAAGCGGGGTAGTGCCCGTGCGGAACGGTTCGGCATGCTTTCTGCAATCCCCTTTGTGCCGGTATTCCGGCAAGGAGTCTGCGCCATGAAATTGACGATACTGCGCCATCCCATCTTCTGGATAACCACCGCCGCACTGCTGGTTTGCTGGGCTTTGCCCGCGCAGGCCGTGCGCATCAAGGATATCGCCACGTTTTCGGGCGTGCGCGATAACCAGCTCATTGGCTATGGGCTGGTTGTTGGTCTGGCGGGGACGGGCGACAAAAAGGACTCTGTTTTTACCTTAAGCTCCATGAAAAACATGATGGACCGCATGGGCGTTGGTGTAGACGCCTCGGCCCTGAAGATCAAAAACGTGGCTTCGGTCATGGTAACGGCGCGCATGCCTGTTTCGGCCAAGCCCGGCACACGGCTTGACGTAACGGTTTCCTCGGTGGGCGATGCCTCATCCCTTATGGGCGGTGTGCTGCTGCAAACAGCCCTCAAGGGTGTGGATGGCAAGGTATATACACTGGCTCAGGGCGCACTGACCGTGGGCGGTTTTTCCGCTTCGGGCAAGGCGGCCAGTACCTCCAAGAACATTGCCACGGTGGGCATTATTCCCGGCGGCGGCATAGTGGAGCGGGGCATTCCCTTTGAATTCAACCAGCAGGACAAGCTCACGCTCAACCTGCGGGTTGGCGATTTTTCTACTGCGCAGCAGATTGCAGAGCGCCTGAATGGTGCCATGGGCGGAAGCTACGCCCGTGCCGTGGACGCAACCAGCGTGACCATGGAGGTGCCGCCGCAGTACCGCAACAACCTCGTGCCGCTTATGGCTTCTGTGGAAAATCTGGATGTCAGCCCCGACACCTCCGCCAAGGTGGTGGTGGACGAAAAGACCGGCACGGTGGTGCTTGGGCGCGATGTGCGTATCTCTCGCGCGGCGGTGGCGCACGGCAATTTGCAAATAACCGTGCAGGAAAGTGAGCAGGTTTCACAGCCCGGCCCCTTCTCGCAGGGGCAGACCGTTGTTACCCCGCAGACAGAAACCAACGTGCGTGAAGAAGCACGCCACCTCATGATGGTGGAAGGTGCAACCCTTCAGGAACTGGTGGACGGCCTCAATGCCATCGGCGCAACCCCCCGTGATCTCATATCCATTTTGCGCACTATGCAGGCTTCGGGCTCATTGCATGCGGAGCTGGAGGTAATCTAAATGACTACGCCCATGTCAACCTCGCTTATCCCTCCTGAGGCCGGAGCGGGCGAAATTGCCCGCAACGAAATGCAGTCTCGCCTGGCGGGCCTTGGCAGTCTGGGCGGCAATAAAATGGATCCCGCGCAAAAGGAAAAGAAGCTGCGCGAATCTTGCGAGGGCTTTGAATCCATATTTATTCAGAAAATGTGGGAAGAAATGCGCAAAACCCTGCCCAAGTCCACCTTGCTGCACGGCAAGGAGGAGCAGTTCTGGCAGGGCATGTACGATCAGGAGCTGGCCAAAAAAATGACATCTGCTGGCGGTATTGGTTTGGCCGACATGATGTACGCACAGCTCTCGCGCGGGTTGGTTTCTGCCAGCCGCACCACGGCTACAGATGCTTCTGGCACGGGGCAGCCCGCCTTTACCCCCGAAGCCGCGCCCATGCTCCCGCGTAGCAATGGGGCGGAAAACGAAGCCCAACGCAATGCTGCGGGTACTGCTGAAAGCCATAAGGCATCAGGGCCTGCGGCGTCGATCTATGGCGGCGTTGCGCCCACGCATGATGACGGGCTTGTGCCCAATGGCTCTGCGGCTGCGCGTACCCTTACCGGTGATCAGGCCGCCGCAGATGGGCAAAATCCCGAAGAAGCCGCCCGCAACGCGCAGCTGGCCATGCAGGCATCTGCACAGCCAGAACGGCACAAGGTTGTGCGTACCTCCAATGTCCCCAATATGAATTCTGGCATCAATCTGGCCCGCATGGCGCAATTTGAGGCTGGCAGCAAGCTTGGGGCCAACACGGTGCGCCCGTCCATGCAGCAGATGATGGGCCTTGCCCAGCAGCAGAACCGGCCCGGCCAAGTGTCTGGCCAAGTTCCTGGCCAAAACTCTGGGCAGCCAGCAGAAGGCACGGGTTTTGAACAGGCCGCCGCCCCGGCTCCCATGCCCAATATGGAAATTCCGCCGCTCATGGGCAACAGCCTTGATGCGCATATGGCCATGCAGGCTGCCATGCAACCTGCGCAAGTCCAGGCGCAGGCCCAGGCACAAATACATCCGCAACCACAGGCCGTTGCTGCGGGGCAAGCACAAACGCAGACTCAGGCTCAGGCAGGCACGCCCGCACAGGGACAGCAGCAAAGGCCGCAGACAAAGGTTCGCTTTACCACCAATGTGCCTCCCTCAGGGCGCGGGGGCAAACAGGGGGGGCTTATCCGCATGCTGAATACAGATGGCTCTGGCCCCAACAGCAATGCTGGCGCGGGCATTGCGGCCTACCACGCGCAGCAGGCCCAGTCCGGCGGCGCGCAAGCGGCAGCCGGGGCGCAGCCCACGGCTCAGGTAAGCCCCTTGCCAATGGGGCCAGCAGCTCAGCCCGCTGTTCTGGCAGTCAGGCCGCAGGCCAGTCAGCCAGCCACATCGGGCACGCCCATGCAGGCCCAGGGCGGTGCGCCTGCAGCAGCGCCGGGCATGGTCAGCCCTGTGCCGTTGACTGGCGCGCAGATATCTGTGCGTCAGAGCAACAAAAATGCGGCCAATCAAGGGCCCGCCGCTACGGGCATACCCCCGCTGACCAGCACCGATGTCTACGGCAAGCAGTAGCTGGCTGAAGAGTGCTCGCCATACCCCGCAACCTTGGGACAGCGCTTTTTTGCGCACATGCCAGGCGTAGGGAATAGTTTTTTTAGGCACGAATTTTGCTTTGATTCAGGCGGGGCGGCAGTTTCTGCATCCCCGCCAGGCCGCAGACACGCGCGGTTGGGAGCAACAGTTCCTCGGAGGCACACATGCACGACATTATTCATGAATCGCTTTCGCGTCAGGAAAAGGCCCTGTGCCTGCTGCGCGATCTTCTTGAAGAAGAATACAGCAGCCTTCTCAGCCGCGAGATTGATACCGTGGTGTCTTTGGAGTTTTCCGTTCAGGAACTGATCCGTCATCTGGCACTGGAAAAAACATTTGTGATCAAGCGGCTTGGGGGCATGCGTGTGGCGGAATATGCCGATGCTCTTCCCGATGATCTGGCGGCTATTTTGCTGGAAACCCTGCGCCGCATAGATGCGAGCGAACAGGACGTGGCGCGGCAGGCTTCGCGCAACACCACGCTTTCGCTGGCCCTGCTTGATCAGAGCAGCCGCACACTTCAAGCCCTTACAAAGCAGGCCATGCCGCCCAAGGCGGAAACCTATGGCCGCCGTGGTGGCATGCGCACCCAGCATCCACAGGCTGCGCTGATCTCCGGGAGGCTGTAGTCATGCTCAGCGGTCTTTTTAATGTGGGGCAAAGCGCCCTCAACGCCGCGCAAGCCTGGATTTCGGTCACGGGCAGCAATATCGCCAATGCCGATACCGAAGGCTACACCCGTCGGTATGTGGACCAGCGCGATGCCGGAACCCTCACCACCAAACCTGGCGGCGAGGGGCTTGGCGTTAATGCGCAGCAGGTTTTGCGGTATTTCAATTCCTTTCTCGAAAGTTCCTATGTGAGCCAGTCGAGTAATTCTTCGCGCTGGGCCGAGCAGGAAAATATCATGGGTTCGGTTGAAAGCCTTTTCAACGAGGCCAACCGAACAGGTGTAAGCTCAGCCCTGAACAAGTTTTTTACGGCCTGGCAGGATCTTGCGCAGCGCCCCGGTGACACGGCCTCGCGCGAATCGCTGCTTTCGTTTGCCGACAACCTCAGTACTATGCTCGGCAGCACCGCAGCTGGCGTGCAGGCCCTGCAAAGCCAGATGGATGTTTCCATCGGGCAGGGGGTGGACCGCGTAAACGAGCTGGCCAAAAGCATTGCCTCGCTCAACAATCAGATCAACGCCAATACTATTGATGGCATAAGCAATCCCAATGCCCTGCTCGACCAGCGCGACATGCTCGTGCGCGAGATGGCTACCTACGTTAATGTAACAACGGTAGACAAGGGCCACGGCGATTTTACGGTTTCGCTGGCCACTGGGCAGCCTCTTGTGCAGGGCATAAACACCAATACGCTGGAGGTTCTTTCGGCCCGGGCAGAGAATCGGCTTGCCGTGGGTTCGCCCTATGCTGGCAATGTGCAGTTTGATGGTTCAGACAGCCACGAGTACACGGTAGAAATTCTTACTGGCGGTAATGCTGTTGCTGCGGGCACAGCCGGTAACCCCACGTTTCGTGTTTCGCTCGACGGCGGCAAAACCTGGCTGCGCGATGATAACGGCGCTGAACTGCACTACGAGATAAGCTCCAACGGCAGCACCATCGACCCCGTGCAGGTAAAGAACCTCAAGATTTCTTTCAGTTCGCTCTCTGATTTTAATGCTGGCGACAAGTTCGACATCATGCCCACAACCGGGCTGTACTGGAACGAACCCACCCGTGGCCCGCAAAATGTTACGCCGCAGACTTTTTTTGACGGTACGGAAAACCAGAACCGCGTGTCTGGCGGCAAGCTGACCACTTACTTCAGCATTCGTGACAACAACTGCGGCAGATATCTTGACGAGCTCGATGCCACGGCAAAGTCGCTTATCTGGGAAGTGAACCGTATCCACAGTCAGGGTGCTGGCACAAAGCTGCTTGACTATGCACAGGGCCAGCAGGGGGTGCAGAACTCCACCGTGCCTCTGGGCTCTGCCCAGACCGTGCTGCCCGATTCCGGCAAAATTCAGGCTGGCAACGTAAACTTTTATTTTTACGACAAAACTACTGGCGACTATGTGTCGTCTGGTCAGCTGGATTTTGACAGCGTCACCGCCGGGGTGCAGAACTTTGACCCCACAGTGCACTCGCTGGACGATGTTGTTGGTGCCATCAACAATTCGTTTCCCACACAGCTTACGGCCAGCGTTCAGGACGGCAGGCTTGTGATGGCCTCGGCCGGGGGCAGCAATCTGCAATTTGCCCTGGGCACAGACAGTACCGGCATGATGGCGGCCCTTGGCATAAACACGTTTTTTACGGGTTCAGACGCTAGAACCATTGCCGTGAACAGCCAGTTGCACAGCAATGTAAACTATATTGCGGCGGGTCAGGTAAACGGGCAACAGCAGATCAACACGGGCGACAATTCCAATGCCACGGCCATTGGCAAGCTCGCTGATACCAACGTGACCATTTCTACAGTGTGGAAAACCACCACCAACCAGACCATGTCGCAGTATTATGCCAGCCTGGTAACCACCGTTGGCGCAGATACGCGGCTTGCAAAGACCAATTCAGAGTACCACAAGACTCTTACAGATGACCTTGATACGCAGGTTAGCGCTGCCTCTGGGGTAAATCTGGACGAAGAAATGGCCAATCTCATCAAATTTCAGCACTCCTACACGGCAGCGGCCAAGCTTATCACCACCGCCGACCAGATGCTGCAAACCCTTCTTGGGCTCAAGCAATAGGAGAGGGCTATGGGCATACGCGTTACACAAAACAGAATGTATGACACCATGACGAGCCAGATGCAAAAAAATCTGTCTGCGTACATGGAAAGCAACGAGCAGGGATCTACCCAAAAAAAGATCAATCGCCCCTCGGACGATCCGGCAGGAACCTACCGCGTGCTTACCACTCGCAATGATATTGAGGCCACCGACCAGTATCAGAGCAATGTGGATACGGCCAAGGGTTGGCTTGCGCTGACCGACAACGTGCTTGGAACCCAGGTAAGCACCGCTCTCACCAGTTTGAAGGCCCTTGCAGAACAGGCTTCGACAGGCAGCTACACTGCGGCAAACCGCCAGCAGATTGCCTTTCAGGCCCGGCAGATTTTTGGTCAGTTACTCAACCTTTCCAATACGCAGTACGAGGGTAACAGCATTTTTGGTGGCCAGCGTTATGACCGCCCCGCCTTTACCGAAGGTCTTGCATTTACCAGTGCAGATACTGCCTGGGATACGGCCATTCAGGCCGGGGATTACACCATTCAGGGGGCTGCCGAGTCTTCCATGATGGTGCAGTTTACAAGCACGGGTACTCTGGACGGCGGCCCCCAGACCTTTCGCTGGTCTAATGACGGCGGCACAACCTGGAGCACGGGAACCACTGCGGGCAGAACAATGACCCTGAACGGCGTGACGGTAACCATGAACAACGACATGGCCGTTACCGCAGCCGATGTGAGCCTGGGCCCTGGCTCGCACAACGGTACCCTTGTGTACATCAGGCCCACCGCCATGTACCAGGGTGATGACAACGACCCGCCGCCCACCATGACGGTTATGGGTGGGCCCGCCAACCTTGTTACATCGGCCGCTGGCGCCTTTGGCGGCAACGTGCTGGTGCGTATGGACAGCGACGCGAATCTGTCTTCGTCTGGCACTACGGTCAATTATTCGTACAGCACAGACAGCGGATCAACCTGGGTTGCGGCCACAGCCACCACCAACGGCACAAACCAGCTGCGCATGCTGGTTCCCAGCGGCTATGTGGATATGGATGCCACGACAGTGGCGGGCAATACCGTTACCGCAGGCACGCAGATTCTGGTGCATCCTGACCGGGCCGATCTGAATCTGGAAATAATGAAGGATTCATATATTTCCGTAAACAATGTGGGCAAAGATATTTTTGGCGGTTATTACGAGGGCAAGCCAGCTCTTGATTCGTCCACAAACCTGTTTGACATGGTTGGTGAATTCATCAGCTATTGCGAAAACAACAATCAGGAAGGCTGCCAGCAAACCCTTGCTAAAATCGCCGGTGTGCAGCAAAACGTGCTTACGCAGACCGCGCGTGTGGGTGGACTGGAAAACCGGGTAGCAACCGCCACGGACATGCTCAGCTTTCAAAAGGTAGACCAGCAGGAACGTTTGAGTTATACTGAAGATATAGACCTGACCGAGTTGCTGACGAAACTTACGCGGCAGCAGTTGACATATCAGACAGTACTTCAGTCTTCTTCAAAGATTATGCAGCTGAATCTGTCCAATTATCTCTGATGCCGAATGGCGGCGAATTTGGCCGCCTGACTGCCAAAGCGCCGCTTTTGCAGCGTAGCGGTACGGTTCAAGCAACGATATAATAACGGAAGCACCTATGCTCATATTGACGCGACGTCCGGGAGAAAGTCTTTACCTGGGCGAAAACATACGCATAACTATCCTGGGCATGCAGGGCAAACAGGTCAAGCTAGGCCTGGAAGTGCCCAATGACACCACGATTTATCGCGAAGAAGTGTACAAGCGGGTTGTTGAAGAAAACCGTCGCGCCCTTGAAACCAGTACTAACGACCTCATGGTGGCTGCTGAACTATGGCACGAAACAAAGAAATAGAAATCGACACCCGTCTTGGACGTCGTTGTATCGATGCGGATAAGGTTATCCACTTTCCCCGTGGTCTGGCCGGTTTTGAGAACGAGCGGGATTTTATCCTGCTGCAAATCAGGCCCGATGCGCCGCTGCTTATTCTGCAAAGCGTGACAACGCCAGTGGTGGGATTGCTGGTGGCTGACCCCTACAGCTTTTTTGACAAATCGTACGCGCCGCAGGTAAGTGACGCCGAAAAGCAGTTGTTGAGCATAGAAGGCCTGGAGCAGGCGGCATTGCTGGTTACGGTTTCCATTCCCGCTGGCGCGCCAGAAAAGGCAGTGCTCAACCTCACTGGCCCCATTGTTATCAATTTTGAGGGGCGTGTGGGCTTGCAGATTCCCCAATGTGCCGATGGCCCGCAGCAGGTAAGCATGCACACGCTCCAGCCTGTGGAACCGGAAGACCATGCAGCAGCCCCCGCTGCTGAAGAGGCAGCACCGCAAAAATAATTTTTATCTGTCAGTTTATTTAAAGAACCCGGCTTGTTACCAGGCCGGGTTCTTTGTTTTTATGCACTCGGGGGCCGGGGCTGTAGGGCGGGCAGGTTCAGGATTCATGGTTTGATGTGTGGCTAACGATCTGTTTTTGCAGAAATTTTGTTATTGAATAGCGGCAGACTGCATGCTAACAATTTTTTCAGTGGTGAAATAAATAACTTGCATTGTGTGGAATGCGGTGCTAGATTGATCGCTCAAACAGTGGATAATTCCCCTGGATAAAAAGAAATTTTAAGAGAGCAAACGCTCTCGCGGTAGAAAAATTACAGACGGCAACCCTCGGCAAACGTACAGCCCCTTCTGTGAATCCGCTGCCCCTTCAGCGGAATTGTTTGCCTGCCTCTGCGTCCTCGTCTTCCTCCTCGCCTGGCAGGAACGGCCATCAGGACAATGTTGGCCCGACGGCATACCACAGATGCCGTCGGGCCAAATACTTTTTTACGTTATGTTGTAATTGATGTGGCTGACAGCATGCCGAATGCCGTACACATATGCAGAGGCCACTTTTGTCAATCTGGCAAAAGTGGCCTCTGCATATGTGTGTAATGTGGGGCGTAATTTTGCTTTAAGCATGAGGGCACCTTTCCTGATAAAAAAGGTGCCCTCATGTGTCCGCATGCACGCCTACATGCTTTCTCCAGTTCTGATGCGGTAGTTTTCAGCCACATCAAGAACGAAAACTACGCCATCTCCTTCCTTGCCTGTGCGGGCCCCTGCCATGATGGCTTCAATGGCCTTTTTGACAGAATCATTGGGAACTGCCAGCTCCAGCCGAATTTTTTTGAGCAGGTTTACCTCGGTAGCGATGCCTCGGTACATTTCAACGTAGCCTTTCTGACGTCCTGCACCAAGAATATTGGTAATGGACATTGCAAATATACTACGTTGATAAAGCTCCTGCTTAACTTGCTGCAAGCTTTCAGGCCGGGTGTATGCAATAATCAGCTTCATAATAGTTTTCCTCCGCTTACGGCTTGCTATGGCTACTCGTTAGAAAAGATCTGGAAGCCGCTATATGCATCGGCCTTGTGTTCCGTGATATCAAGTCCCTTCATTTCTTCTTCGGGGCTTACCCGCATGCCGAAGATAGCGGAGATGAGCTTGAACATGATGAAACCCATACCAAACGCCCAGGCGAAAAATACTGCTACGCCCAAAGCCTGCACAAGCAGCACACTGATGTCGCCACCGTACAGCAGGCCCGTGGCGGTGCCGTATCCGGGCGCGGCAAACAGGCCAACCATGAGTGTACCAAAGGCGCCGCAAACACCGTGTACCGAAACAGCACCAACCGGATCGTCGATTTTGAGCTTTTGGTCAATAAAGATAACCGAGTACACCACAATAATGCCAGCCATAAAGCCGATGACCAGTGAGCCAATGGGTGAAACTTCAAAGCAGCCAGCAGTAATTGCCACAAGGCCGGCAAGGCAGCCGTTGAGGGTCATGGAAGGATCGGGCTTGCCGGTCTTGGCCCAGATGGTCAACATGGCACCCAGCGTGCCCGTGCAGGCTGCAAGGCAGGTGTTCACAGCAATATAGCCAATGGTTCCGTCGGCGATGGTGGTGGAGCCGCAGTTAAAACCAAACCACGCAAACCACAGAATGAACACGCCTGTAGCAGCCATGGGAAGATTGTGCCCAGGAATTGCGCGGGCAACGTCGTTTTTGTCATACTTGCCAAGGCGCGGTCCAACCACAATAGCACCAGCAAGGGCAATCCAGCCGCCGACAGAGTGAACAACGGACGAACCAGCAAAATCAATAAAGCCCATGTTGCCCAACCAGCCGCCAGCGTTGCCGCTCAGCAGAGAATTCCACGCCCAGTGTCCGCTGATGGGATAGATCACAGCTGAAACAAGGGCGCTGCAAAGAAGGTATGAGCTGAATTTGGTGCGCTCGGCAATGGAGCCGGATACAATGGTTGCCGCAGTCGCACAGAACATTGCCTGGAAAAACCAGAAGGTAAGATTCCACATGCCGTCTGGCGTGGACGCATCGCCACTGCCAAGGAAGAATAGAGAGCTGCCAATCAGGCCCCCGCTGGAGCTGCCAAACATAAGGCCGAAACCGACTGCAAAAAACAGGGGCGCGCCCATGGCAAAGTCCAGCACATTTTTCATAATGATGTTGCCAGCGTTTTTGGCTCTGGTAAGACCGCACTCTACCAGAGCAAAGCCAGCCTGCATGAACATGACCAGAATACCCCCAAGCAAGGTCCAGAGGGTGTTTCCGTATGTCTGCGGCATGTACTCTACCGCTGCTTCCTCCGCAGCATGTGCCGCTTCCGGCAGCGTGAGGCACAGCCCAACCAAGCTGCAAAATGCCAGCAGCCGCCCAATGTCATGCGAACCCTTCATAGCGATCCTCCCAATGAAATGAATAGTGGCTTGTTGCCACCTATGTTGCAGGGATGATGCCAACTCTTTTCAAACATTATAGTGTGTATTTTTAATGTGTTACATGACCTGGCTGCGAGCTCTTTGATACATAATTGTTTTACTGCTGGCCGATTGATTCAAATATGTATTAGATTTTTACCGATAAGAAGCATGGTTCTTTATATCTGGATTCCCAGAATGGAAAAAAGTGAGCAGTGAGGGGATTGGCGTCAGAACGAGTTAAAGTAAATATGCTGATATTGCAGAATATTGAAAGGTTTACCCTGTGAGGCGGGTGCACACCCTGCGAGTTAGGCCATTTATGGCTTAGCAGAGGGCAATGTGTGTTTTGCATTTTATTGCTGACAGTGAGGGTGAGCTGCCGCAAAAAAGAGTTCTTTTGTCACCCGGCCCGGCAATGCGCTGTGGGATTTTTTTTGGGAAAATCCTGTAATATCTGAAAGTTGCGAATATGTGCTGTGCAAAGGGTATAAAAAAAGCCGAGTCTCCTCGGCTTTTTTTGCAATCTGGCTGAAAAATCTAGTCAATACCCATGGCCTTGCTGATTTTTTTTGCAGCCTTTTTAACTTTTTCAAGCGGGCTTTTTTCCGCCGCAGCTTCAAATTCTCGCAGCAGTTCTTCCTGCTTGGAAGAAAGACGCGTGGGCGTAAGCACCTTTACCTCTACCAGCATGTCGCCTCGCGAGCGGCGGCCAGGGTAAGGCATGCCTTCGCCCGTCATGCGCAGCAGTGTGCCGCTCTGGATACCCTTGGGAATTTCAAGGGGCAGGTTGCCGTCCAGGCCTGGAACTTCAACCCGGTGGCCCAGTGCTGCCTGCACAAAACTGATTTCGAGAGTGTAGATGAGGTCCTGGCCCTGACGCTGCCAGCGCTTGTCCTGCTCTACGGTGAGCACCACATACAGGTCGCCCGCAGGGCCACCGTGTACGCCGGGTTCGCCCTCGCCGCGCACGCGCAGGCGGGTTCCGCTGTCCACACCGGCGGGTACGCGCACTACCAGTTCGCGGGTATCGGTGGTGATGCCCTCGCCCTTGCACTTGGGGCAGGGCTTGGTGATCACGCGGCCCGAACCCTGACACGAGGGGCAGGGCATGGAAATCTGAAAGAATCCCTGCGATCGGCGTACCTGACCCGTGCCGCTGCACTGGCGACAGGTTTCAGCCTTGCTGCCCGGTGCTGCGCCGCTGCCGTTACATTCGGAACAGGTGACGTGCTTGGGCAGAGAGATGCTGATCTCGTCGCCCTTGGCCGCCTGGGCAAATGTGATGGTCAGGTTGTAACGCAGGTCTGCCCCGGCCATGGGGCGGGGGCCACGCGTGGCAGTAGAAAAACCAAAAAGATCGCCGAAGATGTCGCTGAAATGCGCAAAAATATCGTCGTTGCTGCCAAAGCCCCCTGCACCGCCCTGCACGCCCGCGCGCCCAAAACGGTCGTAGCGCGCGCGTTTTTCGGGGTCGCGCAGTACATCGTAGGCCTCTGCGGCTTCCTTGAATTTCTGCTCGGCCTCGGCATTGTTGGGGTTGTGGTCGGGGTGAAACTTTAAGGCCAGCTTACGGTAGGCCCGTTTAATTTCGTCGTCTTCGGCGCTGCGGCTTACGCCCAGCACATCGTAGTAATCGAGCTCCATCGTAGTTCCGGTCACTGTGCGGCTTGTGCGCCTGTGCTAAAGGTTGTACATAAGCGCGGCGGCCTCCCGGGGGAAGCCGCCGCGCGGACAAGCTGTCCCAGTGGGCTATTCCTCTGCGGCGGCCACTTCCTGGCCGGGCAGGGGGTTGTAAAGACTTACGTCATCAGGCAGAACCTTTCCTGCGGCAATTTCGCGCAGGGCGGTCACGGCCTCTTTGTTGCGCGATTCCACCAGGGGTTCGTAGCCTTCGCGGTACTGGTGCACGCGCTTGATAGCCATCTGCACCAGCAGAAAACGGTTGTCTACGCGTTCCTGGCAATCTTCAACGGTAATACGGGCCATGCTGCCTCCGTAGGTAGCGGCTTAAACGCCGCATTCCGGGCCACCACAGGCAACCCGGTTGATAAATAATACCGCCCGACCATTTGTAAAGGCCGGGCGTGTGCATACGCCTTCGCGCAGGTTTGCCCTGCTGAAATAAGAATTGATATATGTCGTCTGCTGCGCTGTCAATAGGCTGATAAATTGGCGTCCAGCAAGGCTCCACAGGTACGGCAAGATTTTAGCCCCTTGCCGGTCAATAGAATATGCGGAAAAAATTATGAGCAGAGAAAAAAGATCGTTCGCCCAGGAAACCTGCGTTAAAAGCGCGGGCAAGGCCATGCAAAAAACCGGCATGCTCTGGCCAGGATGCCGGGTGGCTGTGGCTGTTTCTGGCGGGGGAGACAGCTTTGTGTTGCTGCAAAGCCTTAAAATTCGTCAAGGAATCGTACCTTTTCACTTTGAAATTATGGCGATCCACCTGAACCCCGGCTTTGACGAAAAGAGCCACGCGGCTCTGCTGCCCTGGCTGGCCAAGAGGGGCATACCTGGCCATATCGAGATGACCACCTACGGGCCCGATGCGCATTCGGAAAAAAATCTTCGCCGCTCGGCCTGTTTTCGCTGCTCGTGGCTGCGCCGCAAGCGGCTTTTTGAGCTGTGCGGCCAGTACGGCATAACCCACCTTGCCCTTGGGCATAATGCCGACGACCTGGTGCAGACGTTTTTTATGAATCTGAGCCGCAATGGGCGTGTGGACGGCATGAGCATGAACGAGCCCTTTTTTGGCGGCGGCCTGCAACTGATTCGCCCGCTCTTGCTGGTGGAAAAAAAGTATATTCTTAAGGCCGCCAAACAGTGGGAGCTTCCCATATGGACCAATGTCTGTCCCTCGGCGGGCAATACGGCACGCAGCTCCATGAGTGAAACGCTCGAGCATCTTTATGCCGTTTCAAAAGATTCGCGCCGTTGTATTTTTAATGGCCTGACCCGCTGGCAGCTTGAAAAAAACAGCGCGTCCACCGATTTGTCGCAGGAAGTACCGCTGCCCGACAGCGATTTGCCTGACCTTGCCGCTGATTGACACGGGTTGCTTTCCCGCCCTAAAGTATCCGCTCAATGCTGTTTGGCAAATATCACATAGTCATCTTCACCGAAGGTCGCAGCGGCAGCCGCAATGTACGCATGCGCGGCTGGTTTGGCATTATTGCGTGCCTGCTGGTGCTGGCCCTGGTGGGCTGCAATATCTGGCTGGTGCGCAACTGGCTTGAAACCCGCCACCTTGGCGACGACCTGCGCAATGCGGATAAAACCATTGAAGAACAGCGCCGCCAGCTTGTTAATCTGGTGGAGCGTATTTCTGTAGTGGGCCGCGATCTTGAGCGGGTGCAGAGCTTCGACTCCAAGCTGCGTATCATGATGAACATGGAAAAAGACCCCGCTGTGGCCGGTTCTGTGGGCGATAGCCCTGGGGATTTTTCGCGTACCTATTTGCCTTTGCATCGGCAGGAGCTTGCAGCCCGCAAGATGCTTGAATTTCTCACCCGACTCTCCGAATCCGTAAAGCTTGAAGAAGTACGTCAGCAGGATCTGCTGCTGGCCCTGCGCGAAAATCGCGATGCCCTTTCCTCCATGCCAACCATCTGGCCGGTTGTTGGTTTTGTTTCGTCCAGCTTTGGCTGGCGTTCTGCTCCGTTTGGTGGGCGGGGGCAGTTCCACAAGGGGCTCGACATCACCAACCGCATCGGCACGCCCATCATTGTGCCCGCCCAGGGCATTGTGACCCTTTCAGGGCGCGACGGCGCATACGGCTTTAGTGTGGAAATCAACCACGGCAGCGGCATCGTTACCAAATACGGTCATATGCAACGCTGCGCCGTGCAGGAAGGCCAGTGGGTCAAGCGCGGCGAGATCGTGGGCTATGTGGGCATGAGCGGCCGCACCACCGGGCCACATTTACACTACGAGATTCGTCTCAACGGTGTGCCTGTGGATCCCATGCGTTATATTCTGGAATAATTCCCGCTAGTTTTGATTTTTCTGTAAGGGCGCGTTGCGGTGGGGCGCTTGCAACGCTGGTGACACAACGGTTTGCTCCCTTGGGGTAGGCCAACTGTGTCCATTGCCTCGGGTGACCAACCATCGTAATGTTGGCGGCATGCCATATCTTTATAACTTTTGCATAAGCGGGCCGCGTAGCGCGGTGCAGGCAGCGGCGGATTACGCCGCCGTCAGCAGTGGCGCGGTTTGCACCCGGCGGCAGTTGCCCGCTGGCAGTACCTGACGTGTGGGCGTTGTGGGGCAGGTTGTCTCGCCATGTGCCACGGGTCGGGTTTTTTCCAAGTAATTCCCTTCCTTCTGGGCGCACCCCTCACAACGCTGGTTTCGCATCTTTTGTGCGAAACTTTTTTTGTTTTGAAGCTGCGCACATTATGGAACAGCCCGCGCCACAAATTGCAGGTGCTGGCGCACAATGTTCTGACAGGGAGGGGCTCATGGATCATTCAGAAAAAGGGCGGCGCGATTTTTTGAAATCTCTGGCGCTGGGAGCCGCAGGGGCGGCCATGCTGACGCCCCAAAGCGCACAAGCGGCAGCGGGCGGAACCTTGCAGGTGTGGTCGTGCGGCGGGCTTGCCGAGGCCATGATGCCCGCGCATGAGGCCTATGAGCAGCAGTCGGGCGTAAAAATCGTTTACACCGGGGCCTTTGCAGCGGCGCTGGGCAAGTCGCTGCTAACCGGCGGCGGCCAGACCGAGGTTTTTGCCGGGCGCGTGCTGGCCCTGGCGCAAAAACTGCGCAAGGCTGGCAAGATGGTCAATTTCAGGCCGCTGTGCTTCACGAGCTATGTTATCGCCGTGCCCAAGGGCAACCCCGCAAAGATCGCCAATATTGAAGACCTGACCCGCCCCGGCGTGCGGGTGGCCATGGCGCTGGAGGCTTCTGCCCCAGGCGGGCAGGCGGTTATGGGCATTCTTAAAGCCGCCGACATAACGGGCAAGGTGCTTGCCAATGTGCGTGAGCAGGGCAGTTGCGTGCAGCGTTCTGTTGCGGACGTGACCGAAGGCAGGGCCGATGCCATGATTGTGGAGCGGCGTATCTGCCGTATGGCGCGGTTTGCCGACAAGCTGGAATATGTTGAAATTCCCGATCGGCTGTTCCCCGCCGGGCCGTTGACCTTTACCGTGGGCATGATGGCCAATGCTGCTGATCCCGCAAAGGCCACGGCCTACATGGACTGGATTACCAGTGCGCAGGGGCAGGAGTATTTTGAGGCAGCGGGATTTATCCCCGCCATTTCGCCCAAGGGCATGGAGCTTGTGGAAAAGTTGGGGGTGAAGGATGTTGCATGAAATTGTGGCCCGTCCCAGCCTGAAGCTTCGGGCGCTATACTGGTGTAACCGCGCGGTGCTGTTTGTTTCCACACTGTTTTTGGGCGAATGGGCTTTGTACGGTGTGTTTCGCTGTCCCTTTGTGGTTCCCTTTGTGAGCTGTCAGAACTGCCCGGTCATCACCTGTCCGGGTCAGGCGGCGCGCATGTTCTGGGGTTTCTGGGGCGTGTGGCTGGGGGGGGCCGTGCTGTTTGGCAGGGCTTTTTGCGGCTGGCTGTGCCCGGGGCATCTGGTCAACCGCGTGCTCACGCTCAATCCCTTGCGTCTTGGCTCCAACCCCGTGGGTGTGTCGAACTTTCGTTGGGCCAAGTATCTGGCGCTGGCGGCCTGTTTGACGGCCTGGTTTGTGTTGGGGCAGCCGCGTATTGATGTGCCTATCCGCGTGGGCGAGTTTTGGCCCTCGGCGTGGCTTACGTGGAAGCATGCCTTTCCCATGTGGGATTTGCGTTTGCTGATTACGTTGGGCGGTGTGGCGTTGGGGCTGGTGGTGCTGATGTGCTGGTGCAGGTTTGTGTGCCCGTTTGGGGCGGCCTTGGAACTGGCGCGGAAGTTTTCTGTCTTGCGGTTTTTCAGGACAGAGCAGTGCAATGATTGCGACAGGTGCAGGCAGGTGTGTGCCATGCGCACGCGGCCGGACGAGGAAAATTGCACCAATTGCGGTGACTGTGCGGGGAGTTGCCCCACGGATTGCATCCGGTTTGGGGTGAAGCGGCACGGCGGCAAGGGGTAGTAAAGCAGAAAGGCAGGGGAGTCTGTGGCGGCGGGGAGAGCCTGTCGAGCGCATTTACGCAAACCCGACTTTTTTGGCCTGACGGCGTTAAAATCCTGTTTTTGATGCTCACGTACTTGAGTACGCTGCGCTCAAAAACAGGATTTTTCCTTGTCAGGCCAGAAAAATGCGTATTTTGCAAATTCCCTCAACACCAGCCATCGCCCTCGCTTCGCT
>SAAX01000054.1 GCA_009929215.1 Deltaproteobacteria bacterium | reverse complement strand
CCGTCCTGCGGTGCAACGCTTTGAGGGCGCGGTGCTGGCCTTTGATCTGGGGCTTGAGCGCAGCCTTGCCCTTAAAAACTGGGCGCGGCATGCGGGGGTGACGGTGTTTCCCGTTTTGCTGGCTCTGGTGGATGCCTTTTTGCTGCGCCACACCGGGCAGAACGACATTATAGTAGGCTGCCCTGCGGCAAACAGAGAGCACGAGCAAGTTCAGGGCCTTGTGGGCCTGTTTGTCAACACGCTTGTGGTGCGGGCGCGCATGAATGCGCAGGCCGGTTTTGCCGAGCTGGCCCGCACTGTGGATGCCGCATTTGGCCACGCGCTGGCCGCCCAAAGCTGCCCCTTTGAGAAAATTATTGAGGCCGTTGGGGTTGAAAGAAACGCCGCGCAAAACCCGCTGTTTGATGTTTTTGCCGCGCTGGAAGACGCCAGCTGGAGCGACTTTGGCCGCGAACCGCTGTGCATGGAGCCCCTTGACCTGCCCCACCAGTGCAGCAAGTTTGACCTGAGTTTTTATTTTCGCGAGCGGGCCGACGGCGGCTATGACGTGCACCTTGAATACTGCACAGAGCTCTTTACCCGCGAAACAGTCAGCCGCATGGCCGAGCGCCTGTGTACCCTTGCGGATTCCGTGCTGCGCGACGACGCCATTTCGCTGGCCCAGCTCAATATTCTGCCCCGACAGGAGCAGGCCCTGCTTGCCCGTTTTAACGACACTGCCGAGCCCTTTGACCTGCAAGCGGATATGGACAGCCGTTTTCGTGCTCAGACCCGCCGCAGTCCCCAGGCCCCGGCAGTGGTTGACGCAGCGGGCGCGGTGCTTTCCTACGCCCAGTTTGACGCGCAGGTCGATGCCCTTTGCGCATGGCTGCAAAGGCAGGGCATTGAACGCGGGCAGTATGTGTGCCTGTGTTTTGAGCGCTCGCCCGCAATGCTGGCCTGCATTTTTGCCGTGTTGCGTCTTGGCGCGGTGTATGTGCCCATAGCCCCAGGCATGCCCGCCGAAAGGCTGCGGCCCGTGCTTGAAGACCTGGGCTCGTGCGCGGTTGTGTGCGATGCGCGCTTTGCAGAACCCTTTGGTCTGTGCGGCCAGCCTGTGCTCGTGCCCGATGCTGCGGGGCTTGGTGCGCAAGGGGTTACGGACGGGGCTGCTGGCGGCACTTCCGTGCATGATTCTGCGCCCTTGCCGTCCGACGCTCCGGCCTATGTGATCTTTACGTCCGGCTCAACCGGGCGGCCCAAGGGCGTGCTTGTGGAGCATGCCAGCGTGGCCAACCGCCTCTTGTGGATGCAGGCGCGCTTTGGCATTGGGCAGGGCGATGTGGTGCTGCAAAAAACTACGGTTACCTTTGATGTTTCGGTGTGGGAGCTGTTCTGGTGGTCGTGGCAGGGCGCAATCCTTGCCCTGCTGGAGCCAGAGGCGGAAAAGATCCCTGCCTGTATTGCAGAGGCCATTGAGGCCCGCCGCGTTACGGTGCTGCACTTTGTTCCCTCCATGCTGCGGGCTTTTCTGGATCATCTGGAGGCCTACCCGCAAGAGGCGCGCAAGCTGCATTCGTTGCGCTATGTGTTTACCAGCGGTGAGGCTCTGCCCCGCGAGCTGGTGGCCCGCTGGAACGCCCTGCGGCAGGCGGAGCATCTGCGCGCCGAGCTGCACAACCTCTACGGCCCCACAGAGGCAACTGTGGACGTATCGTGGCAGCCCTGCCTGCACACGCCGCCCTACGCCGTGCCCATCGGCAGCCCGGTGAGCAACACCCGCCTGTATGTGCTTGACGAATACCTGCGCCCCGTACCGCTGGGTGTAACGGGCGAGATTTATATTTCAGGCGTGCAGGTTGCCCGTGGCTATGTGAACCGGCCAGACCTGACCGCCCAGCGCTTTATGGACGACCCCTTTGCCCCCGGCAGCCGCATGTACCGCACGGGCGATCTGGGGCGCTGGCTGGCAGACGGCAGCATTGAATATCTTGGCCGCAATGATGATCAGGTGAAGATTCGCGGGTTCCGTATCGAACTTGGCGAGGTGGAGGCAGCGCTTGCGCGTTGCGGCGGCGTTTCACAGGCCGTGGTGCGCGTGGGCCGCATTGGCGAATACGCCGCGCTTGAGGCTTATCTGCTGCCGCAGGGCGGCGCTAAGCTGCACTTTGCGGATATTCGCTCTGACCTTGCGGCCCTGTTGCCAGAATACATGCACCCGGCACGGTTTTTTGTGGTGGATGATATCCCGCTGAGCGCCTCTGGCAAGGCCGACCGCAAGCGCTTGCAAGGCAAGCCCCTCCTGGCTGGCCTTGCGGCAGCCGCACCATCCGCCCCGCAGGCCGATGGCAACGGGGCGCTGCCAGAACCATTACTTGATGCCGTAGGCGAGGTGTGGCGGCAGGTCATGCCAGAGGTTGAGGCCGGGCCGGATACGGGCTTTTTTGACGCTGGCGGCAATTCGCTGTTGCTGGTGCGTCTGCACACCCTGCTGGACAATCAGTGGCCGGGCATATTTACGCTGGCCGGGCTTTTTTCAGAAAGCACCATCCGCGCACAGGCCGCCTTTATCGCGCGTTCGCAGCAGTGGGGCAGTGGGGTTGAAACCCGCCGCGCAACCACAGCGCCCATTGCCATCATCGGCATGGCGGTGCGGCTGGGCGATTATGCAGATACCGAGAGCTTCTGGCGCGATCTGGCCAGCGGCGCGGATATGAATGTGCCCATGCCCGAAAAGCGGCGCGCCGAAACGCGGCAGATATTCGACGCCGTGGGCCTTGCCTTTGACGAAGCGCGGCTGCGCGAGGCGGCCTATCTTTCGGATATATCATCGTTTGATTACCGTAGGTTTGGCCTGTCGCCCAACGACGCCAGTTTGCTCGACCCTGCCCAACGCGTGTTTCTTGAAACAGCCCTGCGCGCACTGGACGATGCGGGCTACGGCGGCAGCGCCCTTGAAAGCGCCGATGTGGGCGTTTTTGTGGGGGCCAGCCCCGTGCGCCTGTTCCAGACAGCCGTGACCCGTGCGTTTCCCGATCTGGCGGAGCAGACCTACCTTATCAACGTGCCCTCCAACGTGCTGGCCCGTCTGAGCTACCTGAAAAACTGGCACGGCCCTGCGGCCAGCGTTGATACGGCCTGTTCCTCTGTGCTGGCGGCCCTGCATCAGGCCTGCCGCAGCCTGCGCGAGGGCGAATGCGCCGTGGCCCTTGTGGGCGGCGCGCATGTCATTGATCTGCCCGTCAAGGCAGACGCGGCCTTTGCCATTGAATCGGCCTCTGGCCGCACCAAAACCTTTGATGCTGGCGCAGAGGGCGTGGGCGCGGGCGAGGGCGCGGCGGTGTTTTTGCTCAAGCCGCTCGATGCTGCCCTACGCGACCACGACGCCATCCATGCGGTCATTCCTGGCAGCGCCGTCAATCAGGACGGCAAATCCACCAGCATGGCTGCGCCCAACCCAGAGGCGCAGGGCGAGGTTATTGCCCTGGCCGCGCAGAATGCGGGTGTTGATCTGGCCGACATCCAGTTTTTTGAGGCCCACGGCACGGCCACGGTGCTGGGCGACCCGGTGGAAATTGAAGGCCTGCGCAGGGCTTTTGCCCGGCAAAATGCCGTGCGGCAGCAAAAGGCGCTTATCGGCTCGGTAAAGGGCAATCTGGGGCATCTGGATGCCGCCGCCGGAGCTGCTGGCCTTGCCAAGGCCGTGCTGTGCCTGGAAAAAGGTCTTGTGCCGCCGCAGCCGCATTTTGAGCGGCCCAATCCGCATATTGATTTTGATGCCGCGCCCGTGCGCGTTGCCCAAAGTCTTGAGCCCCTGCCGCAGAACGAGCGCCCTTGGCGCTGCGGCGTCAGTTCCTTTGGCCTTAGCGGCGTGAATACCCATGTTGTTGTGGCCGAGCACAGGGCAGAGCCCCTGCCGCAGGACGACGGCAGCTGGCAGTGCGTGGTGCTCAGCGCCCCGGACGAGGCCGCCTTGCACGAATATGCCTGGGCGGTGGCAGAGGCAGTGGCGCATAACGAGGGCTGGCCCCTGCACGCCATCGCCGCCACGCTCATGACCGGGCGCGATGCCCTGCCCGTGCGTGCCGCCGTGGTGGCCCGCACCCGGCGCGAACTGCTGGAGCAGCTTGCCACGGGGCTTACCCCCGTGAACGTAAGCAAGTCGGCCCTTGCCCAATCGCAGTGCGGCGCGTTTTTTGTCTCGCAGGTCGAGGCGCAGGCTGCGGCCAGCGCCTACCTTGCCGGGGGCACGTTGCTGTGGCCCGCAGACAAGCCTGCGTTCCGTCTGCATCTGCCCGCCGCGCCCCTTGCCAGAACAACACTGTGGCCCCGCTTTGCGGCAAAGTTTCTTTCTGAGCCTGTGGTCACACCCAGCGGCAAGGCTTTTGCCCTGGCCGTGGAAAGGCCGGATTTCTGGCCCGCAGCAGAGCACAGGCTTGACGGCACGCCCCTGCTGGTGGGCATGGGCCTGCTGGATTGCCTTGGCTGGATTGGCGGGGCGGCTCCCCTTGCCATTACCGATCTGCATTGGCGTAAGCCCGTGATCTGTGGCCCTGGCAGCCGTGTGGTGCTTATGACCCGGCAAGAGGGCGATACCCAGAGCGTAGAGGTGCACACCTGTCAGCCAGTGGACGGCAAGGACGAAATATGGACTGTGGCTGCCAGCGCCAGCGTGAGCTTCGTTGGCAGGCTGGCCCCTGAACAGCTTGATCTGGCCGCCCTGTGCTCTGGACTGCCTGAAGTCATGCCAGAAGTTTTTGGCGAAGTTATGGCCGAAGCGGTGGAGCAGGGTACGGAAGGCAACAGCCAGCCCCGCGCAGCGCAAACCGGGCTGCGGCTTGAGGTCAGTGACCGCTGGCAGTGCCGCAAACGGCTTTGGGCAGCGGATGACGGCAATACCCTGCTGGCCGAGCTGCATCTGCCCGATGCCTATCGGGGTGATTTCAATACCTTCCGCTGGCATCCGGCCATGATGGACATTGCCGCCAGCCTTGCCCTGCGCCATACCACTGGCTTTGTGCCCGCCGCCTGCAAAGAGGTGTGGCTCCACAGCCCCCTGACCGCACAGGCTTGGGCGCTGGTGCGCATTACCGAGCGGCAGCAGGGCATGATTACGGCAGACTGCGTGGTAGCAGACGCCTCTGGCAGAGCGCTGGTGGAGCTCAAGGGCATGGTGTTCATGGCTCTGCGCAGCAGTGCGGCAAGCGTGGAACCGCCAGAGCTCAAGGCCAGGCCGCAACTCTACGGTCTTGGCTGGCAACAGGCCGAGGTAGGCCCGCAGACTGCGCAAAATAAAAGAATCATGCTGGTAGGCGGTCTGGGCACAGAGCTTGCCTCGGCTCTCAAACAGGCGCTTGGCCCGCAGGTTGTGGCCCAGGGCATATGGCCTGGGCAGGCAGACGATGCCCGCGTTTTGGCCAATGAAGTTCTGGCCGCCGACATTGACCATCTGGTGTGCCTGCCGCATATGCAGAACCCTGCGTACAGCAGCGACCAGGATCAAGATCAGGCATGGCCGCTCTGTGCCCTGTTGCAGGAAGTTTGCCGGGGCGGTATGCGCAGCCCCCTGCGGGTAACCGTGGTGGGCGGCGGGGCTTTTGTGCCGGGTGAGCCGCATGATACGTTGGGCGCGTTGGGCGCGGCACTGCATCAGGGGCCGTTGCTCTGTTTGCCGTGGGAAGAACCCAGAATTTCCTGCGCCTATGTGGAACTTGAACCGGCGGCCAATGCCTCACGTTCTGCCGCTTCGGCCAGTGTGGCGGCTCTGGCGGCCAGCCTTGGGCGCATCGACGGGCCGTATGTGGTGGCTGCCGATGGCTCTGTGCGTGTGCGCCAGCTTATCAGCCTGCAACCTGCGTCCGTGGCCGCTCCCATTTTCAGCAGCAAGGGCTGCGTGGTGATTACCGGCGGTCTTGGCGGCATGGGCCAAACCCTTGCGCGGCAGATTTACGAGCACTGCGGCGCACGTGTGGTGCTGCTGCACCGCAGCGGCCAGCCCGCGCCCGACGCACTGTCCGGCGCGCCCTTTGACGCTTACCGTTGCGACATCACAGATGCCGTGCAGGTCGAGGTCACCTTTGCCCAGATTCGGCGCGAGGTCGGCCCGGTGCAGGGCGTCATCCACACGGCGGGCGTGGCGGGCAGGGGGTATCTGCTCACCAGCCGCAAGCAGGATTACGAGGCCGTACTGGCCCCCAAGGTGGCGGGAACCTGGAACCTGCACCAAGCCACCCTTGGCGACAACCTTGCCTTCTTTGTGCTGGCCTCGTCGCGCACGGCTCTGGTGGGTGCGCCGGGGCAGAGCGATTACACGGCGGCCAACGCCTTTTTGAACGCCTTTGCCCGCTACCGCGCCAGCCTTGGTTTGCCAGCCCTTTCCATCTGCTGGAATGCTTGGTCGGGCGTGGGCATGGCTGCCCGCGAGGGGCTGGGCAACGGGCCAGAGGCCGCAGGCATGCTTGCGCCGCAGCAGGCTCTTGAAGTGCTGCTTACCGCGCTTGGCAGCGGCAGGGAAACCGTGGTTGTGGGCATGAGCGGCGAAAATGTGGCTGCCTTCAGCCTTAATGGTTTGCCGCACATGGCCGGGGAGCCTGCCCACGCAGGGCACGCAGACCGCGCGGGTCAGGCGGGTCACGCAGGCTACGCGGGTCAACCTGCCGTGTCTGACACTGCACCCACATCCCCCGCAGTGGCTGGCGTTGACGAGCGGCAGCTGCTTGAAATCATGCGCGATTGCCTTGGCTACGAACGCCCGCTCACAAGGGATGACGACTTTTTTGATCTTGGGGGCGATTCCATTGCCGCCACGCGCATCGTCAACCGGCTGGAAAAGGACGCTGGGCTCAGCCTGAGCGTGGTTGACCTGCTGGAAAGCGACACCCTGGGCGATATTGTTGACCGCGCCCTTGCCTTGCTGCCCCCTGTACATTCCGATGCGCAGCCCGATGCACAGCCCATTTCTCAGTCCGCAGCACAGCCCGCTTCTCAGTCTGGCCCGCAGCCCGAATCCGGGCCCTCATCTAAGGTTGCCCGGCCTGTACAAAAATCCTCGCCCGCAACCCCTGTGCTCGATAAATACCCCGTGGGCAACGAACAGCTTGCCATCCTGTATGCAGACATGGTCAGCGAGGGCGATCTTGGCTTTAATCTGCCGGTATTTCTGGTGATGCCGCCAGATGTGGATGTCGCCCGTCTGGAGGCCGCCTTGGGCCAACTGGTTGAACGGCACGAGGCTCTGCGCACGAGCTTTTGTGATTTTGAAGCAGAGCGTCCGGCCATGATCATCCATCCCTTTACCGGCTTTACGCTGGAGCAAAGGCGCATTGCCAGCCTTGCGCACAAGGATGAGGTTATCCGGCCCTTCAACCTGCGCAGCGAAGGGGGATTCCGCGCCATATTGCTGGCGACAGATGCCGGAGAGAGGGTGCTGTTTATCGACGTGCACCACGCCCTTGGCGACGGCAGAACCATGTCGCTGCTCAATGCAGACCTGTACCGCCTGTACCACGGCCTGCCTCTTGCGCCAGTGTCGGCGCAGATGAAGGACATTGCCTGGCAGCAGGTTACCCACCCCGACACTGCGGCGGCAGCCTACTGGCAGGGCATTTACAAGGGCGAGCTTCCGCAGCTCAACCTGCCCGCATCGCACCCGCGCCCACGCGTGCACACTGGCCGTGGCGGCATGTATGAATTTGAGCTTGCGCCAGAGCTTGTGCAGGGCATAAAGGCCCTGGCACGCAAGTCAGGGCTGACCAACTATCAGGTGTCACTCTGCGCCTGGAGCCTGCTGGCGCAGGCCTACACGGGGGCGCATGATGTGGTGATTGCCGTTTCTGTGGACGGGCGCGGCGAGCACCTCAATACGGCGGGCATGCTGGCCTCGGTTCTGCCCCTGCGTTTCAGCGTTGATCCTGCCCAGCCGCTTGGCGCCCAGCTGCGCGCCACACGGCAGATCAGCAACGAGGGCATGCGCCACCGGGGGTATATTCTCAATAACCTGCTGGCCGACCTGCGTCAGACCACCTGGCCCGACAGATCGCCCCTTTCGGAAGTGATTTTGTCGTACATGAACTTTGAATTTGCCGCCGAAGGGCAGGGCCTGTTTGAAACCCTGCGCTTCAGCAAGCACGCCAGCAAGACGGATATTTCCATCTTTGCCAGCGATACGGGGTCGAACATTGGCATTGCCCTTGAATACTACGCAGACCTGTTCAGCGAGGCAGACATGCAGCACATGGCCAGCGACTATGTGCGAATTCTTGAACTCATGACTACCAGCCCGGCTGAGGAGCCCCTGCGTTTTGAGCCTTCGTCCCTGCCAATTGCCGGGGTTGCGGCAAGTGCCGCCCCCAGGGCCAGCAGAGCCATCTGCGAAACTGTGACCCCGGCTGGTCTGCGGCAGACGATTACTGCCATTGCGGCGCAAAAGGGCGCACGCCCTGCGGCTGTGCTGCTGGCTGTGTTTGCGGTGCTTATGGGCCGTGTAAGCCAGCAGGAGCAGGTGGCGGTGGGCCTTGGTGCAGACCGCGCTGTGCCCTTTGTGCTCGACGACAATATGGATTTTGACGACCTGCTGATGCATACAGAGTCTGAACTTGCCGCATGCCAGTTTGCTGCCCCCCATTTTGCGGCAACGGGGCAAGGCGGCCTGCGCACGGGCTTTGAATTTGCCGCCTCTGGTGCGGAAAGTGCCTCTGAGCCCGGGGGCTACGACCTGCTGTGCTCGGTTTGCGAACAGGGCGATGACTATCTGCTATGTTTTGTGTATGACCCCCGGCAGCTTTCTGCCGACACAGCCGCTGACTGGCTGGAATATTACGGGCATTTTATTGAAGGCATCACTGAAGGGATGGCATGATGAAGCTAGCGGACTTTTCTTTACGAGCGCCCGAGAAAAAAAAGCATATCCCTGTCAGCAGCACGCCTGCTGACGTTGGTTGCGCAGGGGCAAAGTCTTCACCAGCCGTTGCAGCAAATCAGTACAGTACGTTAGAGGAGTTGTTTCGCAGTATTGTGGAACACAATGCCGCAGCCCCAGCCCTTGCTGGCGGCGGCGGCACACTGAATTTTGGCGAGCTGGATGTTCTTTCAGAACGCATTGCACGGTTCATTGTGGCGCGTGGCTATGGCCGCGAGGCCGTGGTGGGCGTGCTGTGCGCGCGCGGATCCCTGTATCTGGCCGCAGCCCTTGGCGTCATGCGGGCCGGGGCCGTGTATCTGCCCGTAGAGCGCGAGCAGCCACAGGTGCGTAAAGAGGCCATGCTGCGGCCCGCAAGCCTGATCATTGCCGACAGCACCTGCCTGCGCGATGCCGAATATTTTCACTACAGAAACCCCGGCATCCAGCATGTGCTGTGCCTTGACGCGCAGGATTACGACGAGGTGGCAGAAAAGGGCTCTGGCCTTGTGAGCACCGAATACTGGGAGCAGGTGGCGGAACCTGGCAGCGACATGGGCTGGAAGAGCGACTTTGACGCTGCCCCCTGCCCGCAGGGCGAACTGGCCAAAATGGCCGCAGCCGTTGTTAAAAAGTGCGGTCTGACTGGCGACACTGCTTACAGCCTGGGCCGCAGGGTGCTGGATGTGGGCAGCGGTTCTGGCGCTGTTGCCCGTGCCCTTGTCAATTCGGCCAGTGAATATGCGGCCATTGATCTGGCCCGCAACGAACTGAGCCGTCTGTCGTGTCTTTCTGCACCCATCAGGGTGTCAGTCCGCCGCATGGAGGCAGCAGACATACGTTTTCTGGACGGGCAGGCATTTGACGCTGTTGTATTGAACGGTGTCGCAGAAAATTTCCCCGGGTACAACTATCTGCGCAAGGTGCTGAGCCATGCGGTGGAGCTTTTGACGCCGCAGGGCACGCTGTTTGTAGGTGCTGTGCGCGATCTGGACAGGCAGGACGATCTGCGGGCCGCCCTTCAGGCCTACGCCCTTGCCAGCGGCAACCAGAATGGTCTGCTGCGCCACGATTCTTCTGACGAGCTTTTTGTGCCGCGTCGCTTCTTTATGGAATGGGCGGCACAGTGCCCCGTGCCTGTGCAGGTGGAAATAACCCCCTGCGTTCTGGGGCAGGGCAAGGGGCCAGGTAATGGCCGTGACGAAGACCAGGCGGGCGAGGAACAAACGGGCAATGCAGCCTATCGTTACGATGTGGTCATCCGCCGTGGCGGCAGCCAGCAGCACGCGCCCCGCACGCGCTTTGGGGTGCAGCACTTGCCGCCGGTGAGCGGGCCGCCCCTGCCTGTTTGCGGATCTGCGCAGGTAGACCCCGCGCAAGCGGCCTACATTGTCTACACCAGCGGTTCCACCGGGGTTCCCAAGGGCGTGGTGGTAGAGCACCGTCATCTCATGCACATCTTGCGCGCCCTGCGGCCCTATGCGGCAGGCTGCGCCCACGTGGGGCTGGTGGCGCCGCTTTCGTTCGATGCCTCGGTGCAGCAGCTGGCGGTTTCCATTTTTTGCGGCAACAGCCTGTATGTGCTAGCCGACGAGGAGCGCAAAAATCCCTCGCTGTTCTGCGCCTGCGCGCGTGAGCGCGGGCTCGACCTGTGCGACATGACGCCCGCATTTTTCAACGTGCTTACAGACTGGCTTGCCGAGCAGCGCCAGCCCCTGCCGCTCAAGGCTCTGCTGCTGGCTGGCGAGGTGCTGCGACCCGATGTGATACGCAAGTTTTACGCCATACCCGGCAATGAGGGAGTGGTGCTCTATAACGTGTACGGCCCCACAGAATGCACGGTAGACAGCAGCGCCTTTCGCATTGATCTTGGCAATTATCAGGATTTTACCGCCTATCCCATTGGCATGCCGCTGCAAGGCGTGCGAATCCATGTGATGGACAAAAACGGCTGCGAGCTGCCCGATTCCGTCACAGGCGAACTGTGGATATCTGGCGACGGCGTGTCGCGCGGCTATCTGAACAATGCCGCCCCCGGTGCATTTGTAGAGCACGGCGGCCAACGCTTCTACCGCACGGGCGACAAGGGTTTTGTGCAGAATGGCCTTGTTTATTACCGTGGGCGTGAAGACCAGCAGGTAAAGATTCGCGGCAACCGGGTTGAGATTGGCGAGGTAGAAAAGGCCGTGGCGGGCTTTCCCGGTGTGCGGCAGGTGGCCGTGGTGGCCGATATTTTTCGCGCCGGGGCAGAAAAAAGCCTTGCCGCCTATGTGGTTGGGCAGGTGGATACGGCACTTTTGCGCAGGTATCTTGAGCAGCATTTGCCCCCCTATTGCGTGCCGGAATTTTTTGTTCCCATGCTGGAGCTGCCCTTGTCCATAAACCGCAAGGTAGACAAAAAAGCCCTGCCCTCGCCCCTTGGCGGCGTGGAAACCAGAGGGGGCCGTAAACCCGCCGGGCCAGTGGAAGAAAAACTGGCCCAAATCTGGCAGCGCCTGCTGGGCGTTGAGGTAACAGATGCGGATGCGGGCTTTTTCAGCCTTGGTGGGCACAGTATTCTTTCCATCCGGCTGATCGCCATGATTGAAAAAGAAATGAACGTGCACGTGGCGGTCAATGAACTACTCACCCATTCAAGCATTGCCCAGCTGGCTGAGCTGCTAGCTGGCAAGACAGAAAAGCGCGAAAGCCCGGTTATTCGGCTTTGTCACTGCCCGGGCGGCAAAAACCTGTTTCTGTTCCACCCGGTGGGCGGCAGCGTGTTCTGCTACAGCGATCTTGCGCGGCAGCTGGCCCACAAGTACACGGTGTACGCGGTGGAGGCTGCGGGTTTTAGCCAAAAACGCTCATCCATAACCACAGAACTGCACACGGTTGAAAGTCTGGCTGAATATTATCTGGACGAAATCCTCAAGGTCGAGAGTCAGAATATCATTTTTGGCGGCTGGAGCTTTGGCGGGGTGCTTGCCTACGAAACAGCGTGCCGTCATGCGGCCCAGGGCAATGACCTTGGCCCTGTGGTCATTCTTGACTCTGTGGCCGACAACAGCCGCGCAAAGCAAATGGCCGCCAAGGACGATATAGAACTGTTGCAGACAATATTGCAGGAAGGCCTGGCCTTTGATCCGCAAAAACTGCGGGTCATGCCGCGCGAGCAACAGCTTGCCTACCTTGTGGAGTGCGGAGAAACAAACGGCCTGTTGCCCGCCGGTTTCAGCGCCGTGCAGATGGATAACCTGCTTCTGACCTACCGGGGCAACGCTCTGGCCGCTGCCCGGTATGAGCGGCCCACGCCCTCAGACTGCAAGGTGCTGCTGGTGCGGGCGCTGGATTTTGCCAATAATCCCCAAATATTGATGGACGACGATTACCAGGGCTGGAGCCGTTTTTTGAAAACAGCAAATATTGCGCTGCGCTGGACGCAGGGAACGCACGAATCCATGCTTTCTGCCGGGCTGTCTGCAAACGTTGCCACCCTGATGTTGGAGTATCTGGAACAGGAGGCGTAGGAGGGATTGTTCTCTATAAAAAGTCTAGAATTAGCCTTGGAGAATTTCTTGACAATGTTGTAAGGATGTTGTTGCCAAAAAATGAGAGGTGTTATTATTCAGAGCATGCGTAAAGCAAGTTTAGTAACCGTTATTTGCACGGTGAAGAAGCCTGGAGTGTAAATTTTTAGCTCGTTAAATATTTTTTTTCGTTTACCCCTAAAGTTTTTGCTTGAAATTTATTTGCCGTAGTGAAACAGTCGTTTTTAAGCTTTCAAGGCTGTTTTTTTTCGGCCTTTTTTTATTTTTTTGCCCATAGTTTCAGCCTGGGAAGTGCTGCCCGTTTTTTTGCCAAATGGGGCGGCATGTGGCAGGCGAGGCAACTGACCGTAGATCAAGCAAATTACAGCCAGCGAAATTTGCACGCTTTTATTTTTGTAAGTGCATTTTTGTGGCCTGACCTGCTGGTACACTCGATGCGCTAAAGTGCTTGACGCATGGAATAGTGCTTAAATGCAATCATTTGTTCTTGTGTAGCAGTAAACATGTAATCGTTTTGTATGCCTCATGCTATTAATGGTTGCATGCTATGGCAGAATAAGCATTTTTGCCCAATTATTCTGTGTGATTGTTGTGCGCGTGTTTTTTTGTGAGTGTCTGGCCTGGCATTGCTGGCTTGTGCGCCGCCACAGGTAAATATCTACTATCAGGTTCTGTTGCGTATGTTTTAGGTAACATTTGGTATTAGTTATTAAAAAATGTGTCCCTATTGTCTTTGTAGGGAACTTTTGTATATGATTGGCGTGTTGCTCAGGTTTGGGCCTGGGCGGGGGCGTTTTACCGTGCGCAGGGGCAGCACCCTGGCCAGGATTTTGTTATGCAGACACAAAAAGAATCCAGATTGTTTTTGCAAAAGCTGTTGCAAAACCCGCCCATGCTGCCATTTGACCCCAAGCTGCTTCCACTGCTGTTTGCAGTTACGCAGGATGGCTCCAACGCCTCTGTGAAGACAGTCGTTGCCCTTATTGAGCAAAGCCCCCGGCTGGCCACCCGCGTGCTTGCTGTGGCCAACTCGGCGGCATATGGGCTTGAATTTAAGGTTTCTACCCTGCAAAGGGCCATCAATATTATGGGGCTGCGCGAGGTGCGGTTGCTGGTGCTGATGGTGGGTATGTCGTCGTTTATACGCGAGGCACAGCTGCCCAAGGCATTTGACACCAACAAGTTTTGGAACCACCTGCTTTCAGTAGCCAATATTTCCAGGGCGCTGGCCAATGTGTTTGGTGGTACTGACGGGGCGTGCGGGCCAGATGCCAGCCCCGACGAACGCCTAGTGATGGTTCCTGACGAAGCCTATATTGCGGGTTTGCTGCACGATGTGGGCAAAGTTTTTTTGGCGGCTACACGCCCGGATATTTGGGAAAAAATCGTGGAAATGGAGCAGGCCGCAGACATGGACATGTTTGAGGCCGAACATGCCGAGTGGGGTATGGATCATGCCCTGATTGGTGCGGCGGTGCTGCACCACTGGAAACTGCCCCTGGTGCTTACCGAGCCCATAAATCTGCACCATTCGCCAGAGCTGGCCACCAGTTTTAAAATGGAAGCCCGCCTGCTTGCGGTTGCCAATTGTCTGGCGCGATACAGCCACGACACCCCTGCAACGCTTGGCGATGATGTGCTTGAGTATCTGCCCCACGGTTGTGACCCAGAAACCGTAAGCGCGGCGGTGTTTCAAAGCATGGCCAATGCGCAACGCACCGGTATTGCTGAACTCAATGCGTAGCCCGTGTGCGGGTTTGCAACCGCACATGTTTTTTTAACTTTTCTTGAGGCTCATTTTAAGGCGGCGCATGGATATTGAAACCGGGCTTGATAACCTGCTGCAAGGGCGCTTTGATGCTGCGCTGGCCGAATTTGAAGGCTGTGGGCAGCAGCCGGGTGCTCAAAAACTGTGCGAGCTCGCAAGAGTTTGCGCCGACCTTTCTGCCTATGCAGCAGCGCTGGCAGAAGGTGACTTCTCCGTTCGTCCGCCCCGATCCTGCCGCAATTTTTCCTCCCATCTTGAAAGTCTGCACGCCAAACTCAAACGTCTGGCCCGACAACTGCTGCTTTTTAGCGCCGGTTATCCTGTGCCTGCCATTGAAGACATGGGCGACTTGTCGGAAGGGCTAAATTTTCTTATAAATCAGGCACATACGTGTAAAAAGCAGGTAGAACACGACCAGAACCACGATGTTGAAACTGGTCTTATGAACCGCAAGGCCTTTGTGCGGGGGCTGCGCGAGGCCTTGCAGATGCAGCCCGGCAAGTTTGGGGTGTTGTTTTCGTGCGGGCTAGACAATCTCAAATACGTTAACGATACCCACGGTTACGACTGTGGCGATATGTATATAAGCAAGGTTGTTGAAGTTTTGCGCATGTGTGAAAACGAGTCGGTGCTTTTGGCGCGCACCGCTGGCAACGAATTTGCGGTGTATGCGCACGGCTTTGACAGTGAAGAAAGCGCCATGCGCTTTGCGCAGGACAACCGCAAAACCCTGCTGAATACCACCATTGACCTACCCAATGAAATGGTGCGCATACGCGCCTCACTGGGGGTTGCCGTGTACCCCAGTGACGCCATGACGGGCGATGTGCTCATGAATTATGCCAGCCACGCCACGTTTGAGGTGCAAAACTTCAATCGCGGCACGCTCATGCGCTTTAACCCCGAAATTTACCGAGCCAAGGCGAACATTCTCAGCAGGCAGGAGCGCCTGGACGAGCTGCTTGAAGGGCAACTGATACGCTTTGCCTTTCAGCCCATTGTGAGCCTCAAAGACGGTTCTATCTACGGCTACGAAGCCCTTATGCGCTCCACAACGCCACATTTTGCCTCGCCGCTTGATATGTTGCAGCTGGCTGAGGCCCAGTCAAAACTGCCGCAGCTTGAGCACCTGACGTTCAGGATGATTTTTGACTGGATGGGCGAGCACCTGGCATCACTTGGCAGCAAAAAGATTTTTTTCAATGCCATTTCGGCGCAATATCTTGATGTTAACGAACTACGCAGCCTGCACCCGTGTTATGAAGAAATCAGCCGCAACATGGTGTTTGAGATCATTGAAACTGCTACCAGCGAAGACGGCCTGGCGCGCAAAATACGCGAGCTACGGTCGCAGGTGGCGGCCTTTATCGCCATTGACGATTTTGGCTGTGCGCATTCCAACGCCCTTCGTTTGTTAAATATTTCGCCAGAAATTCTCAAAATCGACAGCTTCTTTATCCGCTCCATTCACAAAGCGCCCGCCGCCAAAAAAGAATTTTTGTCCAATATTCTTGTATACTGCCGCTCCAAGGGCATTCTTACGGTTGCTGAAGGGGTTGAAACCCATGAGGAGCTGGCAAGCGTTATAGCCATGGGTTTTGATTTGGCGCAGGGTTTTTATCTTGCACGGCCAAACTTCGCTCTACAGGATCTGGCCCCGGCACAGGTGGAAGAAATCTCTGTACTCGCCGCAGCCTTTGGCGCTTCCTCCGACTGATTTTTTCCACCTCCTTTTCATCTTCTTTTCACATTCCCGTCTTTTTTCTCACTTTTTTTTTCGTCCCCCGCGCTTTTTTTCCCATCCTGTTTTCTTCCTGCTAGCAGCCTACTGAAGTCTGCTCCTCATCTGTCCGCATTCTCGCGCCAGTCGGCACGATTTGTCTGTGCTGGCTGCCCGGAACAACTGCCCTTGCGTGTATTGGGAGGATAGTTCTTTTGTCGCGTGCGTTGTTATTTTGATTACTTAATATAACTCGCGAATATTTTTTCGACATTTTCATACAATTTTATGATTTTATTATCAAAATATTGATGGATATTCTTTTGTATTAAAAAAATTAAGTGGTTTTACTCATGCATGAGCAGGTATGGGTGTGAAATAAATATCTTATCGCTATTGTATAAAAAGCCGCACTGCATAACATGCCTAATAAACAGGATAAAAAAGTTGAGTGGTTACTCAAATTAAAAAAAGTACAATTAAATTAAGCCTTAAAGAAAGTTTGTGAAAACAGGAACGTGGGTAGAAATAAAAAATGACCTATGCTAACGACAATTCTTCCTGATTTTTGTACCTGACTGGTTTGGTACAGTTGCGGTGGCTTTGGTACGTTTTGGCATGGCACGGCTGCGAATATGCAGTCATTTTTAGCGTGGTTTTGGGGTTGGCCCAAAGCAGGTGCATCAGGCAAACGTCAACTCCTTACACGCACGAGAGAAGCACTATGGGCAGTATTCAGTTGGTTCAGAGTGTATGCGGAATGTGCACCGCCAGGTGCCCCATTTCTGTCGAAATAAAAGACGGCACAGTGGGTATGATTTATGGCAACCCGCATAGCCCGCTCAAGGGCGCGCTGTGCGCACGTGGCGTTGCTGGCAAGGCGCTGGAACGCGAGGCCGAGTGCCCACAGACCCCGCTTATCCGCGAAGGCGAGCGGGGCGAGGGCAAGTGGAAAAAGGTGTCGTGGGACGAAGCCTTTGACTATGTGGCCAAAAAGATTGCCGATGTACAGCAGCAACACGGCAAGGAAGCCGTGCTGTGGTCTGACCGTGATGGCCCCTTCACCGATCTGTACCGCGCCTTTATGCGCGGACTTGGTTCGCCCAATGTCTGCACGCACAGCACCTCGTGCGACCTCAACACCCACCACGCCTGCAAGGCGGTTATGGGCCTTGGGCGTGGCATGGCGGTAAACGACTTTGCCAACTGCAAGCATATTGTGCTGCAAACACGCAATATCTTTGAAGCTATCAATCTGGGTGAAGCCAGAACCGTCATGCAGGCCCTGCGCAAGGGCTGCAAGCTTACGGTTATCGACATTCGTCACAATATTTCAGCATCCAAGGCGAACAACTTTCTGCTTATCCGCCCCGGTACGGACTACGCGTTCAACCTGGGCATCATCAACACGCTTATTACCCGCAATCTGTATAACAAGGATTATGTGAACGCTCACACCACGGGCTTTGCAGAGCTGGCCCAGTTTGTGGCGCCATACACGGTTGAGTGGGCGGCAGAGCAGTGCCACGTAGATGCTCAGGCCATTGTACGACTGGCAGAGTCTCTTGCCGCTGCAGCCCCGCATGTTATCTGGCATCCAGGTTGGATGACTTCGCGCTATGCCGATTCGTTCCAGGTTTCGCGCACTGCGCTGGTTATTACGGCTTTGCTTGGCGGCGTGGGCAGCAAGGGCGGCATTGTGCCTGGCCGCACGCCCAAGGAATGTGGCAAGCCCGGTCTTAAAAAATTTGTGGATATGTTTTCCGCCCCCAAGGGGCTGCGCGCCGATGGTTTGGGGCTGGACAACAAGGCTTTTGACCCCGGCAAGGGGCTGCTGCACAAGGCTTTTGAAGCCATCAACAATCCCCCGCAGGGCGTGCCCCCGGTCAAGGCCTACATTGCCTGGCGGCACGATCCCCTGCAGGGTTTTCCCGATCCCGATGCCCTGCGCAAGCGCCTTGACGGCCTTGATCTGCTGGTGAGCGTGACGTTTTCGTGGTCAGACACGGCCTGGTACTCGGACGTGGTGCTACCCCTTTCCACCTACCTCTCGCGCGAGAGCATCATTGCCACCAAGAACGGCCTCAAACCCCAGTTTTTTGTGCGCAACCGCGCCATTCCGCCGCGCTACGATTCCAAGGCCGACTGGGAAATCATCAGCGGGCTTTCAAAGCGCCTTGGGCTTGACCCTCTGGTTTTTGAAACTGCCGAGGATGTATGGCGGTATCAGCTTGAGGGCACTGGCCTGACAAGCGCAGATTTTATCGAAAAGGGCTTTGTTTCGCTCACCGACAACCCTCTGTATGTGGATATGGATTCCTACTCCTTTCCCACTGCATCGGGCAAGGTTGAGCTTACCAGCGAAGGCTACGGCAAGGGTAGCGGTATCAACATGCTGCCGCCCTACACGCCGCCCGTGGCTCCGCCCGAAGGGACCTACCGCATCACATTTGGGCGTGTGGCCGTACATACCCAGGGGCACACCATCAATAATCCCCTGCTGCTCGAGCAGGTTCCCGAAAATACCGTGTGGGTCAATATCAAAAGGGCCAAGGCGGCGGGCATCAACCCCGGCGACCGCGTGCGCGTGCTCGACGCCGCTGGCAATGCCATGGGCGAGGCAGGGGTCAAAATTACCTCGGCCATCCACCCCGAGGCCATCTTTGTGGTGCATGGTTTCGGGCACGACCTGCCCTGCGAAAGCCGTGCTGTGAACAAGGGTGTCTCTGACAGCAAATGTTTGCGCGGCGGGCTTGATGTGCAGGATGTGGGCGGCGGCGGTCTGGCCTTGCAAGAACACTTTGTTCGTCTGCAAAAGGTGGTCAGCGCCAGCGTGTAGATGCGGCCATTTGCGAATATTTCAAAATGGATGAACTGATACTGCAATAAATTTTTTGATCATAACCCACCATGCTGCGTGGGAGGATAGTAATGAGCAAATACATTGTCATGCACAATTCTGCAGACTGCATTGGCTGCAAGGCTTGCGAGGTTCAGTGCCGCAGCCTGCACAACGGCGGGCCGGGGGCGTTTTTTTGCCGCGTTCTTTCGGTAGAGCAGGCAGGGCCCAAGCCATCCCTTGGTTTTACATATACCTCGTGTTTTCACTGTGAAAATCCGTGGTGCGTCAAGGCTTGCCCCACCGGGGCCATGCGCCGCAGACACGACGGCATTGTTTTTGTGGAAAAATCGCTCTGCGTGGGCTGCAAGGCCTGCATTACCGCCTGCCCCTGGGCCGCGCCGCAGTGGAATGCCCAGACAGGCAAGGTGGACAAGTGCGACCTGTGCCGCGACCGCATCGACCAGGGCCTCAAGCCCGCCTGCGTAACCACCTGTGCCATGAGCTGCCTGCAGTTTTCCACACCCGATACGGCAAGCCAGGACAAGAGGCAGGGTTTTGCAGAGCAGATTCAGCGTAGCCGTCCTGCCGGGCTTTAGAGTTAGAGACGGGCTGGCAGTAATGCCTACGGCTGGTCTGCTGCCAGATGGTTTGTGTGATGTTGCCTGTCTGGCCGGGGTTTTTGATGGCCTTGGCCAGGCAGATAAAGAATAGCCGCAAACAGGGTGCGCTTTGCCTTTTAGCGCCGGCCAAAAAGGCGGGCAGGGCAGAGATGTTGTGATAACCGCCCTGCGGTGAATGCCAGAATATTCAACAAGGTGGCTTTATATGGTGCGCACGGTTGCCGGGGAAGAGTATCTTGCCATTTTGCTGCTGCTGATAATAGCGCTGCTTTTTGGCGTGCTCACGCTGTTTTTTGGGCGGTTTTTCCGCATGCGTCGGCCCTATCGCGAAAAGCTCATGCCTTACGAATCCGGCAACGAGCCAACCGCTGCGCCCCGCACGCGTTTTTCCATCAAGTTTTATTACGTTGCCATTCTTTTTGTCATCGTCGATGTGGAAGCCATCTACCTCTACACCTGGGCCGTGGAATTTGTGCGTCTGGGCAGCCTTGGGCTGGTAGAAATGCTGACCTTCATGACCTTGCTGATTTTGGCCTATGCCTATGCCTGGAAAAAGGGGGCCCTGGAATGGGTGAAGTAATCACGCCCCCCGTTGCGCAAAACGGCGACCCCCTGGTGGTGCACAAGGACGGCCTGCGGTTTTTTCCCGGGGCCAATGCCGTGCTAGGGCCTCTCAATGCCCTGGTCAACTGGGGCCGCTGCGGCTCCATCTGGCCGGTGACCTTTGGCCTTGCCTGTTGTGCCATCGAAATGATGGCCACCGGCGCATCTACCCACGACCTTGACCGTTTTGGCATTATCTTTCGCGCCAGCCCCCGGCAGGCCGACTGCATGGTGGTGGCCGGAACCCTGAGCAAAAAAATGGCCCCTGTGCTGCGCAGGGTCTACGACCAGATGCCCGAACCGCGCTATGTGCTTGCCATGGGCAGCTGTGCGTGCAGCGGCGGGCTGTTTCAGTCGTATGCCGTAACCCAGGGTGTGGATCAGATTGTGCCGGTAGACGTGTATGTGCCGGGTTGCCCCCCGCGCCCAGAGGCGCTTTTTGACGGCTTTATCAAGTTGCAGGAGAAAATTAACAAGGAGCAATTTCGATGGAGTCCCTGGAGATAGCGCGTTTGCTGCGTGAGGCTTTTCCCCTCGAAGTGCTCGACATCAGGGAGCATCGCGGGCAGGTGGCCGTGCTGCTGCGCCACGAGCGCATCCTTGATGTGCTGGTCTACGCCCGGCAGCATCTTGACCTGATGCACCTACGCTCGCTCTGTGGGGTGGACAACAGCCGACGTCACGAGGAAGGCCTGGGTGCGTTTGAGGTTGTGTACAACCTGTATTCTGTTACGCAGCGCGTTGCCCTGCGGCTGCGCGCCCAGCTGGACGACCCCGAGGCGGGCATTGATTCTGCCGTGCCGCTGTGGCCCGTGGCAAACTGGCTTGAGCGCGAGGTTTTTGACCTCATGGGCATACATTTCAAGGGGCATCCCGACCTGCGCCGCATTTTGCTGCCAGAGGACTGGCAGGGCCACCCGCTGCGCAAAACCTACCCCGTGCGCGTTCCCTCACGGGGCGTGCCAGAGTGGTCGGGCCTGACCGAGCTGCAAGAGCGCGCCAAAGAGGCCGATGCCCTGAGCTGGCAGGGAGGAGACGAGGCATGAGCGAAATTCGCAAACAGAGTATTGAGTGCCCCGTGCGTCATGGCCAGCCCGTGGGGCGGCAAAACGTGCAGGAACTGCTGGGCGGCAACGCGCCGCAAGGCGATGACGACTTCGACTGCTTTGACGAGGGCAACGAAGACCGCACCAGCCTGCGCCTTGGGCCGCAGCATCCTGCAACCCACGGCGTACTGCGCCTCGACCTGGAGCTTGAGGGCGAAACCATTTTGAGCTGCGACCCGCAGGTGGGCTATCTGCACCGTGGCTTTGAAAAAATGGCCGAAACCTTCACCTATGCCCAGGCCCTCACCCTCACCGATAGGCTCGACTACATCGCCGCCATATCAAACAACACGGGCTACTGCCTGGCGGTAGAAAAGCTGCTGGGCGTGGAAGCCCCGCTGCGCGCCCGTTACATACGCACCATTACCTGTGAAATGTCGCGCCTGTGCTCGCACCTGCTCTGGCTTGCCACCCACGCGCTGGATATCGGGGCCATGACGGTTTTTCTGTACTGCTTTCGCGAGCGCGAAATGCTGCTCGACCTGTTTGAAGACCTGTGCGGCGCACGCCTCACCCTGACCTACCCGCGCATTGGCGGCGTGCGGCAGGACGTTACGGGGCGCTTTATGGGCGGCTTGCAGGACTTTTTGAACATCTTTCCCAAACGCATTGAAGAATACGAAACCCTGCTCGATACCAACCGCATCTGGTTGCAGCGCACCGTGGGCGTGGGCGTTCTGAGCGGCGACGAAGCGCTGGGGCTTGGCCTTACCGGGGCTTGCCTGCGCGGCTCGGGCGTGGATTACGACGTGCGCAAGCACGAACCCTACGATGCCTATGATCTGGTGGATTTTGAGGTTCCCCTTGGCAGTGATGGCGATATCTATGCCCGCTACCGCTGCCGTATGGAAGAAATGCGTCAGTCTGTGCGCATTTTGCAGCAGTGCGTGGACAACCTGCCTCCCGGCGCAACCCTTGCCGATGATGCCCCCGACCTGCTCATGCCCTACCGGGTGTGGCACAGTCAGGCCGAAACAGCCCTGTTTGGCGGCAGCCTGCGGCAGGTCATCTGCGACAACCACATCTATATGCCCGGTGATGTGTATGTGGCCACCGAGGCTCCCAAGGGTGAGCTTGGCTTCTATTTTGTGAGCGATGGCAGCAGCAGACCCTACCGCATGCATGTGCGCGGGCCGTCCTTTATCCACATTGGCGCTCTGGCCAGCATGGCCCCCGGTGGGCTCATTGCCGACCTCATTGCCAATATCGGCAGCATGGACGTGGTGCTGGGAGAATCAGACCGCTAGGCCGCGTTATGAAGAATAGGTCTTACGTTTAAGGGGCTTACAGCTACAACAACTCTGGCAGGGAAACCATGAATGTTCTGGTAATTGTGCTGCAACTTGTCGTACTTCTGGTGGTGGTGCTGTTGCATGTGGCCTACGCCACATACTTTGAGCGCAAGGTCATCGGCCATATGCAAATGCGCATGGGGCCGACCCGCGTAGGCTGGCTTGGATTGCTGCAACCCATTGCAGACGGCATAAAGAGTTTTTTTAAAGAAGACATTATTCCCTCGGCGGCAGACAAGCCCATTTTCATGCTGGCCCCCATCATCTGCCTTGTGCCCGCCTTTGCCTCGCTGGCCATTCTGCCTTGGGCAGAGGGTTGGGCGCTCTCCAACATCAATATTGGCCTGCTCTTTATTTTTGCCATGAGCTCGCTCGGCGGTTACGGCGTGGTGCTGGCGGGCTGGGCCTCCAACTCCAAGTTCAGTTTTCTTGGCGGTCTGCGGGCCTCGGCACAGGTTATCAGCTACGAAATCGCCATGGGTCTGAGCCTCGTGGGCGTGATGCTGCTCTCTGGTTCGCTCAATCTGGGCGACATTGTGGCGGCGCAGGGGCAGTCGTTTTTTGGCATGTTTGCTTTCCGCCAGTGCATTGGATTTTTCATCTTTTGCGTGGCCATGCTGGCAGAAACCAACCGCGTGCCCTTTGACCTGCCCGAAGCGGAAAGTGAGCTTGTTTCCGGCTATTGCACGGAATACAGCGGCATGCGCTACGCCCTGTTTTTCATGGCCGAATACACGTCCATGTTTGTGATGGCCACGGTTGGCGTGGTGTGCTTTTTGGGCGGCTGGCGCGGCCCGGTCGAGGTGGGCTTTTTCCCGCCTTTCTGGTTGGTGCTCAAGGTTTACGGGGTGATGTTCTTCTTTTTCTGGGTGCGGGCCACCTTGCCGCGCTACCGCTACGACCAACTCATGTCCCTGGGCTGGAAGGTGCTGATACCCCTGGCGCTCTTCAATATTGTGATTACGGCTTTGGGCAAGGCCCTGCTGGGTTAGGGCCATTTACGAGGAGAGCAAAGATGCAGATTCAGTACAAAGCGCCCCGCAACTGGCTGCAAACCCTGTTGCAGACAGAAATAGCCCAGGGCATGGCCCTGACCTTGCGGCGCATGTTCAACCGCCCCATCACGCGGCAGTACCCAGAAGAAAAACCCGTGGTTGCCGCTGGCTTTCGCGGGCGGCACGCCCTGGTGCGCGATGCGGAAACAGGCGACAGCCGCTGCGTGGCCTGCATGCGCTGTGCGCGGGTGTGCCCCTCGCACTGCATACGCATTCGTTGGAGCCGCTCGCAAGATAACAGCCGCGTGGTGGATGCCTACACCATCGACGCCCTGCGCTGTATTTTTTGCGGTTACTGCGCCGAGGTCTGCCCGGTAAACGCCATTGTGCTTACAGAGGTCTACGCCTACGCCGCCAATGGCCGTGCTGCCTTCAAGTTTGACAAGCAGGCCCTGCTGGACAACTGGGACAACTTTGCGGCCCAAAAGGGCGACATGGCGGGTTATGTGAACCCCCTGTGCCGCCCCCGCAACATGCCCGAAGGCATGCTTGCCCATGCCAAGCGCGTGCCTGTGGATTCGGAATGGAACGGAACCGAACAGTGGGTGGGCGTAAACCACCGCGCCGCGCACGCCAAGGCAGAAGCCCTGCAATATTCTACAAAGTCCCACGAACCGGGGCAGGCCAGGGCGGGGTCATGAACAGCGGCATGAACAAACGCATAGATGCGGCATGCCCAACGGCCAGAGCGGGGCTGATGGAATCTTGGCCTCAGTGCTGGGATATTTTGGAACAGAGCGCAAGTCCACTGCGGAGGTGGAACAGTGTT
>SAAX01000053.1 GCA_009929215.1 Deltaproteobacteria bacterium | reverse complement strand
GGAATAAATGGGGTGGTCAGAGCGAGAAACAAAAAGGTCGCCCGCCGCACACAGATTCGCCACTTCTTCAACCTGATCGCTGCTCAGGCGCGCCCCTTTAAGACAATAGGGCGCAAGAACAGCGATGTCTTCACGAAAACTGAAAAGATCTACCGGGGGCCGAAACTTGGGAAAGCTCGACAGAATTTCACCACTTATCTGGTAGTATTCTTCGTTGATGTTCATGGGAACATCGAGAACTTTCCTTTGCTCTGCGGCCATGTGTTACTTCCAGTAAATTTTTACAAGGTTCGTGCCGCGAGGGGTGGATGAAGACCCCTTAACCTGACCTGCTGTAATAACAGCGCAATCGTCGGGTTCAAAGTCCGGGCTGTTATGGATAAAGCTTTCGGCCCGGATGAGGTGGCTGGCTTCTTCGTGCGGATTTGCTACAAATATGGGCTTTACGCCCCACACAAAGTTGAGAGCCTTGATGGAAACCGGGTCGGGCGTGAGGGCATAGATGCTTTGCGGGGGGCGGCGGGCCGAAACCTGCCGGGCCGAGCTGCCCGTGAGGCTGTGCGAAACAATGGCCTTGGCCGAGGCCTTATCGGCCAGCAGACAGGCAGAATAAGCCAGAAATTCGGGGATACCCTTGTCGCTGTCGGGCTCCTCAAGCTTGCGGTTGAGCAGCAGCAGGCGTTCGGCTTCGTCCGTGATGCGGCGCATGTAGCGCACCGTTTCGACAGGGAAGTTGCCCATGGCTGTTTCTTCCGAAAGCATCACGCAATCGGCCCCGTCAAGCACGGCGTTGGCCACATCTGTGGTTTCTGCGCGGGTGGGGGCGGGGCTGTTGACCATCGAAAGCAGCATTTGCGTGGCGACAATAACAGGCTTGGAGGCCTTGTTGCAGGCGCTGATGATGCGCTTTTGCAGGGCTGGCAGCAGGGGCAGGGGGCATTCTACGCCAAGGTCGCCGCGCGCCACCATTACCACGTCTGTTTCGTGCAGAATCTCGGCCAGGTTATCAACGGCGCTCTGGCGTTCAAGCTTTACGACCACGGGCACGCTTTTGCCCGCAGCGGCAATGAGCTCCTTGGCTTCGCGCACGTCGTCAGCCGTCTGCACATACGAGATGGCCACGGCATCCACGCCCAGCTTGAGGCCATCGGCAAGGTCTTTTTTGTCCTTTTCGGTCAGGGCGCGCACCTTGGTGGCCTTGCCGGGCAGGGCCAAGCCCTTGCGCGAGGTGACAATGCCCGAATTGTCGGCTTCAAGCACCACCAGGCCGTCAGCCCGGCATTCTGTCACCACAAACTGAAGGCCGCCGTCGGCCAGCACCATGCGGTCACCGGGTTCGAGGCTTTCAAGAATAACCTCGTGGTCAAAGGGCAGGTAAGGAAAATCGTCGGTGTGGCGGTCGCTGGGGCCAAGCAGCAGCTGCATGCCCTTGGTTACGGTAATGCTGGTTTCGGGCAGCACGCCAAGACGAATCTTGGGGCCAGAAAGATCCTGCATAATGGTAATGGGCCGGCCAAGCTCGGCTTCAACTTCGCGTATGCATTTGATTATAGTGACAAAATCTGCAGCGCCGCCGTGCGAAAAGTTGAGGCGGAATACACTTACTCCAGCTTCAGCCAATTCAAGCAGTTTTTCTTTGCTGTTGGAGGCGGGACCGATTGTGGCGACAATTTTTGTTCTCATATCCGTATCCTTTGGCTGAAACCGATGGCGCAAGGGCGCAGGTAAACATTCGGCAGTTCCGGCTTGAAGCAAATAGTCTTGGTTTTCCCGCATATTGTCAAGGCATACGCCCTAAATGGCTTAAAACTTAACGCGCCTTGCCCACGCTGGCAGGCAGTTTTGTGTGGCGGGGGCAGGGGTTGTGCCCTGTGTTTTGGGGTGCAGGGGGAGGGCAGTGGTAATTTACCACCGTTTACCACCCGGGGGACGTGACAAAATGCATAATAATTGTGGGGGTAATTGCCATTTTGGCCGCAGATGAAGCCAATTTTGCGACTTTGCTTGACACGGGATAGGGCTTGGGGCATAAGTGGGAAAAAGTGGTAACGAGTAGTAAAAAGTGGGAAATTGTGAAAAAACTGTTCACTAAAAGCCTTTCCCGCAGCCTTGACCCCAAGGGGCGACTCATGCTGCCGCCGGAATACCGCGATGGACTCATTGCGGACGGCGGCTCTGGCACGTTTTGGCTTACCGCTTTTTACGGAAGGCTTGTTGCGTATCTGCCCGCAGACTGGGATCTGGTTACCGAGCAACTCAGCAGCATTCCCATGCCTTCGCCCCGGCTTTCACACTTCAAAACCAAGGTCATGGGCCTTGCCCAAGAGCTTGAGCCCGATGCACAGGGCCGTGTACGCATTCCGCAGGTGCTGATGCACGAGGCGAAACTGCACAAGGACGTAATGCTTGTGGGTATGCTGAACAAGTTTGAAATCTGGGATCAGGCCAGCTTCAACAGCTTGCAGCTTGAGGATGTTTCCGAAGAGCTTACGGGGCTTGGCATAAATCTTAGCCTATAGGCCTGCCATGACAGAAATTATGAACCATAACGCAGAACCCGCGCGGCATGTGCCGGTGCTGGCAGCCGAAACGCTGGAGGCTCTTTCTCCGCGTGCGGGTGGGCGGTATCTGGATGGAACCCTTGGTTTGGGCGGTCATGCCTCGGCTGTGCTTGGCGCTGCCCCCGATATAGAGTTGTGCGGCCTCGACCGCGACGAAGAAGCCATGGCGCTGGCAAAACAGCGGCTGGCGGTTTTTGGCAACCGTGCACACTTTTTTCACAGTAATTATAGCGATTTTACCGGCCCGCTTACAGAGCTTGGCTGGGACAAGATAGACGGCGCGCTGCTGGATATTGGCGTTTCTTCCTTGCAGCTTGATGAAGCAGGGCGTGGATTCAGCTTTATTGGCGATGGCCCGCTTGATATGCGTATGGATCAGAGTTCTGGTCAGCCCTCTGCCTGGCACTGGGTTAACCGCGAAAGTTTTGCCAAGCTCAAAGAATGCATTGCCATGCTGGGCGAAGAACCCCAGGCCGGACGCATTGCCCGCGTGATAGTTGAAGCCCGCCAAAAGGCCAGCATTGACACCACCGCAGAGCTGGCCGCCCTGGTAGAAAAAGCCTATCCCGCCGCATGGCGTGCCAAGGCCCGCCGTCATCCTGCCACGCGCACCTTTCAGGCACTGCGCATGGCCGTAAACGACGAACTGGGCGAACTGCGCCGTTTTCTCGATAACATTTTGGCTTACCTGCCCATTGGCGGCAGGCTTGCCGTAATCACCTTTCATTCGCTTGAAGACCGCATGGTCAAGCAGGCCATGCGCCACTGGGCCGAGGGTTGCCGCTGCCCGCGCCATGTGCCTGTTTGCATATGCCATCATCAGCCCGAAGTGCGCATCCTGTTCAAAAAGCCCGTAACGGCCAGCCCCGAAGAGCTGGCGGTCAACCCGCGTTCCAGCAGCGCCAAGCTGCGCGCGGTAGAAAAAATAGCCGAGGCAACGGGCTCATGAGGCGCAATAACGCCACGGGTCAGCACGGCGGCAGAGGCTGGTTGCTGGCACTGGTGCTGGGATTGTTGAGCTGCATGGTTATGGGGCTTGTGCTCGTGTGGAGCAACATCGAGCGCATGGACACAACCTATTTTATCAATATTCAGCAAAATACCGTTCGAGAGCGCCGCGCCCTGAGGGCCAAGCTTGAAGTTGAACGTGAACGGCTGCTTTCTCCTTATGAACTGCGCCGCAAAGCAGACGAGTTCGGCATGCGCGAACCCAAGCCCGGCCAGATCAGACGCATGGAAATTCAGTAGAAACTCCGGATAGCCTCAATGCCTGACCCGCACCATCAGGCCCGGAAAAGCCCGGCGTCATACACGACGCCACGTTTGGAAACGCCATGTTCAAACTCAGCTCTCGCAAACGCAACGTATCCAGCGCAGCCCCTGCACGCTCTTCCAAGCATCAGGCCAGCCGCAACGTGTCGTCAGACAGGGGTGCCAGCCTGAAGTCCTCCTGGATGGGCAATGTGGATTGGGGCCGTGCCCGCATCAAGCTGGTTGTCAGCATTTTTTGCATGCTGTGGGTGGGCCTGTGGGCGCGCGCCTGGTATCTGCAAATGATGGAAGGCCCGCGCCTTGCCGAACGTGCGCGCAGGCAGCACACCGCCACAGAGCTGGTTACAGGCCGCCGGGGCATGATTTTTGACCGGAACGGGCAAGTGCTTGCCCGCAGCGTTGAGGCAAAATCCGTTTATGCCCGCCCGCAGGATATTTCAGACTATCAGGCCATGGCCAACACTCTTGGCCCTATCTTGGGTGTGGAACCGCAAAAGTTGTACGACGATCTGGCGCAGACCAAGCGCCGCTTTGTGTGGCTCAAGCGCAAAGTAGACGATTACACCGCCGAGGCCGTGCGCAAGGCCAACATCAACGGTATTGGCCTGAGCAAGGAATATGACCGCGTGTATCCCTTCAAGCATATGGCCGGTCAGTTGCTGGGCTTTGTGGGGCTGGACGACAAGGGACTTGAAGGCCTTGAGCGTTCGCTCGATGCACGCCTTGGCTGCATCCCCACCCGCCAGATTGTGCAGCGGGATGCCATGGGCCGCCGATTTTATCTGCACGAAGAAGGCCAGAGCGAGCCTGTGGGGCAGGATCTGACCCTCACCATCGACATGCAGATGCAGTTTTTTGTGGAAGAAGCCGTGGCACGCACCGTGCGCGAATACGACGCCCGCTGGGGCGGCGCGCTGGTTGTGGACGTAGCCTCGGGCGAAATCATGGCCTGGGCGCAGTATCCCTTCTTCAATCCCAACAACTACAGAGATTTTTCGCCGTTGGTGTACCGCAACAGGCTGGCTGCCGATGCTCTTGAACCGGGGTCTACCTTCAAGCCTTTTGTGATGGCTGCTGCCATTCAGGAGCACAAGGTCACGCCCAACACCCTCATCGACTGCGAAGGCGGCAAGTGGGTTGCCAAGAATTTCACCATCCGCGATACATCGCGTCAGGGAATTCTGCCCGCATCCAAGGTGCTGCGGTATTCCTCAAACATAGGCATGGCCAAGATCGGCTTGTCCATGGGCGCGCCCACGTTTTACAAGTACATGCACGCTCTGGGCTTTGGGCAGCGCACAGGCGTGCCCGTGTCTGAGAGCCGTGGTATTTTGCGTGCCCCGCGTGACTGGAGTGAAGTGGACGTCATGTCCACATCGTTTGGGCAGAGTATCTCTGTTACGGGTCTGCAAATGGCCCAGGGTTACCTTACCCTGCTCAACAACGGCGTGTACAAGCCCCTGCGCCTCACGAGGGAAGACGGCGTGGTGGATGAGGTGCGGCCCCGCGTGTATTCCGAAACCGCCGTGCGCGAAGTCATGCGCATGATGCGTGACGTTGTTGAAGAAAGCGACGGTACGGGCAAACGCGCCCGCGTGGACGGCATCGACGTGGGCGGCAAGACGGGCACGGCCCAGAAGGCCGACCACAGGTCTGGCACTTATGGCAGCAAACGTCTGGCATCTTTTGTGGGCTTTTTCCCCGCCGACAAGCCCAAGTATTTTGTGCTGGTCATGGTGGACGAACCCACGCGCAACCAGTTTGGCGGCGTTGTGGCCGCGCCTGTGTTCAAGGAAGTGGCTTCGCGCATGGTTACCTACACTGGCATGTTCAACGAAACCAAGATCGCCGAGGCGGATAAAAAGGCGGCAAAGGGTGAGGGTCCAACCACCAAATCGCGGCAGCGCGGGCTTAAGCTTGCGGTTCTTGAAGCTCCCTATGTTGCCGAATCGCGCAAGCTCGGAGCTTCCCAACAGGCTGAAGGCATGCGCTTGCCCGGGCATCTGGCCAAGGCAAGCAGCAAGGTTCCCGATGTGATGGGCAAATCTGTGCGCAATGCGGTGGAACTGTTTGCCCGTGCTGGTGTTGTGCCAGAACTCAAAGGTTCGGGCAGCAGGGTGGTCAAGCAGACTCCTGCCCCCGGTGTGGCATGGCCTGAAGATGGCAAAAATATCGAATACATTCTTTGGCTCTCTGAACGGTAAGATTGACAGAATGCTTCCGGCTGGCGCACGCGTCGCGCGCGGGGTTGCGGGTTGATAGGCGCGCGCCGCCGGAATAATTTACGGGGTTGACACCCCGGTTAGCAGCGAGGTTGGTATGGAACGGGAATTTGCAGCCCTTCTTGAAGAGTGCAGACGCGGCGGCATTGAAGTGCGCGTTGATTCGCGTCAGGTATCCACTGGTGACATCTTTGTTGCCGTACCTGGCGTTAACGAAGACGGGGCCCGTTTTATTCCCGCCGCAGTGGCAGCCGGTGCTTCCATTGTTGTATGCCGCCCCGGCGGGGCAGAAGAAGCCGCAGCTCTTGCAGGCGGCTGCCGCGTGGTGCACCATTCTGACCCGCGTGAAGCCCTGTGGCGTCTGGCCGAAGCCCGCTGGCGCACCAGCGAGCTGCCGCTCAAGATCGTAGGCGTTACGGGAACCAACGGCAAAACCACCTGTTCGTATCTGCTTGAACAGCTTTTTGCCCAGGCCGGGCACAAACTCGGTGTTATGGGTACGGTGAGCTATCGCTGGCCGGGCCATAACGAGGCAGCGCCCCTCACCACCCCCGATGCACTGAGCGTGCATGCCATGCTGGCCGAAATGTCCAAGGCGGGCGTGGATGTGGCGGTGATGGAAGTTTCCTCGCACGCCATCGACCAGCAGCGGGTGTGCGGCGTGCCTTTCTCTGGTGCGGCTTTCACCAACCTCACGCAGGATCATCTTGATTATCACAAAAATATGGAGAGCTATTTTCAGGTAAAGGCTCGCCTTTTTCTGGAATTGCCCCGTCCTGACAAGGCCATGGCCGTCAATGCAGACGACCCCTGGGGCCGCCGTCTGCTCGAGCTGTGCCCCACGGCCCTTTCATTTGGTCTGCAAAAGGGCGCGCTGAACAAGCGTCACCTTTGGGGCGAGCTTCTCTCTGCCGGAACAGAGGGCTGCCACATGCGCATGCACCTTGAGGGCAGCAAGTGGGAACTGCGTTCTCCTCTGGTGGGCGCGTTCAACGCTTCAAACCTGCTTGCCGTGCAGGCCGTGGCCCTTGAAATGGGTATTGAACCCGATGCCTTCAAATCTCTAGAAAGTTTTACGGGCGTGTGTGGCCGCCTTGAAAGGGTGGATAATCCTCAAGGACTTAACGTGTTTGTGGATTACGCGCATACGCCAGACGCCCTCGAGAACGTTTTGCAGGCCCTGCGGGGGGCTGGATTCAAACGCGTTGTTACGGTATTTGGCTGCGGCGGCAATCGTGATCGCACTAAACGCCCGCTCATGGGCGAGGCTGTGGCCCGTTGGTCAGACGTGGCAGTGCTCACCTCTGACAACCCGCGTTTTGAAGAACCGGAAGCAATCTTGCAGGATGTTCTGCCTGGCCTTAAGACCGCCCGCGAGGTGGTTGTTGAGGTTGACCGCCGCGAGGCGACCATCAAGGCTCTGAAAATGCTCGGCAAGGACGATGCCTTGCTTATTGCTGGCAAGGGCCATGAGGATTATCAGATCATCCAGGGTGTCAAACACCACTACAGTGACCAGGAAGTAGTTAGGGAGTTTTTGCATTGCGCCTGACCTACAATGAAATAGCGGCCCATCTGGGGCTGAGCGCCCTTGAGAGCGACCTTGAGCTGACTGTTGCTGTAACAGACAGCCGCGAGGCAGCGCCCGGTGCGCTTTTTGTCTGCATACCCGGCAGCAGGGTAGACGGACACGATTTTGTGCCTGCGGCCGTGGAGCTTGGCGCTTCTGCCGTGCTGGCCTCAAAACCCCTGCCCCAGGCGGGCGTGCCGGTGCTGCTGGTGGAAGATACCGTTAAGGCGCTGGGCAGCATCGCAGCCCTGTGGCGCGATAAAACCCGCGCCAAGGTTGTGGGCGTTACCGGCACGGCAGGCAAAACCACCCTTAAGGAAGTGCTTGCTCAGGTGCTGAGCGTGCGCGGCAAAACCGCCAAGAACGCCCTTAACAACAACAACCAGATCGGCATGCCGCGCGCCATGCTTGCCACCGATGGCGATGAAGATTTTTGGGTCATGGAGGCTGGCATCAGCCACGAGGGCGACATGGAAGAGCTGTCATCCGTGTTGCGGCCCGACATTGGCGTCATTCTCAATGTGGGCGCAGGCCACACCGAGGGGCTTGGCAAAAATGGCGTGGCCTGGCACAAATCGCGCCTGCTGACCAATCTGGCTCCCGGCGGAATTGGCCTGGTGTGCGCCGATTATCCCGATCTTGTGCGCGACGCACGCGCAACCGGGGCAGAGCTGCATTTTTTCAGCTCCGCAGGCAGGGCAGTGGAGTACAGGGCATCGTATGCCGGGCCTGCTCCTGTTGCCGCTGTGGCAGAATCAGCAGCGCCCGCTGCAACTGACGCGCCCACAGCAGAGGGGGCAGACGACAGGCGCGGCCTGTACCACCTGTGGCTCGGCACCACGCGCTGCGTTGTGACAGCCCCCTTCCGGGGTGAGTACGGCGCAGAAAACGTGGTTGCCGTGGCAGCCGTGGCGCATCAGCTTGGCCTGAGCAATGCCGAAATTGCGCAGGGTCTGTCGCAGAGTTCCCTGCCAGAGCAGCGTTTTAACCAGACACGCGTGGGCCAGTGGCTGCTGATTGACGATACCTATAATGCCAATCCGCTTTCCATGCGCCGCATGCTCGACGCAGCAGCAGAGCGCGCCGCCGGGCGGCTTTTCGTGCCTGTGCTTGGCGAAATGCTTGAGCTTGGTTCGCAGGCTGCAGAAGAGCACGAGGCCCTTGGCCGACTTTTGGCTGATCTTAAGCCAGCGGCAATATTCTGGAAAGGCGGCCACGGCGAAGATGTTCGCGCGGGCCTGACCCGTGGGGGTTACACAGGCCCTTGGTTCGAGGTGTACGACGCTGCGGCTTTTGCATCTGAATGGTCACAGTTGGCCCAAGGGGCATTTGCCGGCAATAAAACCGGCGGTGTTATGTTGTTTAAGGGCTCACGCGGCAACAGGCTGGAATGCCTGCTGCAAACGATTGCCGGGCCTGAAGCCGTGCGGGGCTGAAGGCAATATTGACAGTGCCGCCCCCGGCGGCTGGTAACACGGTCTGCGCATGACCATAAGCACGGATTAGCTGCATGTTTTATAATCTCTTTGTCCCCCTCACGTCCGAATGGACGGTGCTCAACGTATTTCGGTACATCAGCTTCCGCTCGTTGGCCGCGCTCATCACTGCACTTGTCATTTCCATCTTCATCGGCCCGCGTTTTATTGGCTGGTTGCGTAGCCTCAAGTGCGGGCAGTATATTCATGAAGACGTAGCCGCCCACGCCTGCAAAGCTGGCACCCCCACCATGGGCGGTCTGTTGATGCTGTTTACGCTTTCCATCAGCCTGCTGTTGTGGTCTGACCTTAGTAATCCCTATGTCTGGCAGACATTTTTTGTATTTGCAGGTTTTGGCGCAGTTGGTTTTTGGGACGACATGACCAAACTTCGGCACCACAAAAACAAGGGTATTTCTGGCAAGGCCAAAATGGCCGGACAGCTGGCCGTGGCCTGCGCTGCAATGGCCTTGCTCTACGTCAATCCCGACTACAGCAGCAAGCTGACCATTCCTTTCCTTAAAGAAGTTACGCTTGATCTGGGCTGGTTTTATCTGCCCTTTGGCGTGTTTGTGATGGTGGCTTCATCCAACGCCGTAAACCTCACTGACGGGCTGGACGGCCTTGCCATCGGGCCCTCCATTGTGGCTTGCCTGGTTTTTTCCATATTTATCTACATTACAGGCAACGCACGTTTTGCCGGGTATTTGCTGATGCCCTATATGCCTGGCGTGGGCGAAGTAACTGTTTTTTGCGCGGCTCTTGTGGGCGCGGGCCTGGGCTTTTTGTGGTTCAACGCCTATCCCGCCCAGGTTTTCATGGGTGATGTGGGTTCGCTTTCGCTTGGCGGTGTGCTGGGCTATCTGGCCCTGCTGTGCAAGCAGGAGCTTGTTCTCTCTGTGGTGGGCGGTCTGTTTGTGGCCGAAACACTGTCGGTCATTCTTCAGGTGGGCTATTTCCGCTGGTCTGGCGGCAAACGTATTTTCCGCATGGCACCCTTGCATCACCATTTTGAACTCAAGGGCGTGCCTGAATCTAAAATTATCATTCGGTTCTGGATAACTTCTATCCTGTTGGGCCTTGTGGCGCTTTCTGTTCTCAAGCTGCGCTGAGGAGAAAGAATATGGCACTGGAGAAAAATCGAGGCAGGCGTATCAATGCTGGCGAACTGGCCGTGGTTGTTGGGGCAGGGCGTTCTGGTATAGCTGCCGCCCGGCTGCTGCGCCGCGCCGGTGCGCGCGTGCGGCTTTTGGACAACAACATCAAGGCCCTGGCTGGAAGGGAATCGCTGGCTGCCGAGCTGGCTGCTCAGGGCATTGAAGTGCAGCTTGGCGAGCATATTCCCGGGCAGTTTGCAGGGGCCGCCTTTGTTGTTCCCAGCCCCGGTATGCCCGTAGCCAGGCTGGAAGGCCTCGTAGATACGCAGGTTTCTGAAATCCTGGCCGAAATGGAACTTGCCTGGCGCTATCTTGATGACGAACCAGTGCTGGCCATCACCGGCACCAGCGGCAAAACCACCACCGCATCGCTGGCGGCGGCCATGCTGCACGAACAGGGATATGCCGTATTTCTTGGCGGCAACATAGGCACGCCGCTTTCAGAATACGTGCTTGGCGGCAAAAAAGCCGATGTGCTTGTGCTTGAAATTTCCAGTTTCCAGTTGCAGGCCTGCACCACCTTTTGCCCACGCGCGGGAATTCTGCTCAATATCACGCCCAACCACCTTGATTACCACAAGGACATGGCCGAATACACCGAGGCCAAGTTTCGTCTGTTCCGCTGCCAGAGCGAGGACGATCTGGCCGTGTTTGGCGAGGAACTGCGCAGTGAGGTGGCCCAGCACAACATCAAGGCCCGCAAGGTTTTTGTGCAGGCCACAGACCGTTTTGCCAGCAGCTGCCTTATGGGTGCGCACAACCGTATCAACGAGGAAGCCGCATGGCAGGCCTGCCGTCTGTTTGGCGTAACAGAGGCCAGCGCGGCCCGTGCCGTTGAGCGTTTCAAGCCTCTGCCGCACCGGCTTGAACGGGTGGCCGAGCACAACGGCGTGTTGTATGTCAACGATTCCAAGTGCACCACGGTTTCGGCCCTTCAGGTGGCGCTTGAGGCTTTTGACAGGCCGGTTCGGCTGCTTTGCGGCGGCAAGTTCAAAGGCGGCGATCTGGCGGGCCTTGCCGATCTGCTGCGGGCCAAGGTGCTGGAAGTGGTGCTGTTTGGTGCCAGCCGTGAGCATTTTGAAAAGGCCTGGCAGGGCATTGTGCCCATAAGCTGGCACGAAACCATGGAACCGGCAGTGCGTTTTGCCACGGCAAACGCCAAGAACGGTGACGTGGTACTGCTCGCGCCCGCCACCTCAAGCTACGACCTGTATAAAAACTACGAGCAACGGGGCGACGATTTTAAACGCATTGTGGGTATGCTGTCATGAAGAACCTTTTCAGCAGCAAATCAAAGACTCCCAAGGTCAACAGCGCCATGGCACGGGCTACGGAAGACGGGCCCTTTGCTCCCTTTGACTGGTGGCTGTTTACCATCATGCTGATTATTCTCTCCATCGGGCTTGTGATGGTGCTCTCTGCCAGCGGCATTGTGGCCGAGCAGGTTAATGGCGACAAATACTACTTCTTCAAGCGTCAGGTGATCTTTGCCATGGGCGGCGGCGTTGCCTTGTGGGGTGCGGCCCTTTTGCCCCGGCACTGGCTGTACCGTTTGCAGTACCCGGCGCTGTTTTTGGCGCTGGCCTTGCTGCTGGTGACGCTTTCGCCCCTGACACCCGCCATCAACGGTGCAAAACGCTGGATTCCGCTGGGCTTTATTTCCATTCAGCCCATGGAATTTGTTAAAATCGCGTTGGCTCTGTATCTGGCCTATTTCATGAGCTCCAAGCAGGAGCTTATCAAAACCTTCAGCCGTGGCGTTATTCCGCCATTTGCCGTTACGGGCCTGTTCTGTTTTTTGCTGCTCTTGCAGCCCGACTTTGGCAGCGCCGTTGTTCTGGCGAGTATCCTGTTCTTTATGTGCGTGGCTGGCGGCACGCGGTTTATCTATCTGTTTTTCTCGGTGGCTCTGGCCTGCGCAGGTGCAATGGCCCTGGCCATTTCGTCACCGTACCGTCTGCGCCGTCTGCTGGCCTTTCTTGATCCTTTTCAGGATGCCCACAATACAGGCTACCAGCTGGTGCAGTCGTTGCTGGCCATTGGTTCGGGCAGCTTTTTTGGCGTGGGCGTGGGGGCCAGCAAGCAGAAGATGTTTTACCTGCCTGAAGCGCACAACGACTTTATCATGGCCGTGCTTGCAGAAGAAATGGGCTTTGTGGGCGTGACATTTGTGATGGTTTTGTTTGCGCTGCTTTTCTGGCGCTGCTACAAAATCATTATGGGTCAGCGCAATCTGCGCGACCGTTTTACCGCTTTTGGCATCACAACCATTCTGGCCATGGGCTCGGTCATGAACCTGGCCGTGGTTATGGGTGTGGCCCCGCCCAAGGGCGTGCCCATGCCCCTTATGAGTTACGGCGGCAGTAATCTTTTGGCCACCATGATGTGCGTGGGCCTGCTTATGAATTTTTCACGAACGGCGGACACATGGACAACATCCTCCTGACAACCGGCGGCACTGGCGGGCATATCTTTCCGGCATTGGCTGTGGCAGAGGAATTGCGGCGTCGCAATCCCAATGCCAATTTGCTGTTTGTCGGTTCGCTGTACGGGCCGGAAGAACGGCTGATGCGGCAGGCGGGTATTCCCTTTGAGGGGTTGCCCGTGCGCGGTCTGTTGGGCCGTGGTTTTAAGGCCGTGGGCGCTGGCGCGCAGATGGCAGTGGCAGTGGCCAAGGCTGTGGGCATTATTCGCCGTTTCAAGCCCGATGTTGTGGCTGGTTTTGGCGGTTATGCTGCCTTTGCCCCCATGCTTGCCGGCCGTTTGATGGGCGTGCCCGGCGTGCTGCACGAGCAGAACGCCATTGCCGGGGCCAGTAACCGCTTTTTGGCCCGCATTGCGCGGCGTGTGTGTATTTCGCTGCCCAATACCAGCGGTTTTGACATGAAAAAGTGCGTGTTTACCGGCAACCCCGTGCGGGCGGCTGTAACCGCCGTGGGCCAGATCAGCCGCCAGCGGCAGAGCCGCCGCCTGCTTGTCATGGGTGGCTCGCAGGGCGCGCACGCGCTCAACGCCTTTATGCTGGAAAATCTGGCGGAATTTCGTGGTGCCGGGGTGGAGATTCGCCACCAGACCGGTGTCACCGACGAGGGCAGCGTGCGTGCGGCCTATGTGGCTGCTGGCTATGCGCCCGAATGCGTATCTGCCTTTATTGACGACATGGCCGGGGCCTATGCCTGGGCCGATGTGGCCCTGTGCCGCGCCGGGGCAAGCACTGTGGCGGAGCTTTGCGCCGCTGGTCTGCCCTCGGTTCTTGTTCCCTTTCCCTATGCCATTCATGATCATCAGACCCGCAACGCCGAAGTGCTGACGCGTAGCGGTGCAGCCGTGCTTGTGCCCGAGGGGTGCATGGCTGTGCAGCACATGTCGGACATTCTGTTGCGGCTTTTGACCATGCCCGGCGAGCGTGAGCCCATGGCCGCCGCAGCTCTTTCTGCTGCCCGGCCCGATGCGGCTGCGCGCGTGGTAGCCGTACTGGAAGAAACAGCGTAATTCAACGACCGGGCGCAGACAGCCTGCGCCCAAAAGCGATATTTGCGGGAAAATTCAACCCTCCAAATTATCTAGACTTTTTTTAAAGGTACAGCATGAACAGCAAGATTCGGCGTATTCATATGGTTGGCATTGGCGGCGCGGGCATGAGCGGCATTGCCGAGGTTCTTCTCAATCAGGGCTACGAGGTTTCTGGCTCGGACATGAGTGATTCTGCCGTTGTGCGCCATCTGCGCGAGCTTGGGGCACACGTTGCCGTGGGCCACGCTGCGGAAAACGTGGGCGATGTGCAGGTGCTGGTAAAGTCTACCGCCATCAACGACGAGAATCCCGAGCTGGTGGAAGCCCGCCGCCGCAATATAGCCATTATTCCCCGCGCCGAAATGCTGGCCGAACTCATGCGCCTGCGGCAGGGCATTGCCATTGCCGGTACGCACGGCAAAACCACCACCACATCGCTTACGGCATCCATTTTTGATACGGCAGGGCTTGATCCCACTGTTATCATCGGCGGCAGGCTCAACGCCTATGGAACCAACGCCCATCTTGGCCACGGCGAATATCTGATAGCCGAAGCAGACGAATCGGACGGCTCGTTCCTGTGTCTTTTGCCCATCATCAACGTGGTAACCAATGTGGACGAAGACCATCTGGACCACTACAAAACCCGCGCGGGCATTGATGAAGCCTTTGTCGAATTTATGAACAACGTGCCTTTTTACGGCCTGAACATTGTTTGCGGCGACGACCCCGGCGTGCGTGCGTTGCTGCCGCGCGTTAAGCGGCCCGTACTGACCTACGGCTTTGCAGAAGACAACGTGCTGCGCGCCGTGCCGCTGGAGTGCGGGGTTCGCAACAATTTTGAGGTGTGGCGCAGCGGGGTCAAGCTTGGTGAGGTCAGCCTGCCCCAGCCTGGCCGCCACAATATGCTCAATGCCCTTGCGGCCATTGGCGCGGCCATGGAAGTGGATATCAGCTTTGAAAAGTGCGCCGAGGGCCTCAACGGCTTTGGTGGCGTAGGGCGGCGTTTTGAATTCAAGGGCGAAAAGGGCGGCGTGACCGTAGTTGACGATTACGGGCATCACCCGGCGGAAATTGCGGCAACACTGGCCACAGCACGGCAGGTTTTTCCTGGTCGGCGCATCATAGCGGCCTTTCAGCCGCACCGTTTCAGCCGCACTCAGGCCCATTTTGGCGAATTCTGCAAGGTTTTTGACAACGTGGACCAGCTGCTGCTTACAGAAATCTACGCCGCCTCTGAAAAGCCCATTCCCGGTGTTTCGGGGCAGAGCCTTGCCCAGGGTATTCGCCAGGTTTCCACCACGCCTGTGGAGTATTTTCAGACGCTCAACGATCTGGCCGCAGGCCTGCCCACAATTCTGAAAGAGGGCGACGTGCTGCTTACCCTTGGCGCGGGCAGCATCACCCGCCTTGGCCCCGCGTGGCTAGAGGGTCAGAACCATGCGTGAGATGCCCGCACCCTTTCTTGCCCCTCGCACCACGCTGCGCATAGGCGGTACAGCCATTGCCGAGCTGGTGCTCGAGCAGCATGCTGACCTTTATCTGCTGCCCGATAAACTCAAGGAGCTTGGCGGCACGCCGCTGGTCTTGGGTGCTGGTAGTAATATTCTTGCTCACGATGGCGATCTGCCACTGGTGCTCATACGGCCTTTTTTCACCGATGGGCCGCAGATTGTGGGTGAACATGAGGGCAAGATTCTTGTGCGCGCAGGCGCTGGGGTTCCCATGGCCCGACTGTTGCGTTTTTGCGCCGTTAATGGCCTTAGCGGGCTAGAGGGCCTGGTGGGCATACCCGGCAGTGTGGGCGGGGCTATTGCCATGAATGCTGGCTCGCACGGTACGGAAACATGCAAGAATATTTATAACATTCAGGTGTTTGTTGATAGCAACATTCAACGCATCAGCGTAGACGCACTGCAATACGGCTATCGCACCCTCCGTATCAACGGGAAAAAGAATGATTTTATCGTCTTGGAAGCCACATTTGGCTTGACCGTAAGTGAAAGGGATGGCATCTGTAATTGCATGCGTCACAACTTTTTTAAGAAAAAGTCTAAACAACCTGTGACGGCCTGGAGCGCGGGGTGCGTGTTCAAAAACCCTACGCCAGAAATGTCTGCCGGAAGGCTGCTTGATGAAGCGGGCTTTAAGGGCAGAAAGCTTGGGGGAATGGCTTTTTCATCCCTGCACGCAAATTTTTTGATTAACGAAGGCAAGGGTAGCGCCACAGCAGCCCTGGCTCTGTTGCAAGAGGCCCGGGAAGCTGTGCGGCAACGGTTCGGCATTGAGCTTGAGCCGGAGGTCAGGATAGTGCCATGCCCCTTGCCCTGAAAAAGAGCGGTAAAAAAGCCCGCAATTCCTACACCCGATCTTCTGCGCCAGCCAAGAAAAGTGGCGGCAGCAAAGGTTCGGGGATTCGACTTGGGGGGGCTGCTGCTGCGGGTATCTTTAAGCGGCTCAGGGGGGGTAGCGGGCTCAAAAGTCTGGCGGCCCTTACTGTTCTGCTTGCCGGTCTTGGTCTGATTATCGCAGGTGTGTGCTATTCATCGCTGTGGCTCTACAACAAGGCCATAACAAGCGATTTTTTCACTACCCGCCATGTTGATGTGACCGGCAATGTGCGGCTCTCGCACGATATGGTGCTGCAATACGGCGGCATACGCGAGGGCGACAACAGCCTTGCCGTCAGCATTGCCAAGGTTGAACGAAATTTGCGCAAAACGCCCTGGGTAGAAGAAGCCTCCGTCAAACGGCTGCTGCCCGACAGGTTTGTGATCAGGCTCAAGGAGCGTTTGCCATCATTTTGGGTGCACAAGGACGGGGTGCTGTATTACGCCAACGATCTTGGCGAAATTATTGCCCCGGTGGAAAGCAAAAATTTTCTTTCGCTGCCCACCCTGCGAGTTGACCCAGGTGCAGAAGACGCGCTGCCGTATCTGATGCGCTTGATGAGGGGCATGCAAAGCGGTTTGCTGCCCATTGAGGCTGGGGCGGTTTCGTCTATCAGTGTCAGCCCCGGCAAGGGCATCGAAATTTATCTTGAAGACAGGGAAATGCGGCTTTCCATCGCAACGGACGATTGGGAGGGCAACCTTTCCCGGTTAAGTTTGACCCTGGGTGATCTGGCCCGCAGACACGAATTGCGTAATGTACGCGAGATTCGATCTGTTAACGGCAATGTTTGGGTTTTGCTTAACCAGCCAGCGTAAAAACTTGTGGCATTTGCCCTACGGGCGTGCCGCCGTGACCCGGAGACAGGCGTTTTGAGGAGAATGGCATGAATAAATCCGAGCTCATCGTTGGCCTCGACATCGGCACCACAAAGATCTGCGCTGTGGTGGGTGAACTGTCGGAGTCGGGTCTTGTAGATGTGGTGGGCATCGGAACCAGTGTTTCCACTGGTTTGCGCAAGGGTGTGGTGGTCAATATTGAGCAGACTGTCCAGTCCATCCGCAAGGCTGTGGAAGACGCAGAACTCATGGCTGGCTGCGAGATACATTCTGTGTATGTTGGCATTGCTGGCAGCCACATTATGGGCATCAACAGCCACGGTGTCATTGCCGTCAAGGGCGGCGAGGTTGCACAGCGCGATATAGAGCGCGCCCTCGACGCTGCCCGGGCTGTGGCCATTCCTGCCGACCGCGAGGTCATCCATATTCTGCCGCAGGAATATATAGTTGATAACCAGCGCGGCATTGCCGACCCGCTCGGCATGGCTGGCGTGCGCCTTGAAGTAAAGGTGCACATTGTTACCGGCGCGGTTTCTTCTGCGCAGAACATTGTGCGCTCGTGCCACCGCAGCCAGCTTGAAGTGGCCGATATCGCTCTTGAGTCGCTGGCTTCTGCCAAGGCGGTGCTGACTGAAGAAGAACGCGAAATCGGCGTTGCCCTGGTTGACCTTGGCGGCGGCACTACCGATATCGCGGTATTTGCCAACGATGCCATCAAGCACACTGCAGTTCTGGCGCTGGGCGGGCAAAATCTTTCCAACGACATTGCTTTTGGTCTGCGCACCCCCATTGCCTCTGCCGAAAAAATCAAGCTCAAATACGGTTGCGCGCTTGCCGACCTTGTTCGCAACGACGAATTTATCGAAGTTCCCAGTGTGGGCGGGCGCGAACCGCGCCGCCTTTCGCGTCAGGTGCTGGCCGAGATATGCGAACCCCGCATGGAAGAAATTCTTTACCTTGTAGATCAGACCCTTGTGCGCTCTGGCTACAAAGACATGATAGGCGCTGGCGTGGTGCTTACGGGCGGCACAGCGCTTATTGAAGGCTGCCAGGAACTGGGTGAGCAGATTTTTAATCTGCCCACGCGCATTGGCTACCCGCGCAACATCGGGGGGCTCAAAGACGTGGTTAACAGCCCCAAGTTTTCCACTGCTGTAGGCCTGTTGCGTTACGGTGCCGAAAAAGAACTTTCCGGGCAGAAAAAATTTACCACGCGTAGCGAAAGTGGCGTTTTTGACGGCGTTCTTTCGCGTATGAAAAAGTGGTTTGCGGACATTTCATAACAACCTCAAGCGGGCATTTGAGGATAGCACAGAGGAGAGGTGTAATGGCTCAGTCTATCGTTGATGATATTGATACCTCGTTGGCCAGCAATGCCAAGATTAAAGTTATTGGCGTAGGTGGCGGCGGCGGTAACGCTGTGCAAAACATGATTGCATCTGGCTTGCGCGGCGTGCAGTTTGTTTGCGCCAACACCGACGTTCAGGCGTTGAACAAAAGCGGCGCTTCCGTAAAGGTGCAGCTGGGCGAAAAGCTTACCAAGGGTCTTGGCGCTGGCGCCAACCCCTCCATTGGCCGTGAGGCCGCTGTGGAAAGCGTGGGCAGCATTCGTGAAGCCATCGGCGATGCCGACATGGTTTTTGTTACCGCTGGCATGGGCGGCGGCACCGGCACTGGCGCGGCCCCCGTGGTTGCGCAGGCTGCCAAGGAAATGGGCGCTCTTACCGTAGGCGTTGTTACCAAGCCCTTCAGCTTTGAAGGGGCCAAGCGCAAGCGTGCCGCCGAAGCCGGGCTTGAAGAATTCAAGCAGCATGTGGACTGCCTGATCACCATTCCCAACGACCGCCTGCTTGCTTTTGCTCCCAAAAAGGCGCCTTTCTCTGAAATGCTTCAGAAAGCCAATGACGTGCTGTACTACGCCGTCAAGGGCATCTCTGACGTGATTGTGGGTGAAGGCCTCATCAACCTTGACTTTGCAGACGTGCGCACCACCATGGCCGAAGCCGGTATGGCCCTTATGGGCACTGGCATTGCCTCTGGTGAAAACCGCGCCCGCGAGGCCGCTCAGCGCGCCATCATGAGCCCTCTGCTCGAAGATGTTTCGCTTGAGAGCGCCAAGGCTGTGCTTTACAACATCACCGCCCCCACCGACATCACCGCCGACGAAATTGCCGAAATTGGCGACATCATTGGCGAAGCCACGCCCGAAGATGCCAATATCATCTTTGGTGTTGTGTTTGACGACAACATCGGCGACGAAATTCGCCTTACGGTCATTGCCACCGGCATTGATTCGCCCCAGTTTGTGCAGCCCGTGCAGGTTCCTGCCGCTACGGTTACCAACTTCCGTAAGCCTGGGCCCGATGCCGTGGTTGCCGAACCGCGCCGCGCCACCTCGCGCCTTTCGCAGCAGGGCATGATGGAAGAACAGGAACGTGGCGAATCGCGTTTGCCGCAGTCTTCGCGCCGCACTGAAGTGGAACGCTGGTACGATGAAAACAGCAGCCGTCCTTCGTATTTGCAGAAGCGTGAGGTTGTCGGCCAGCCGCGCCGCCGTGCGCACAATCCTGGGCACGAAGACTTCACCTACGACGAGGATGATTTTGAAATTCCTACCTTCATTCGCACTCAGGCCGACTAGTATAGCCGCTGCCTGAGCGCAGGGGGCAAAATGTGCTTTGCCCCTCAGCAAATACGATTGAAGGCTCATGATTTTCAGGGCTTGCCTCTTCGGCCCTGAAATGCCCGCCGGGAGGCCCATTGGGGGCCTCCCAGAGCGGGGCGTGAAAGTCCGCTATGGTCCGTGAAACCTAGGTTTCGCGGACTTTTTTATATGGACGAAAACTCCCCGCTAAGCTGGGAGTTCCAAAAAGGCGAAGCCTATCCTCATCAAAAAGCAGCTCTCCTTTGCTACAAGAAAGATGTCCTGACTTTCAGTGTAGCAAAGGAGAGCAACAATGGATGATCAAAGTTTAGAGTACACGCGGTGGAATTGCAAATATCACATTATATTCGCGCCAAAGTTTCGTCGTAAAATCATATACGGGTGACCTTACCCCACTGCGTATACCACTTGTAAGTTAGTGGTTCCCAACGGGTTGCAGGTTATATTCTTTTCACGGAACTCTTCCGGAGCCAGCCAGCCCAATGAGCTGTGCGGTCGCTGCAGGTTGTAATCCTGCCGCCAGACTTCAACCGTTCTGCGGGCATCGTGCAAGGACAGAAACACGTTTTGATTTAAACACTCATCCCGGAATTTTCCGTTGAAGCTTTCAGTGCCCATTATCCGTGGGCTTCCCCGGGCGAGTAAACTCATCTGTACTCCATGCTCAAAAGCCCATGCCTCCAGGGCCTTACCGCTAAATTCCGGCCCATTATCAACCTTGATACGCTGCGGCAACCGCCCTTGAAGGCGTAGTCTTTCAAGGACGCGCACGATAACGTACGGTATTTATCGCACATTGAAAAAATAGAAGTAGCCCGGCAAGTCGGTTAGGTTTGGTTATCGCCAAACAACCACCAAACCAACGCGGAGGGCTACAGATGGAAACTATCAGTGCGAGCGGTAAAAAGAAAGTTCCAGTGATTGCTGTCGATGAAGAAGAATTGCGGACACACGTTTTCGAGGTTGTGCGTCGGAGTGTTGAGGAGACCTTGAACGGTTTGCTTGATGCAGAAGCCGACTCGCTCTGCCAGGCAAGGCGCTATGAACGCAACGCAGAGCGCGCCAGCACCCGCGCTGGGCATTACGAGCGAAATTTGCAGACCAAACTGGTACTGTTCAGCTCAAGGTTCCCAAGTTGCGACACATGCCGTTTGAAACCGCGATCATCGAACGCTATCGTCGCCGTGAAAGTTCCGTAGGAGAGGCATTGGTAGAGATGTACCTGGCGGGCGTGTCAGTACGCCGAGTGGAGGACATTACCGCGGCTCTTTGGGGCAGTCGAGTCAGCCCAAGTACAACAAGTGGCTTGAATCAGAAGATTTTTGAGCGGGTTGAGGAATGGCGCAATCGTCCACTTGAGCCGAAATCGCCGTACATTTTTGTGGATGGAATATGGCTGAAGCGCTCTTGGGGCGGTGAAGTTCAAAACGTATCCGTGCTTGTAGCCATCGGCGTGGCAGAAGGGTCGCGCGAAGATACGGAGAGCTGGCGGCAATTTCTTCGGTATCTCCGAGGGCGTGGCCTTGAGCAGATAGACCTCGTTGTGTCTGAAAAAGCCTTGGCTTTCTGGAGGCGCTTGGAGAATTTTACCCTGATGCCAAATGGCAGCGTTGCGTGGTGCATTTTTATCACAACGTGCTGCATGCAGTTCCACGTGGTAAAGCCAAAGAAGTTGCTTTGATGTTTAAAGCCGTTCATGCCCAAGAGGACAAAGAAGCCGCACGCCGTAAATCGCTGGAAGTGATAAGCAAATTACTGGCGCAACATCTTGAAAAAGCTGCCAAAATAGTTGAATCCGGCTGTGACGAAACGCTTTCGTATTATGATTTTCCCGTGGCCCACTGGCGGCACATCAGGACGAACAAACCGCTTGAGCGCTTGAACCGCGAAATTCGCCTCGAACCAGAGTTATGGGGAACTTCCCGGATGGCCACGCCGCCCTGATGCTGGTGGCTGTCCGCCTGCGCTATATGGCAGGCCAAAAGTGGGGCACGCAACGGTATACGAACATGAACCAAGAGATATTGGCTTAAAACCAGGGCTTTCGATGCTCGGTACATATCCAGGTTCATCGACTGGCTGCTACAAAATGTGTGAAAAGTTCTGGATACTGCCCAACCAACTATATCGGCATAAATTTTCTAGATACAGCTAAATAATTTGTCGTTGTAAATTTTTCATCCCCTTCTTGGTAGTGTTCCCTTGGCATGCAATACCCAGAAGGAGTAATGAGATGTATTGTAAAATCATGCTCATCAAAGAAATAAAAAAAATCTTGAAAATATGTTCTTGTGTCGATATTGCAGCCACCGAATTCAAATTGTACGAAATCTACAGCGTGCTGTGAAAACATATTCTTCGCGCCTGAAAGGACATCTAATTCATGTCCTTCTGTATCTATTTTTAAAATGTGTATATGATTTATGTTATTATTTTTGCAATAGTTGTCGATTGTATCAACATGCACCTGCTCATTGCAGCTAAAATCAATTGAAAAATGGTCAAGACGTCTTTTTGTTAATGATGCAAGGCCGCTTCCGAATTCATCTGACCACAATGTGCGATCTTCCTGTTTCTTGCCTAGTGCAAAATTATTAACTTTTACATTTAAAATGCTTATAGATTCAAATTTATTTTTAATAATTGAAAATGCCGCCTTTGACGGCTCAAAACAATGTAGATCAACGTCTTTTTTATCAAAATTTTTTGCAAGCAACGATGCGTACTGTCCTTGGTTTGCTCCAACATCAAAAACAGTTATTTTTGAAGGAAGTTTTTCCAAGGCACGTTTCATCGCCCCGCGTTCACCACTTGTTTCGACACCAGCCCCAGTTCCTATGCCCATAAGGAGATTGCAGCACTGAATAAAACTGCACAATTTGCTATAATTATTTGTTTTTCTTAAATACAAGGAAGCTGTCATCATAAACAGATTTCTTAAAGATGCCATTTCACTCTTCCTCTGATTGAAAAATAATTAGGTAGAAGCATATGTAGCAGTAAGGATTTTGCATTGCAATCATTGATCCCGCCAAGGGTGGCAGGATTGAGGATAGCGTGGGGGACATGGATACGCAAACATCAAATACGCAGCACCTATCCCATGGTGGAAGAGGCTTATAATTGCATTAGGTTTTGCTGTCTGATTTTGTGGGTGGCGTTTGGCGTTTAAGTACTGATGGAAAACCAAAAGTATCTGAACCGCGTCCTCGATATTTGACCAAGGAGGAAAAGCGCCAAGAAAAGCACCTGATGGACGCAGAGGAAGCGCGTCTTGGACTAGCATCTCAGCAATTTGGGTCAATTCTGAAGAGAAAAGACTTGCAGAGCTTTATTAGAAACAAGCTCTAGTTGGCTTGCCGCAATGGAGGGGAAGCATCCTGCAATTTACCATGAGCCGCCAGTACAAGAGCCTACAAAAAGAATACAACCAGTTTTATTCAGCGTGTCTCTTCCTCCAGTCAATCTTAATACAGAAACAATTAATCCTTTGATGTGTGAAAAACTTCGCCTGCAGGAGGACATTGTTCAAAATTTGCTGAATCATGTGTTTCAACTCTTACGAATGTATCAACATTCACTTCTTCAATGTTATAATTTGCAATCAAATCAATAGGGTCTGTAACCTGATTTACTCTATCATGTAAGTCTTCAATTATGAAACCCTCTAATGCTTGTTTAACTGTTAAAGCCATATTACCCTCCTAATTAAGGTGTTTAGTTTGCTCCCGATTTACTCGAACCGGGTTTCTTGGTTGATTCGTTCATTTCGGAAACAAGTGCTTCCAACTCATATATATTCAAACCACTGATGTAAGTTTCAGGGTTTCTGTCGATGTCTTTTCTTTTTGATACCAAATAAACTATAAGTTCTTTACTGTTTGCTTTTAAAACTTCTTTTGCTTTTTCAAGTAATTCTTTTGATTTCAAAAGTCTTTTTGATGTTTTTCTTACAAACACAGCCCATTCATCAAATGAATTTAAAACAAACATTTCTTCAATTGAAAACAATTCACGATATAAATCTTCATCGGAGATTCTTACCCATTCTTCTGTATTCAAAAAAGCCTTTGGTATTTTTATCGGTTTTCCTGTTACTTCATTAACTATTCTTAATCTTATAGCATCTCTCAATTCTTCATAACTTAAAGGAATAAGTTCCGGTAATATTACACGTCTTTCATTGTTTCCCAAATCTTGAACTTTAACTTCATCACCGTTCATTTTGATTACAGATACTTGGTTCTTAGTTAATTTCTTACTGTTAATTTGACCCATTATCTGCCTCCGTTTTTACGTGCTTCATTAGCTTTTTTGTAAGATGTTGAAGTTGAATTTGTATCATTATTACCAACGTTTGGTAATGACTGTGACTTTTTTAATTCAGCCTCATTAGCACCGATATTCAAAATAGCTTTAATTTGTTCACCTGAAAATTTATCAGAACCAGGAATCTTTTTCAATTTGTCCTTTTGTTCTTGTGTTAATGATTGTTCAAGTGACATTTTTTCAGCAAGTCCTAATTTTTCTGTTACAGTTGATACAACAACTTCTTGAATTTTTCCAAGTAAAGTATCCATGTCGAAAGAACCTTTATCATTAGTTATAGGTTTTGGTTCCTCTGTAACTGTTGGTTTATTTCCTTTCGCAAACAACTCCTTTAATGCTGCCAATTCTTCTGTGTTTTTTGTAACTAACGCAACCAATG
>SAAX01000109.1 GCA_009929215.1 Deltaproteobacteria bacterium | reverse complement strand
TTGTACAGGTGGCCGCGTTACGCCGCACCGCCACAGGGCTTGCCAGGGCAAACAGGCCAAGAAACGCGCCGTAGGGACACAAAAACCTGCACCACGCGTTGCGCACCGCCAGTGAGACCGCCACAATCACGCCAACCACAATCAACGTGGTGGTAGAAGCCCGCAAAAAGAAAAACAGCATGCTTGAATCGGCCACCATGTTGAAGGGTGCACCCATGAAGGACTCAATTTCAGCCACGCTCATGGCAAACAGGCTGAAATAGCCCAGCAGTGCCAGCGGTATGTATTTGATGGCCTGAAGGGCCAGCTCCAGCTTGCGCGGCGGGGTACGGTTCAGGCCCAGCCGTTCGCCAAGGCGGCCCAACAGGTTGGAAACAAAGCCCACCGGGCAGATATAGCCGCAAAAACCCTTGCGGAACAGCAGGGCCATGAGGGCAATGGCCAGAAACAGCGTGAGCCCTGCGGGGTGTACGACATCCCACTGCCCGGTTTCTATCAGGCGGCGGGCCGCCATAAGCTCGCTGATGGGCAAAAAGCCCTCCACAGAGGGCGGCTTGGGCGTAAAGGTTTGGCTTTTGCCGGTAGCCCACTGCACATAGAGGTAAAAATTATAGCCCACCCAGGTGAGAAAGACGGCAAAGCCCGCCTGAATGCCGCGCCGCAGCAGGGGGGGGCTGATGCTGCGCTGGCCCGCCGTGTGGCCTGCCATGTGGTTTGGCGCGGTGGCTGGGGAGCCGTGCGCTGGCGTGTCGGCGGAAGTTGCGTGGCTGCTCTCAGATGCGGCAGGGGAATGGGATGCGTTGGGTATATTGGAAAGTTGTGTCATATGGTAAAAATCCTTTCAGACTGTTCAGGTACACAATCGCGCCACTGGTTGTGTCACCATCGGTTGCGGTTGTCCATGCCTGCCGTCACACATCAAAAACACCACTGCAAAAGCCACTTGCGGGGCCCTGCCAGGCCGCTTGATTTTGCGCTGCTACTTGAGGTATAATGCCGGGTTATTCATGCTGTGCCTGCGTGAATTCTTTACTTTCGCTGGCAAATATCGCATTGTCTGGCGACACCGAAAACAGGCTCAGGAACCATCGCATGATTCAGGTAACCAATCTTGGCAAGCTCTACGGAAGCCACCTTGTGCTGCAAGACATCAATATGCATGTGCATGAGGGGGAGATTTTTGGCATTGTGGGGCATTCTGGCGCGGGCAAGTCTACCTTGCTGCGCTGCCTTAATGGCCTGGAACCCTACCAGATGGGCAGTGTCAAAGTAATGGGTGTTGAAGTTGCCTCGCTGGAGGCAGCGGCCCTGCGTGAGCTGCAAAGCAAAATGGGCATGATTTTTCAGAATTTTAATCTCATGTCGCGCAAAAACGTGTTCGACAACGTGGCCTTTCCGCTTTCGTTGTGGGGCATTCCCAACCGCGAAGAACGCGTTATGGAGCTGCTGGAGCTGGTGGGCCTTGCCGACAGGGCCAAGCAGCGCGTGCAGAGCCTGAGCGGCGGGCAAAAACAGCGCGTGGGCATTGCCCGTGCACTGGCGCTCAACCCCCGCGTGCTGCTGTGCGACGAAGCCACATCTGCCCTTGATCCCAAGACCACATCGTCCATTCTTGATCTGCTGGAAGACATCAATCGGCGGCTTAACCTCACCATCATCATGGTTACGCACCAGATGGAAGTGGTCAAACGCCTTTGCCACAGCCTGCTTATGCTCGACGGTGGCAAAACCGTGGCCATGGGCAAGACAGAAAATCTCTTTTTGTCGCCCACCAAGGAAATGCAGGCCATGGTGGAAGACGAGTACACGCTCATACCCGGCGGCACCAACATTCGCCTTATGTTTCCGCGCGATATTTCGCAGCAGAGCGTCATCACCCAGATGGCGCGTGCGCTGGGCATCGATTTTTCCATCGTTGGTGGCAAGCTAGAGCGCTATCTTGATGATGTTTTTGGTTTTCTTATCATCAACGTGCAGGATAAAGACCTGGATGCGGTGCTGCACTATCTGAAAACGCAGAACCTGTATTGGGAAATTCTGGCCTATTCTGAAAACGCGGGTGAACAGCATGATTGAGAACATGAGCGGCCTTGCGGCCTACTACCCGCTGTGGGAGCGGTTTCTTGAAAAATTGCCCGAGATCATTACGGCAACGTGGGAAACCCTTGATATGGTGCTGCTTTCCACGCTGTTTTCGCTGCTTTCGGGCTTTTTGCTGGCAATCTTGATGATTGTGACCAATCCCATTGGTCTTAAGCCCAACCGCTCGGTGTATCAGGCGGTGGATTTTGTGGTGAACCTGCTGCGCTCGTTCCCCTTTATTATTCTGCTTATCGCCCTTATTCCCTTTACCCGCTTTGTGGTGGGTACATCCATCGGCAGCGCGGCGGCCATTGTGCCGCTGACCATCGCAGCGGCTCCCTTTGTGGCGCGGCTGATCGAAACCTGCTTTTTAGAGGTGGACAGGGGCGTGATTGAAGCGGCGCGGTCGTTTGGGGCCAGCAATACGCAGATTATCTTTCGTGTGCTGATTCCCGAGGCCCTGCCTTCCATTGTGCTGAATGTGGCGGTTATTGCCATTACGCTGCTGGGGTATTCGGCCATGGCCGGAACCGTGGGCGGCGGTGGCCTGGGCGATCTGGCCGTTAAATACGGCTACAACCGCTTTCAGGTCGATATAATGGTGTATTCGGTCATTATTCTGTGTCTTCTCGTGCTGCTCATACAGGGCGTGTGCAATTTTCTTTACAAGATATTGCGCTAAGGCCTGTTTGGCGATTTTTTACCCTTTATCCTTGCAGGAGCGCATATGAAACGTCTGCTTTTGTCTCTGGCCATGGTTTTGGCGCTGGCCGCCCCTTCGTTCGCCGCTGAAGACATCGTTGTCGGCGTGACCCCCTTCCCGCATAAGGACATTATGCTGGCGGCCAAGCCCCTGCTTGCCAAGGAAGGCTACAACCTGGTTATCAAGGAATTTACCGACTACGTGCAGCCCAACATGGCTCTGGCCAGCAAGCAGCTGTTTGCCAACTTTTTCCAGCACGAGCCCTACCTTGACAACATGAACAAGGAAAAGAAGCTTGACCTTGTTTCCATCGGCAAGGTGCATATCGAACCCCTGGGCGTGTACTCCAAAAAAATCAAGAAGCTGGCCGATCTCAAGAAGGGCAACAGCATCTCTGTGCCCAATGATCCCACCAACGAAGCCCGCGCCCTGCGCCTGCTTGAAGCCAACGGCGTTATCACCATCAAGCCCGGCGCGCTTGTGACCGTGGCCGATATTACCAAGAACCCCCTGGGCCTCAAGTTCCACGAGCTCGACGCCGCCCAGCTGCCCCGCACCCTTGACGACGTGACCGCTTCGGTCATCAACACCAACTTTGCTGGCGAAGCCGGTCTTGTTCCTGCCCGTGACGCTCTGGTCATGGAAGGCAGCGAATCGCCCTACGCCAACATTGTGGTTGTGCGTAACGAAGACAAGGACAGCCCCAAGGCCAAGGCCCTCATGAAGGCCGTGCAGTCGCCCGAAGTGAAGGCGTACATCCAGAAGAATCTGGTTGAGCGCGGCATCGTGCCCGTGTTCTAGGCACTGCCATACAGCATAAATAAAGGCAGCCGCCTTACGGTTCCAGCAATGGACTGTAAGGCGGCTGCTCTTTTGTGCCCTTGCCGCAGGGCGGTCAGGCAAAAAAGCTGCTAGGGCAGGGGGCGAACCTGCTTCAGGTCTTCGCGGGGGATGGTGTGGGTTTTGCCTGTGTCGTCCTCAAAGCTCACGGAATCGTTTTCGGGATTGATAACGGGCTTCTTGGTGCCGATGTAGATGGTGTAATCCTTCGTTACGGCAATGTACTTGGAGCCACAGGCGGTGAGCATAAGGGTGCTCAGCATCAGGGCAAGGATCAGGGCGGTCTTTTTCATGCGTTGTGTCCCTTGGCTATTGCAAAAAATATGGGGCCTTTTGCTGGCCCAATCATGACGCGGTAAAGCGCATACACCCAATCGGAATACTTGCCAATATGCAATGCGGGCAGTATTTTGGAAATTGTGCAAACTATTTTAGCCAATTGGGTTGCAGGTGTTTATGGTAACGGCTGTAGCCCCCTGTTTCAATTCGTGTTCTGCGCAAAGGAGCAAACGTGAGCAGGTATCCTTACAAAAAGATAAACGCCTTTACTTCCCGTTCTTCCACGGGAAATCCTGCTGCCTGTCTGTATCTGGAAAAAGGGCAGGCGCTTTCTTCACAAGACATGCTGGCAGTAGCCAGGGAGCACGCGGGCTTTGTATCAGAGGTGGTATTTTGCACACCCATTGAAGATGGGCACTATAGTTTGCGCTACTATTCCTCTGAATGTGAAGTGGCGTTTTGCGGGCATGGCACCATTGCCTGCATGTACGACCTGATCGCCAACGATCCTTTGCTGCGCCAAAAGCCGCAAATAACCATCACCACCAGCAAGGGCAGCCTGAAGGTTTACAACGAAATTCCATCCACTGACGCGGTGTTTATTACGGCGCCAGACAAGGTTGAACTGCCTGTAAAACCCGGTATTGACGCAATTGCGCAACATCTGGAAATTCCAGTATCAGCAGTCAGAACTGATCTGCGCATAGAATGCATTGATGCTGGCCTGCGCACGTTAATCGTGCCTATTGCTACGTTGGAAGCAGTGCTTGGCATGTACCCAGATGAAGCCGCGTTGAAGCAGTTTTGCATTAATAATGATGTGGATATAATTCTTGTTTTTTGCTCTGAAGTTGTCAGCGGGCAAAACATGATGCGCACAAGGGTTTTTGCGCCCCGGTTTGGCTATCTCGAAGACCCGGCAACCGGCTCGGGAAACTCGGCTTTTGGCTATTACATGCTGAAAAATTCGCTGTGGAATGGAAGCGCTGTTTCAATCGAGCAAAATGCAGAAAGGGCGGCGTTTAACGTGGTAAAACTGAAGGAAAACGCCGGAAAGGTGCTGTTTGGCGGCAGTGCAACAACCAGAATTGAAGGCAGCTATATACTCTGACATAAATTTTTT
>SAAX01000052.1 GCA_009929215.1 Deltaproteobacteria bacterium | reverse complement strand
CCCCGCCGATTTCAGTTATTCTGGCTTTGTTTTTCCGACAATCTTAGCGGCTCAAACTCGATCCGCTTCCCAAAACGACTTGTTGAAAACCAGGTTTTATTCCCTGGCAAATGAAACGGGCCGTTGACGCTGTCCAGGGGGCAAAAGATGCTTTCAAAAACCGTTTTGCCATTCTGCGAATTTTTGCCTTCCGGCCAGGAAGGCGGGCTTTTTATGCAGGGAGTGTACTCTGACTGTACTCGACCGCAATAAAAAGACCGCCTGACGCCGCCTGAAGCAAAAAGGCGCGGATGGCTAGTCGGAGACGCCCGACAACAACCGCCGCATGCTACTGATAGCCTGCCGCGTGCGGTGTTCGTTTTCAATCAAGGCAAAACGCACGTATTCATCGCCGTACGAGCCAAAGCCCAGACCCGGCGAAACAGCCACGTGGGCTTCCTGCAACAGCAGCTTGGAGAATTCCACAGAGCCCATCTTGCGGAAAGGTTCGGGAATGTGCGCCCACACAAACATGGTTGCCTTGGGCGAGGGGGTTTCCCAGCCGATACGGTTGAGGCCCTCGATAAGGCGGTCGCGGCGCTCCTGATAAATGTCGCGGATCTGGTGCACGCAATCTTCGGGGCCGTTGAGGGCCACGGTAGAGGCAATCTGGATGGGCTGGAACATGCCGTAGTCAAGATAGCTCTTGATACGCGCAAGGGCGTGGATAAGGTCTTTGTTACCCACGGCAAAACCCACGCGCCAACCGGGCATGGAGTAGCTCTTGGACAGGGAGTAGAATTCCACGCCCACGTCCTTGGCGCCCTTGGCCTGCAAAAAGCTGGGGGCCTTGTAGCCGTCAAACACCAGATCGGCATAGGCCAGATCGTGCACAACCCAGATTTTGTGTTCCTTGGCGAAGTCGACAATCTTCTGGAAGAATTCCAGATCCGTCACCTCGGTGGTGGGGTTGTGGGGATAGCAGATAAAGAGCACCTTGGGCTTGGGCCAGGCCTGACGCATGGCGGCCTCGAGGTCTTCAAAAAAGTCGCGGCCAGGGCCGATGGGCACGCTACGCACGTCTGCGCCGGCAATGATGGGCGCATACTTGTGGATGGGGTAGGTCGGGTCGGGCGCAAGCACCACATCGCCGGGCTCAAGAATGGCCAGCGAAAGGTGGGCAAGACCTTCCTTGGAGCCCAGGGTCACAATGGCTTCGCTGTCGGGGTCGAGCTGCACGCCGTAGTGGCGGGCATAGCGATCACATATGGCTTTGCGCAGGTTCGGAATACCGCGCGAAAGCGAGTAACGGTGGTTCACCGGCTTTTGTGCTGCCTCAACAAGCTTGTCGACGATGGGTGCGGGCGTTGCTATGTCCGGGTTGCCCATGCTGAAGTCCACGATGTCGATATTCTGCCGACGCAGCCGCATTTTAAGGTCTCCCACCACCGCAAAAACGTAGGGAGGGAGGCGGCGAATCCGCGAAAACTCTTCCATGTCTGATAGCTCCTAAGTTGATCGACATGCCGTCTTTTCTGTGTAGTCGCGGCAAGGTCACGCCCGCACAGCGCGGGCATGGACTCCGCCCTGCCGCACAGCCGCACAGAAAGCCCGTGCGCCTTCAGCGCACTCACAACGCGCCAAAGACGATTTTGTCATACCACAGCATAGCCAGCCGCGCGCCTGTTTGTAAAGCATTGCGCGGCACAGAACCCCTTGGTGCGGCATGTTTTTTTGCACAGTTTTCACCGCAGGGCCGCCAGCCGTGCTTTGCCTTCGGGGTATACTTGTGTATCATAGGCAAACAGATTGAATTTATTCGGAGGAAGCTATGGAAGACCACATTCGCTTTGACAGACAAGACCTCGCGCTGCACCTGCTTGATCAGCGCGTTCTGCCAGAGCAGGAGGCGGACATAGTTTGCCGCACCACCGACGATGTTATTTACGCACTGCAAACCATGGTGGTGCGCGGGGCTCCGGCCATAGGTGTTACTGCGGCCTGGGGTTGCGCCCTGGCCCTCAACGAAACCAGCGGGCCCGAGTGGGCCACCCAGCTCGAGGAACTGCTTGACCGGCTGGCGCACGCCCGCCCCACTGCCGTAAACCTGCGCTGGGCCGTTGACCGCATGCGCAAATGCTGGTGGAAGGCCATGAACAACGGCGGCGGCGACCGCCAAGCCCTGATGCCCATTTTTCTTGACGAAGCGGCCAAGATGCAGGCCGAAGACGTGGAAGCCTGCAAAACCCTGGGCCGCTTTGGCGGCGAATGTTTGCAGGACGGCGACTGCGTGCTGACCCACTGCAATGCCGGGGCCCTGGCCACGGCGGGCTACGGCACGGCGCTTGGTGTCATTCGCGGAGCCATCGAACAGGGCAAGCGCATCACGGTTATTGCCGACGAAACGCGCCCCTTTCTTCAAGGTGCGCGCCTTACCGCGTGGGAACTGCACAAGGACAATATTCCCGTTACCGTTGCCTGCGACAATGCCTGCGCCCTGCTTATGAGCAAGGGCCTTGTGCAGCGCGTGGTGGTGGGTGCAGACCGCATTGCCGCCAACGGCGACGCCGCCAACAAGATCGGCACGTTTGGCGTGGCGTTGCTTGCCAAGCACTTCAATATTCCCTTCTATGTGGCTGCCCCGCTCTCTACCATCGACCCCACCACGCCCGACGGCAGCGGCATACCCATTGAGCAGCGCCCGGAACGCGAGGTCACCCATGTGGGCAACACGCGCCTGACCCCCGAGGGCGTGCCCGTGTACAACTTTGCCTTTGACGTAACCCCGGCAGAGCTGATTTCTGGCATCATCACCGAAAAGGGCGTATTGCAGCCGCCCTACGGCCTTGCCATCTGGGCGGCCCTGAATGAAGCCAGCGCCGCATCCGAGGCGGAAGACACCGCCGCAAACGGAAAAACGGGCCGCTAGGGGTTTAAAATGAAGGAACTGATTCTTGTCATAGGCCCTGCCCTGCCCGAAACCGCGCGTGCCCTGTGCACCGCGCCTGGCTACGGCCCCGGCGGCAAGGCCGAGAGCGAAAACGGCAGCGCACTGCCCCAAAGGGTTGTTGCCCACTGGGACGGATGGGAAGCGCCCGAGGGCGAAATTTCGCTCTCTGCCCGTCTGCGCGACGAGCTAAAGGAAATCCGCGCCGAGCACATGGCCTGGGCGCACGACATGGGCCGCATGCCCGTGGACGGCTGCGAAGTGCAGCACTGGCTCAGCGGCGGCGAAAGGCTTTCCATGTGGTGGTGCTCGCTGCTGTACGAGCGCCACCCCAAGATGACCCCCGGCCTTTACACTGTGTACAAGCTGCGCGCGGTTGAGCGCCTTATGGACGAGGGCGGCTTTGCGGCCCTGCGCGTTTTTGGCGGCGATGCCGAACTGCGCGCTGCGCTGGCCAACATGTGCAATGCAGGCCACCGGCAGTTTACAGAAAACTGCGATGCCCCCATTCCGCCAGCCCCGGCCAAAAGTCTGTTGCGCAAAATTTACGAGGCCACGCCCCCCACCCTGCGCTCGCTGGCCCGCTACGCCCACTGGTGGTGGACAGTACGCAGGCACATGCCGCCTGTTTCGGCCAAGGATTCGCTGCCGCCCACCGCAGGACAGGCAGCCACCATTGCCACCTACTTTCCCAACATTGACATGAAGGCGGCGGAAAACGGACGTTACCGCAGCCGCTACTGGGAAAGCCTGCACGATGCCCTGAACGAGTCGGCACAAGAAAACGCCGGGCCAAGCGGTTCGGGCACTGGCGGGCATTTTGTGCGCTGGCTGTTTATCCGTTTTCCCGCGCCGCAGCTCAGTCTGGCGCAGTGTCTGGCCCTACGCGACCGTTTTCGGCGCGAGGGCAAGGACGGCGCAAGTTTTCACTATCTGGAAGAATTTTTGACCACCGGCGACCTTGTGGCCGCCCTGTTCCGCTACGCACGCCTGTGCGTGGCCAGCCTGCGCATCGAAAAACAGGCCCGCACGGCCTTTCATTTTGCCGGGTCGCACCTTGATTTCTGGAGCTACCTAGGCCCCTACTGGGCAGAATCGTTCCGGGGCTGGCGCTGCCTTGAACGCTGCCTGCAGCAACGGGCATTCCAGCGCTATGCAGCCATGACTGGCGAACAGCGCTGGACACTGTTTCCGCTGGAAAACTGCCCGTGGGAACGCATGCTTACCCAAGCTGTACACGATGCGGGCAACGGCCCGGTGATCGGTGCGCAGCATTCTACCATCCGGCCCACGGATTTTCGCTATTTTGATGATCCGCGCACCTTTTTGGGCGATCTGGCCGCATTTCAGCCCGATGCCGTTCGTGGCAACGGGCAGTCGGCCTGCACTCAATGGCGCGAAGCGGGGCTGCCCGGCAAACGGCTGGGCGAGGTGGAAGCCCTGCGCTACCTCTACCTTGCCGAAAGAGGGGATACTGCGGTGCAGGCTGACCCTATGCAGGCAGATAGCTCCGCCCCCGCACACCGCCAGCTTTTGGCCGTAACCAGCTTTTTTGCCGACGAAACCGAGGCCCATCTGGCCCTGCTGGCGCGTGCCCTGCACGCGGGCCTGCTGGATGGTTGGGATATTCGCGTAAAGCCGCACCCCTACCTGCCCGTGCAGGAACGGCTCAAGGCCCTGCTGGGCCGCCGCGCCAGTGAAGTGCAGATTGTGGACGGCCCCATTGCCGACCAGTTTACGCCCGGCGTTGTGGTATGGGCCTCCAACTCCACCACCGTGGCGCTTGAGGCGGCCATCAAGGGCTTGCCCGTTGTGGCCATGTTGCCCACAGACGACTTTGACCTTTGCCCCCTGCAAGACGTAGAGAGCTTGCCCCGCACGGGCAGCGTGGACGATGTGGCCCGCGCCCTGCAAGCCGCAGCTCCGCTGCGCCTTCCGCCCCAATATTTGAATCTGGACGTCGATCTTCCCCAATGGAAAACTCTGCTGCACCTGAGAGGAAATGCATGAACACGCAAGACAGGGTGGCCGCCCTTGTGCGCCACTATTACTGGGACAGAGACCTCAACTGCGCGCGAACAACGCTGCGTTGCCTTGAAAGCATACTGCAGAACCCCCTGCACCCCCAGATATTCACCGCCGCTGTGGGTTGCCACGGCGCGGGCGGCACGGGCGGGCAGTGTGGCCTTGTGGAAGGCGGGCTGCTGCTTATAGGCCTGCACGGCGCAGAACTTGGCAAGGATGAGGGCGAAATTGTTGATCTGTGCGCCCGCTTTGCCACACAGTTTACCGAACGCTTCACCAGCATTGCGTGCAAAGACCTGCGCCCGGGCGGCATCCACCCCAACGACCCGCCGCATTTGTGCGAATCTCTCACTGTAGATGGCATATGTTTTTTGCACGACTTTCTTGAAGAAATGAAACTTTCGGCCGAGCCCAACCGCAGAAAATCCGCCCCTGGAACCGATACCGGGGAATAAGGATACAAGATTTCTCCTTTACCCTACAGCATACAATTGAAATAACTGTAATATGAACAAACGCGGCGGTCGGGGCTACCCCACGACTGCCGCGTTGCCATAAAATCCTGCCAGCTTAAACACGCAATGCCGGTTTAACGCCTGCTGTCAAAAAATTCCTTCTGATCCTTTACCCCGTACAAAAAAGCACCCCGGTGGTCGGCTGCGTCACCCGCATACACGGCCTCGGCCTTTGCGCCATCGACGGCCTCGGTGTAGCCCACGGCAAGGGTTGCCACATAGGGCGGCATGACCTCGTCCACCTTGCCGTAATAATACCGGCAGGGTGTGACAGAACGCCACATGAAGGCCTGATTTTCGCGCAGTCTGCGAAAAAACGCGTCCATACCGGGTGTGGACTGGGCAACCGCATCCTTTTGCAGCAGGTCTGCAATCTTGGCGGGTATCTGCGGTTGCAGCTGCTCCCAGCCTATCTTGTTTTCATAAAAATCTCGGCAGGCGGCCTCATACTCAGGCTTGATGACTGTCTGCGGCAGACCGGGCATATCGTAATAATGCGCGTAGGAATGGGTAAACAGAATAACACTGCCCGCAAGCCATGTGGCGTCGAGCGCTGTGGGATTGTTTATCCAGCGGGCCAGCAGCAGGTAGAGGTCTGTGGGTGTTGCGGCTGTGGCTGCGGCCTTAACGGGCACTTTGAGGCTTTCGAGGCGGTGGCGGAACTGCTGGGTGCTCCAACTGCCCTGCGACCAGCCGCTGAGAAACAGGCCGTCTTCTGTAATGCCCAAATCGGCCAGCACGGCGCGGGCGGCAAACAGCATGTCCACACAGGCCTGTACCGTGGCCTCGCGCACCATATAACTGTCTGGTTCTATTGAATCGCCCTTGCCGATATAGTCTGCGGCGATCACCACATAGCCATGACCGGCCAGGCGGGCGGTGACAATGCGCGTTTCGTCCGATTCTTCTGGGCGCGAGGGCACAGCCGTGCGCGTAAATACCGTGCCGTGCTGGTACGACACCACAGGCAGCTTTTTTTGCGCCGTTTTGGGTACGGCCACCAGGCCCGATGCCAGAGTGGGCTTGTTGCCCTGTTCTGGAATAACGGTAGCGTACTGTACCTTGTAGAGGCTCACGCCGTTGGCGGTTTGCGGGTACTGAATCTTGAAACTGCTGAAGCCCGCCACCTCGGTGGACAATATCGTGTTCAGCCGCTCTACGCTGTAGTCACCCATGTGCATGTAGCGCACGCCGGACGACACCGCCTTGTACTCTGCCGCACCGGCATTGAATGCCGCCAACACAAAAATCAGGACAAATAACAGGGCTTGCCGCATAAAACCTCCAACTTCTGGTTACTTGGCATTTACCCTATCCATAAGCCATCATTTTGCAAACCCGTGCGGGCACTACCGGGCAATGACCCCGCCAATGCGGGGTCTTGCCCTCAAATTGGTTCAGTTGTTGCCCGATTTCATATCGGCAATGAGCCCACGCAGCACCTGGGCCTGCTGGGCCATTTCGGCCACTGCCCCGGCAGAGTGCTGCATGGCCGTGCTGGTTTCGAGCGAAATGCGGTTCACGTCTTCAATGGAGCGGTTGATTTCGTCGCTTGTGGCCGACTGCTCTTCTGCCGCTGTGGCGATGGACTGCACCTGCTGGGCCGTGGCGTCCACCAGCTCCACAATTTCGCGCAGGGCATTGCCAGATGTGCCCGCAAGCTCGGTGGTGGAATCAATCATGCCCACAACCTGATCCACATTACCCACGTTTTGACGGGTTCCATTCTGGATATCGCGGATGGCGTCGCCCACTTCCCTGGTGGCGGTCATGGTTTTTTCTGCCAGCTTGCGCACCTCGTCGGCCACCACGGCAAAACCGCGCCCGGCCTCGCCAGCGCGGGCGGCCTCAATGGCGGCGTTAAGGGCCAGCAGGTTGGTCTGGTCGGCGATGTCTGAAATTACGCCCAATATCTGACCCGTACTCTCGGCCTGTTTGCCAAGGGAGGTCATGGCGGTTTTCAGCGCCACGGCGCTGGTCTGGATGCGGCTGATGTCTGTAACCACCCGTGCCACTACTTCTGCACCGTTTTCGGCTTTGCCCTTGGCATTGTGGGCAGAATCCGCAGCCTGACCGGCATTGCGGGCCACTTCAAGCACCGTGGCGTTCATCTGTTCCATGGCCGTGGCAGTTTCGCCCACACGGGCTGTCTGGCGCTCTGCGCCTCGGCTTGCCTGCTCCACCTGCGCGGCCAGTTCTTCAGAGGCAGAGGTCACGGCTTCCACCACACCCTCAAGCTTGGTGGCAGCGTGCAGCATGCCCTCGGCCTTGGCGTGCTCGGCGGCAATGCGGGCGGCATCGGCTTCTTCCGTCGCTTTGGCGGCGCGGGCCGATTCTGCCTGGGCGTGCGCGCTTTTTTCGTCTGCTTCGATGATTTTACCCTTCAGGCTGCACACCATGCTGCGCAAGCTGTCCGCCAGCTTGCCGATCTCATTGCGCCGCTCAAGCGTCAGCTTGCGGTCAAGCTCGCCCGCAGCCACAGAACGAGCATAGGATTCCAGCTCCTGTAAGGGCTTGACGATTATTTTTTCCAGCGCCAGCAGCGTAATCACCACCAGCAGCAGAATGGCAACAAAACCGGCGCCAACCATGATATTGCGCTGGTTGCTGGCAGCTGCCTCAATCTCTGCCCGATCCATGGTGATGACGACCTTCCAGTTCCATCCCGGCACAGTGGCCCAGGCCAGCATTTTTTCAACGCCGTTGCGGCTCAGAGCCTGTGTTCCAGAGGGAGCAGCGAGAATGCGGGCAATGCCCTCTTCCTTGGAGACATCCTGAAGCACCAGCCCGCTTTCAGGATGCCCAATCATGATGCCTGTGGGCGCCAGTATATAGGGATACCCGGATTTTCCCAGGCGAATGTCGTTGATGTAGTTTTCCATCAGACCGTCAATGGCATAGGCCATGCCCACGCCGCCCAGGACCTTTCCCGCATCGTCCTTGATGGCGTCGGCAACGCCCACAATGGCCTTTCCCGTGATGGAGCTTTTTGAAGGGGTATCGCTCAGGCCAGATTTTCCCTGAAAAGTTTCGCGTATATAGGCGCGGTGCGCAAAATTTTTAAGGCTTCCTTCCTTGCCGTGCAAACGGTTGATAAGCTGCGTGCCCTCTGTATCAAACAGAAAGAAGGAATTAACTTCACTTGCAGATAGCGACATGGCCGCTAGAAACCCAGCTGCCTCCCCATTGTCATGTCGGGCGCGCAGGTATTCCCTGAGTGCGGGCTGCTGGGCTGCGCCGTGCAGCACCATTTGCTGCTGCTTGCCAAAATCGCCCAGCGACTTGGCAATGGTGCTTGCCAACAGCCGCATCTGGTCTACGCTTGATGTGAGGTTGGCCTCGTAACTGTAGCGGTCAACAACGACAATCAGGGCCGACTGCACGGCAAAAACCACCCCGCCCACAAGAAGCATTATTGCCATTCTGATGCTGCGTACCGACATTGCTTGGCTCCTCACTCCTGTTTCAGACTGCCCACCACAGTCTTGCATGGATACACTGCGGACAGTCTTGCATGTTAAGCGCACGGATTTTGCAATATCTATTCCAATATATTCTATTTCAATATGTACATATTACGCGCTGAAATAACATTACAATTTTTTACAACCGCACTTGAAGTTACCCGATACGCGCTGGCGTAGTGCGCGTTTTATTAACACAGGCATTAACATCATGAACATTCAACGCCAATTACGGATCCCAGTTTGACAGCTACCTGCACAGTGATTCTGTAAAGAAAACCCCGACATTGGTCTCAATGCCGGGGCCCATACAAAAGCGGCGGTGCACATCTGATGCACCGCCGCTACCAAAACGACAAGAATCTTGGCTGAAACCGTTACTTCTTTTGCAAAGAAAGCCGTTCCGCCACAGCGTCCGCGCCCATGCGGGCGAATTCGGCCACTTCACGGCCCTTGCGGGCGCTTTCGGGCAGCAGAAGCTCGGGCTTGTTGGCCAGGCTTTTGTCTGGCGCAACGCCGTATTCGGGCGGGAAGGAATCGTTGAAATACATGTCCTGGAAGCCGGCAAACTTGAGGGCGTGCGCCGTTGCGTCAAGCACGGCGTGCTCCTTGTCGCTGATGAGTCCAAGGGCCTTGGCATTCATAAGGCCCGCAAGGCATTCGCCGCCCTGAGTGCAGGCTATGTGGCCGTGACGGTTGGCAACAATCATGGCGTCCATGATCTGCTGCTCGGTCACGCGCACAACCTGAAAGGCCTTTTCGCCGCCCTTCTCAATGAACATTTCGGCCAGCTTGCGCACACGCGGGAAGGAAACGGGATTGCCGATCATGGCGGCCTGGGCAACGCTGGGCGTTACCGTCACGGGCTGCCAGTGGCGGGCATCCTTGGGCGCATCGTAGTAGCGCCACACAGGGTCGGCATGCTCGGACTGCACACCAAACACGCGCGGCAACGAGCTGATGATGCCAAGCTCAAGCATCTTCAAAAAGCCGCACATGATGGCCGTGATGTTGCCCGCATTGCCGATGGGCACAAAGAGGCAGAGGTCTTTCATGTCCCAGCCGTACCACTGGGCGGTTTCGTAGGCGTAGGATTCCTGGCCAAGGATGCGCCAGCTGTTCTTGGAATTGAGCAGGGCCACGCGGTAGTTTTCGGCCAGCAGCTCGACCACCTTCATGCAGTCGTCAAATACGCCGGGCAGTTCCAGCACTGTGGCTCCGCTGCCAAGGGGCTGCGAAAGCTGCTGGGGCGTCACCTTGCCGTGGGGCAACAGCACCACGCTTTTGAGGGGCGCGCCAACATACGAGGCATACAGGGCCGCAGCGGCAGAGGTATCGCCCGTAGAGGCACACACGGTCAGCACTTCGTCCCACTTGTTGCGGCGGCACAGCCACTTGAGATAGCTGAACGCACAGGCCATGCCGCGATCCTTGAAGGATGCGCTGGGGTTCTGGCCGTCGTTCTTGTAGGCAAAGGGAATGCCCACGCGGTCGCGCAGGGCCGGGGCGGCCTCGATGATGGGCGTAATGCCCTCACCCAGATAGACGATGTCGTCTTCTTCAAGCAGGGGGGCAAGCAGCTCGTAAAAACGGAATATTCCCCGAAGCGCAGTGCTGCGGCTGGCAGAGCGGGCATCGAACAACTCGCGCCACTCAGCACCGCTGCGTTCTTTCAGTTTGTCAAAATCCAGGTTTTCCAGCAAAAACACGCCGCCGCACTGGGGGCAGGTGTACAGCAGGCTGTCGCCGGGGTGACGTGCGCCGCAGTCAAGACAAACATACTCCATGCGGCCGCGATAGGCCGGAAAATCCGCATGCGCCATGAGAGAAACTCCTTGATAAGTGCATCGTGCAAACAGCCTTGCCGCAGGCGGTTTGCGCGGCCCCTGCCCGCAAAGACATTTTGCGGCAAGAGGCCATACTGGCATGTATAACGGCAGCAGGCTGCCGTAAATTGCAGGCAGCCGAAGCTAGCCTTTATCTTCCTGCTTTTCAGCGTGCTTGCCCTTGAGCCAGCTTTTTTCTGTGCCAGCGCGCAGACGGGCAATGTTTTCCTTGTGCTTCCACACCACCACGGCGCACACACACAGGGCCAGCGGCAGCCAAACCCACTGCCCGGTAACGGCCACGGCCACGGCCAGGGCCACAACCAGGGTGAGTGAACCCAGCGAAACAAAACCGCTGCGCCAGATCACAAGGCAGCACAGGGCCGAGGCCGCCAGCAACTGCCAAAAGGCCAGGGGAAGGAACACGCCAATGCTTGTGGCCACGGCCTTGCCGCCCTTGAACTTCATGAAGCACGAAAAAACGTGCCCCAGCACACAGGCCAGACCCACCACGCTCACAAACACGGGCGATGGATTGATGCGAAAGGCCAGCCACACGGGCACTGCCCCCTTGCACACGTCGCAGGCCAGGGTGGCCACACCCCAGCCAAAGCCGCACAGGCGGGCCACATTGGTGGCCCCGGTGTTGCGGCTGCCGCTCTCACGCGGGTCCAGGTGGCAAAAGGTTTTGGCAATCACCAGCCCCCACGGCACAGACCCGAGCACATAGGCCAGAGCAATCCACAATACTTCCAGCATAGTATTCTCCGCTGCAAGCTTTAAAAATCCGGGCATATACTGCCCGCTACCCTAAACAGTCCCACGGGGACGCACCCACCATAGCTGCGAAAACAAGCAAACTGTGCGCAGTGTCAGGCCGGGATGCCCCGGCAGAAAAGCGGCCCTAGTCTGCGGGAACCGCTTCCAGAATCATGATTTCGTTATACAGAGGCTGCACCTTGCCGATGCGCACGTCCACGGCAAGGCCGGGGTGCGCCCGCTCGTCAAACATCCGCCTTCTGCCGCGCACAAACATGCCCTGATCGGGCAGGCTTACGGTAACAAAGGCATCGTTTTCCTCTGTGATCACGCCGTTCCACCACACCTTGTCGCCCTTTTGGCGGAAGAACAGCAGCTTCCAGTAACGCGGGCGGAAGCGCTGCACCTGCCCCGCCGCATCCAGCGCAGGCGAAAGCACGTTGAGCAGGTCTACCAGCTCGGCTTCTGTCCAGCGCGGCTGCCCGGTGCGGAAATAATGCACCAGCTGCTCTTCGTTCACCAGATCGGGATAGCGCCTGAGCGGCGAAGTTACGGGCGTATAGCGCGCAAGCCCAAGGGCGGCGTGCGGGCGGGCCTGTACCTCGAGGCCAGAGGGCGTAAGCGCGCGCATGATGCGCGTCATGTCTTGCGGAGTAGTCCAGATACCGGCGTATTCCTTGGGCAGGGCCACGTCCTGCACGCGGTGCAGCATGGCCACGCCCTGATCGGCGGCCCACTGGGCCACAGCGGCACTGGCAAGAATCATCATCTCAGCCACCAGCATCTGCGCGTCCGAGGCCTGATAATCCAGCCCCACTTCCACGCGCACCTCGGCCCCTTCGCCCTCAAGACGAATCACGGGGTCGGGGCGATCCATGATCACCGCGCCATCAGCAATGCGGGCCGTCTGCCGCTGCCGGGCCAGGGCAAGGCCCATGCGCAGCTGCTCGGCAAAGGGGGCAGCCGCATTCTGCGGCAGAGCCTCGCCCGCAGCCAGTGCATCAAGCACGGCCTGGCTATCCACATAGGTAAGGTTGGCGGCAAGGCTCGTTTGCACCACAGAAATTTCGCAGCCGTCAAGCGTTCCGTCTGACGCCACGTGCACCAGCACGCGCAGGGCGGGGCGCGCCTGACCGGCCAGCAGCGAATAGGCATCTGTGCCCAGCACCTCGGGCAACATGTGGCAATCGCCCTCGGGCAGATAGATACTTGTGCCACGGTGCAGCACGAGCTTGTCGAGCGGCCCGCCAAAATTCCAGAAAAGCGCCGGGCAGGCCAGCATGAGCGTGATCGCCCAGCCGTCACCCTCTGCCGCAATATGAAAGGCATCGTCCACATCGCGGGTGGTGGCGCTGTCTATGCTGATGCAGGGCTGATCGCAGGTTTCAAGCGCGCCATCGGGCCACTGCCTGGCATAGGCGTTCACAGGGTCGCTGCCCGCAGCCGTCAGGGCCGCGACCTCGTCGCCACAGTCAGCCCACCAGCTGTCGCCAGCGGCATAACCCGCGCGGTCGAGCCAAAAATTGTAGTGAGCAGGAACCTTGCCCCAGGCCACCAGCAGTTGCAGGGGCAAATGCGGCACATCGGGCAGGCCCTTGCTCAGGGTGCGCCAGACATTTTCATATTCCTGACTTTCGGGATCAACCATGCGGGAAAAAAGAACTTCTTCAAGGCGCTCGGCCACTTCTTGCGGCGGCCATTCGCCAAGGGCAGCGCCCTCAAGCGGGGGCTGGGGCAGCTCGCGCTTGCGGCAGGCAACCTCCCACAGCAGACGCAAAAAAGCCGCTCCGCCAGCGGCGAGGGCTTCACGCTCAAGGCGGGCTTTTTCTTCGACCATGCGCTTTTCGACCATGTCGGCAGAGAAAACCTGAAAATCCGGGGGCTGAAAGCGAAAATGACTTTTGCTGGCCAGCAGGGCGCGGCCATAGGCGGAAACATGGTCGGTGTTGGGATCGCTTTCAAAAAGCTCGGCAAACCAGCTGGCAGGGGCCAGTTCCACCTCGCCCTGCGCCAGTTCCCACACGTCCATGACAGGAATCTGGACGGCCAGCTCCTCACGGTTCTTTTTGTGCGCTTCAAGCAGACGCACGGCGTCTTCACGCCCCAGGTCTGCCGCGTACACAGGCCCAAGCCAGGGCAGCAGACGCGAGGAATTCAGGCGCGTTTCCCTACGGTTGGGCAAGAGCAGCCGCAAGCGCCCACCGGCCTCTTCAGTGACCAGGGCAATCTGTACGGCATTGCCTTCCAAATATTCCACCACGCAACCCGGTGCCGGGTAGCGTACACAATCAGACATGCCCGCTCCTTCAGAAAAAACGCGCGCCCGCTCCCCTATAGACCACCGCGCTTGCAGGCCAAGACATTCCTTTATTTTTGGCCTTCTGGCAAGTGTTGCCGGGGCCGGGGCGCTGCGCATACTGGACGCAGGGGCTGTAAACCGCTATATTAGCGGCTTACGGCAACAATTTTTACCGCGCGGCCACCGCGCGACAGGGCGGACACCCAATGAGCAACATTATTCACCAAACTGGAGGCAGCCGTACCCTGGTCATGCAGGAGCCGGAAAAACCGCAGCTCTACCGTGAGCTTTTCCCCTACACCAGCATTTGCCGTACCTCGTTTGACGAGGTTCTGCTGTCGCCCCGACCGGCAGAACAGATGCGCATCACCGACACGACCTTTCGCGATGGCCAGCAGGCCCGCCCCCCCTATACGGTCAAGCAAGTGGCCAAGATGTTCGATTTTCTGCACAGACTGGGCGGAAAAACCGGGCTGATCACGGCTTCTGAATTTTTTCTGTACTCGGCCAAAGACCGCAAGTGCATTGATGTGTGCCGCGCCAGAGGCTACCGTTTTCCGCGTGTAACCGCCTGGATTCGCGCAACCAAGGACGACCTCAAGCTTGCCCGCGATATGGAATTTGACGAAACCGGCATGCTCACCAGCGTTTCGGACTACCATATTTTTCTCAAGCTGGGCAAAACCCGCCAGCAGGCCATGGACATGTACGTTGGCATGGCCGAACAGGCGCTGGAATGGGGCATCATACCCCGCTGCCACTTTGAAGACGTGACCCGCGCCGACATTTATGGCTTTTGCCTGCCCCTGGCCCAGCGGCTCATGGAGCTCTCGCGCCAAAGCGGCATGCCGGTCAAGATTCGCCTGTGCGACACCATGGGCTACGGCGTGCCCTACCCCGGCGCGGCCTTGCCCCGCTCGGTGCAACGCATTGTGCGCTGCTTTACCGACGAGGCCGGTGTGCCCGGCGAATGGCTTGAATGGCACGGACACAACGACTTCCACAAGGTGCTCGTCAACGGTGTTACCGCGTGGCTGTATGGCTGCGGCGCGGTCAACGGCACGCTGTTTGGCTTTGGCGAACGCACGGGCAACACCCCGCTTGAGGCCCTGCTGGTGGAATACATTTCGCTTACCGGCGACGATGCCGCCGCCGACACCACCATTTTGAGCGAAGTTGCCGAGTTTTTTGAAAAAGAACTGCACTACCGCATTCCCCACAACTACCCCTTTGTGGGCCGCGACTTCAACGCCACCAGCGCTGGCGTGCACGCAGACGGCCTGGCCAAGAACGAAGAAATCTACAACATCTTCGACACCAACCACCTGCTTGGCCGCCCCGTGCCCATCATCATTACCGACAAAACGGGCCGCGCCGGTGTTGCCTACTGGATCAACGCCAACCTCAATCTGGGGAGCGACCAGCAGGTATCCAAAAAGCACCCCGCCGTGGGCCAGATATACGACGCCATCATGGCTGTGTACGAAGAAACGGGCCGCACAACGAGCTACTCGCACGAAGAAATGGAAGCCCTGGTGCAGCGCTTCATGCCCGAACTCTTCTCTTCCGAATACGACCAGATGAAGCAGCTGGCTGGTGAACTTTCGGCCAACATTATCATTCGCCTTGCCCGCAGCAGCGATTTGCTCGATTTCAGCAAGAATGCCTGCGCGCGGCTTGACGAATTTGTGCGTGAGTATCCCTTTATCCAGTATTGCTACCTTACCGACGATCAGGGCAAGCTGCGCTGCTCGGCCATCACCGACCCGGTATACAAGGAAACCTACGAGGCGCTGCCCATCGGCTACGATTTTTCAGAGCGCGAATGGTTCAAGATGCCCATGAAAACCGGCGACCTGCACATCATGGATGTGTACCAGTCGCACTTTACGAGCAAGCTCATCATTACCGTTTCATGCGCGGTTACTGACGAAAAGGACAACATCAAGGGCGTCATTGGTGTGGATATCCAGCTTGAACTGCTTCTCAAACGCGCGCGCGCACTTCAGCAGGAAGTGGCCGCAGCAGACGACAGCGACAACGACTAAGGTAAGGAAATTTCATGAACAAGAGAATTTACTGGATCGAAGGCGACGGCATTGGCCCCGAAATCTGGAAGGCCGCGCGCCCTGTCATTGAAGCTGCCCTTGCTGCCGAAAACACTGGCATCAAACTGGAATGGACAGAGCTGCTGGCGGGCGACAAAGCCGTGAAAGAAACCGGCTCGCCCCTGCCCGAAGAAACCATGCAGACCCTGCGCACCGCAGAACTTGCCATGAAGGGCCCCCTGGGCACCCCCGTGGGCACGGGCATCCGCAGCCTCAACGTGGCCCTGCGCCAGGGGCTCGATCTGTACGCCTGCATCCGCCCGGTGCGCTATTTTGAAGGGCTTGAAACGCCCGTCAAACACCCCGAACGCGTCAACATGGTTATCTTTCGCGAGAATACCGAAGACGTTTACGCCGGTGTGGAATTTGCCGCCGAAACCCCCGAGGCCCGCAAGCTCATCACCTTTTTGCGTGAAGAACTGGGCGTGAACAAGGTGGGCGATGCCGCTGCCATTGGCATCAAGCCCATGACCGAGGCTGGCTCCAAGCGCCTGGTGCGCCGCGCCCTGCGCTTTGCCCTTGACCAGAAGCAGCAGAGCCTCACCCTTGTGCACAAGGGCAATATCATGAAGTTTACCGAGGGCGCCTTTCGCCAGTGGGGCTACGATGTGGCCGCGCAGGAATTTGGCGACCTCACCTGCACCGAAAAAGAACCCGTGGTTGGCCGTCTGATAGTCAAAGACCGCATTGCCGACGCCATGTTCCAGGAGGCGCTGCTGCGCCCCGAACAATACCAGATTCTCGCCACGCCCAACCTCAACGGCGACTACATCTCCGATGCTCTGGCGGCGCAGGTGGGCGGCCTTGGTCTGGCCCCCGGCGTCAACATGTCGGATACACTGGCCTTTTACGAAGCCACCCACGGCACCGCCCCCACCATTGCGGGCAAGGACAAGGCCAACCCCGGCAGCGTGATCTTGTGCGGTGCGCTCATGCTTGAGCACATCGGCGTGCCCAAGGCGGCCGAACGCATTCGCTCTGCCGTGAGCAAGGCCATTGCCGCCAAGGCCGTGACCGAAGATCTGGCCGCTCAGGTTCCCGGTTCGCGCTCTGTGGGCTGCGTGGAATTTGGCGAAATTATCGGCGCAAATCTGTAGTATACACGGCGCTTGCCCCTCTCCCTTTGCGCAGTGGCATAAGGAAACACAGGGGCTGCCGCTGATAGGTCTTTAGGAACAGGAGGAAAAAAGGAGTGTTTTACGGCTCTGCCCGAGGGTCAACCGACCTACGGGCGCAACCGCAGGGCGCTCCTTTTTTCCCACCTGCTCTGGTTTGAATGAAGGACTGCACCATGATCTCGCTGGACAACCTGCTGCTTTTTGTGCCCATTGCCGCCATTTTGGTGATGCTGCCCGGGCCGGATTTTGCGCTCATTGCCAAAATTTCGCTCATGAATGGCCGCCCGCAGGGTCAGGCCGCCGCCGTTGGCGTGGCCCTTGGCATCTGTGTGCACACCTCTGCCGCCATGCTGGGCATTTCGGCCATCATTGCGCAGTCGGTGCTGTGGTTCAGCATTCTCAAATATGTGGGTGCGGCCTATCTGGTATGGCTGGGCATTCAGGCCCTGCGTGCAGGGCAACGCGCGGGCCAGCCCGTGAGCGCGGCGGTGGTTAAAACAGTGCAGCAGCCCCAAGCCTCGGCAAACGTTCGGGCAGACACCGCCAGCCCCGCACAGCGCCTCAGCCTGCGCCAGTGGCTACATTTTTTCGGCCAGGGATTTTTGACCAATGCGCTCAACCCCAAGGCCGTGCTGATCTTTTTGACATTTCTCCCCCAATTCATGGACCCGCACGCACCGCTTGCCCCCCAGTTTTTAACGCTGGGCAGCATCATGTCGGGCCTGTGTTTGTTCTGGTATGTGCCGCTGGCCTATATGTTGGGCCGCATACGGCACATTTTTGAAACCAGCCGCTTCCAGAAATGGATGCAACGCTGTACGGGCCTTGTGTTCATTGCATTCGGCCTCAAACTGGCCACGGCACACGCTGGAGCAGATTAACGTTGAGAATAGGCATTCTCAACGATTAAGACACGCACGTTCCGGCGCTTGACAGCGCAAACAAGTAGCGTTGCTGTCTTCATCCGTAAGGCTCACAAGTTTGCCAACGGCTGAAGCTGCGTTACGCCTACACAGCGGGCGTCTGCTCACCCAGACGCCAGAGCATTTCAATTTGAGATACTCTCGCTAACCCGCGTCGCGCCAGCGACCCGCAAACCCCTGAAGGTCTGCCATGATCGAGATTGTTAACAGTTCCGTGGTGATCGACGCCAACGGCATATCCATGGCCGAAGAAGCCCGCGCCAAAGGCGTGGACATTGAAGCCGCCCGCAAAAACAGCCTTTCCGCACGCATTCTTGCCGCGCACAATACCGGCAAGGAAGATGACGTGCTGCGCATCCGCTTTGATGCCATGGCCTCACACGACATTACCTATGTTGGCATCGTGCAGACGGCCCGCGCCAGCGGCCTCAAGGAATTTCCCGTTCCCTACGCGCTGACCAACTGCCACAACAGCCTGTGCGCCGTGGGCGGCACCATCAATGAAGATGACCACCTCTTTGGCCTCTCGGCCGCGCGCAAGTACGGCGGCATCTTTGTGCCCCCGCATCTGGCTGTTATCCACCAGTATGTGCGCGAAATGATGACCAAGTGCGGCGGCATGATTCTTGGCTCAGACAGCCACACCCGCTACGGCGCGCTGGGCGTCATGGCCATTGGCGAAGGCGGGCCGGAACTGGTCAAGCAGCTGCTGGGCAAGACCTACGACGTCACCAATCCCCAAAAGGTGGTTGTGTGGCTTGAGGACGCACCCCGCCCCGGCGTTGGCCCGCAGGACGTGGCCCTTGCCATCATTGGCGCGGTTTTCAAAAACGGCTTTGTGAAGAACAAGGTCATGGAATTTATGGGCCCCGGCGTGGCTGGTCTTTCTGTGGAATACCGCTGCGGTATCGACGTCATGACCACTGAAACCACCTGTCTTTCGTCCATCTGGACAACAGACGACAAGGTGCGCGACTACATGACCATGCATGGACGCGCTGCGGACTATACCGAACTGCGCCTCGAAGGCCCCGCCTGCTACGACGGCCTGATCCGCGTTGACTTGAGCCGTATCGTGCCCATGATCGCCCTGCCCTTCCACCCCAGCAATGTCTACCCCGTGGCCGAAGTGGCCAAGCACGGGGCCGAGCTGCTGGCCGAGGTGGAAGCCGAAGCCCTGCGCCAGTTTGGCGACGCGGCCAAGGGCCTGAACATGCGCGCCAAGGTGCGTGACGGCGGCGTGTGGGTTGATCAGGGCATCATCGCTGGCTGCGCTGGCGGCAACTTTGAAAATATCGCCCTTGCCGCTGCCATTCTCGACAGCAAATCCACGGGCAATCAGGCCTTTAATCTAGCCGTGTATCCTGCCAGCGAACCGCAAGGTCTGGCCCTGGTCAAAAACGGCGCAACAGCCAAGCTCATGCTGGCTGGCGCAGTGATGAAAACCGCCTTCTGCGGCCCCTGCTTTGGCGCTGGCGATACCCCGGCCCACGGCGCGCTCTCCATCCGCCACACCACCCGCAACTTCCCCAACCGCGAGGGCTCCAAGCCCTCCAATGGGCAGGTTTCCACCGTGGCCCTCATGGACGCCCGCTCCATCGCGGCCACGGCAGCCAACGGTGGGCGCCTTACCCCGGCCACCGAGCTCGACTGGTCCGCGCCCGCGCTGGCCAATGCCGACCTTTCGTACACCTTTGAGCCGCTCATTTACCACAGCCGCGTGTACAACGGCTTTGGCAAGGCCGAGCCGCAGGCCGAGCTTGTGCGCGGCCCCAACATTGCCGACTGGCCGAGCATGAGCCCCCTGCCCGACCACCTGCTGTTGCAGGTAGTGAGCGTGATCACCGACCCGGTCACCACCACCGACGAGCTGATTCCCTCTGGCGAAACTTCGTCCCTGCGCTCCAACCCGCTTAAGCTGGCTGAGTACACGCTTTCGCGCAAAGACCCCGGCTATGTGGGCCGCGCCAAGACCGTGAAAGCTCTGGAAACCGCCCGCCTTGCCAACCCCGGCGATGCCGATCTGCTGGCCAGGGCACGCGGCCTTTTTGCAGCCTGCGGGCTCGATACCTTGCAGAACGCAGCCGACCTCAAGCAGGTGGGCCTTGGCTCCACCATTTTTGCTGTAAAGCCTGGCGACGGCTCTGCCCGTGAGCAGGCGGCCTCGTGCCAGAAGGTGCTTGGCGGCTGGGCCAACATGGCCGTGGAATACGCCACCAAGCGTTACCGCTCCAACCTCATCAACTGGGGCATGCTGCCCTTTATTGTTGATGCCTCGCTGGCCGACACCCTCAAGGTGGGCGACTGGCTGGTGGTTCCCAATGTGCGCAGCGCCGTGCAGAACGCCGACCCCACCTTCACCGGCTACGTTGCCAGCGAAGACGGCAAGTCCCAGCAGATCAGCCTTGCCCTCAAGGAACTGACCAGCGACGAACGCAAGATCATCCTCGACGGCTGCCTGATCAACTTCTACAATAGTTAAAGTGTGGATTTACGGGGGAGGGACCTTTTTGAAGCCACCCGAAGGGCGCACCGACGGGGCGTTTTTCTTGGCCGCGTAGTGGGCTAGAAAAATGGACAGCAGAGCTAAAGGTCCCTCCCCCGCGCCCCCCCCCAAAAAAAACTTTTATTCTGGTTTTTGCTCTTGCAGAGATACCACGCGAAGAGAACGGAACCCTCGAATATCAAAAGGCCTCTGTGGAGCAGTTCCACAGAGGCCTTTTGAATTACGAATAAACAGGCAGAAAAACCGTTACTTGGCGGCTTTCTTGTCTGTCTTTTTGTCAGATTTCTTGTCTGCCTTGGCGTCCGTTTTGGCGGGCGCGGGCTGAGCTTCTTCCGGCATGGGGGTCTTTTCCAGTTCCTGCTGAATGGCGGCCTTGAGCTCTGCGCTGGCCGTGGCGTCGTTCAGCCCCGCACGCAGGTGTTCAACACCGCGCTTGGGGTCTTCGAGAAAATAGATATACAGCACGCCAAGGCTGTAGCGCACAGAGGCTTCGTCCTTGATCTTTACGACCCTTTCGAGCGCTTCGGCGGCTTCCTTGTGCCTGCCCTGATTGTGCTGAATCACGCCAAGCAGGTACAGGGGCTTGGAATTGCCCACGTCCATGGTAACAGCGCGCTGGGCAAAGGTTTCTGCCGCGTCCCAGTTCTGCGCGCTGACCAGATGCTCGATCAGATGGATAAGCGCGCCAATATCCTGCGGGTTCTCCGCCACCTGACGCATAAGCTTGCCCACGGTCTGGGCGTCTTCGCCAGCCTCGCTCCCGGCCATACCCTGTTGCGGGCGGGCCGCCACGGTAAGGTGGGGATTCTGGATACGCGCCTTGAGCGAAGCAAAAAGCATGATGCAAAAGGCCGCAGCCAGCAGAATAATCAGTATGCGGGCCGAAAAACCGCACTTGTTGGTATCAGTCATGGTTGAGCATCTCCATCTGGGCAAGGCGGGCTGCCAGCGAACGCTGACGCGCCGCCATAAAGGCCATGTACGCGCCTATGCCGATCCACACGGCGGCATTGGCCATGATAACCCAGGTCAGTGTATCCATATTTCCTCCAGGGGGAGTGAACGGGTTTCAGTCAAAATCTGGCAAACTCAGGCATCAAGCCTGTTTTGCGACAAAGCGTCAAGGCGGTCGCGCAGGTCAAGCTGACGCTTGCGCAGCCACACCAGGGCTGCCCACAGCAGGCCAAAACAGCCCACGCAGGCCATGACCGTAAGGCGCATTTCCGGCTCAAGACCGCCGCCCTTGCTGCCAAAAACAGCGGGGTGGATGGAGCGCCAGATGCGTGCCGACATAAAGACCAGCGGCACATCCAAAAAGGCCACCACGCCCACCACGGCGCACACCGTATTTCGGCGCTGCGGCGGCAGGTCAAGCCCGCGCAAAACAAGGTAGCCAGCGTACACAAACCACATGATCAGGGTGGTGGTAAGGCGCGGATCCCACGTCCACCACACGCCCCACGAGCGGCGCGCCCACAGCATGCCTGTAACCAGCGCAAGGCCGCCCAGCAGCACGCCCACTTCGGCGGCGGCAGCGGCCAGCCTGTCGGCAGCGGGATTACGCCGCCACAGATAGGCCACTGAGGACGCAAATACCACAAAAAAGCTCACCAAGGCCCACCACGACATGGGCAGGTGGATGTAGAATATCTTTTGCGCCAGCCCCAGGGTTGCTTCCTCTGGAGCATAGGCAAACACCAGCCACTGGCAGGCGGCAAAGGCAATGCCCCCCAGCAGGGCCAGAATCTGCGGCAGCGCCGAACACTTGGGCATTACTCGTCCCCCGCGTAGATGTATCCAAACAGTAAAAGCCCCGCGCCGAGAAATACGGCGTCAAAGGCGGCGGCAACGCCAAGCCACGCTCCCGGGCCATCCGCGTTGGGAGCGCCAAGCGCCTGCGCCCCCACGCTGATGCCCGCCAGCAACAGCGGCGTCAACAGCGGAAAGAGCACAATACTCAGCAACGATTCGCGGGCGGCCTGCCCCTGAGCCAGCGCGCCCAGCAGTGAACCAAGGGCGCACATGCCGATATCTGTCAGCACCAGGGCCAGCAGGGCCTCTGGCAGCGGGCCGCTGAGATCCTGCCCCAAAAAAACCACTGCGGCGGGCAAAAATACAATCTGCGCCAGCACCAGCAGGACAAGCCCGGCGCAGCCCTTGCCAAGCCACACGGCCTGCACGGGGGCGGGGCACAGCAAGAGCCCAAGGCGGGAATTGTTTACTTCTTCCAACGCGTAGAGCTGGTTGAAAATCAGCACCTGACAAAAGGCAGAGCTTATCCAGAACACGGCCGCAGCCCCCTGCGGGGCCATGCGCTCGCCAATGCCCTGCGACAGGCTGAACACAAAGAGCAGCAACAGGCCAAGCAGCAGGGCCTGCACAAGGCCGCTGCCCCGCGCCAGCGTGAGCGACAGATCCTTGCGGGCCATGGCCAGCATCAGGCGCAGCATGCGGAGCCTCCCTGATTCTGGGCCGATGCGCCAGCGGCATCGCCCGCCAGCGCCTCTGCCAAGCCAAAGCCGCCAAATTCTGTTGGTGCGCCATCGTAGGCAAGCTTGCGGTGTTCCAGCGCCAGCAGCCTGTCGGCCAAGGGCGCATCGCCTGCAAGATCGTGGCTGATAAGCACCACGCACGCCCCACGTTGCCGCGCCGCTGTAATTTCGCGCCGCAGCAGGGCCAGCGAGGCCACATCAAGGCCCGTACCGGGTTCGTCCAGCAAGAGCACATCGGGGGCCTGCATGAGCACCCGCGCCAGATTGAGGCGCTGGGCCATACCGCGAGAGAACACGCCCGCACGCTCGTGAGCGTGGGCCTCAAGCCCCACGCGGGCAAGCCCGGCCATGATGTCGTCGCGCGTCAGTTTGAGGCCGTAGGCTTCGCGCCAGAAGGCCAGATTTTCCACCGCAGTGAGGCCGGGGTACAGAAAGGTGGCGTGGCCCAGATAGCCCACGCGGGCCTGATCGGCCACCTTGGCAGCGCCCGCGCTGGGGCGCGAAAGCCCGGCCATGATGCGCATAAGGGTGCTTTTGCCCGCGCCGTTGCCGCCCACAAGCAGTGAAACACTGCCCGCAGCAAAGGCGCAGCTTATGTCCTTAAACACAACCTTGACGCCATAGACCTTGGCAACGCGCACAAGTTCCAGCAAGAGGGCCTCCTGCGGCTAGGCCGCGCTGTTCTCGCTGTCTGGCTCTGACACAGGATTTTTGCGGCGGCGCAGGCCCACAAGGGGCACAAGGCACATGATGGTGCCGCCAATCCACAGCCAGTTGACCAGCGGCTCAATGCTGACCTTGACCACAACCTTGGAATTTTCGTCCAGCCCCAACAGCGAGGCGTAGATTTCGTTGCCAAGACCGGGGATCACGTCCACCTCAGAAAACTGCATGCTGCCGAATTTGTCGTACAGGCGGCGTTCGGGCGATACAACGCCCAACGATTTGCCGTCCTTGAAGATTTGCAGCTGCGCGGCGATGTATTCGTGGTCGGCGCGGCGGCCCTCGCCCAACTCAAGCAGGGTGGCCGTATAGCCGCCCACCGTGGCGCTCTCGCCCTTGGCGAGGATCATCTCGCGGTCGGTGGTGTACGGGCCGGAAAAAGCAATGCCAATGGCCATCAGGGCCATGCCGATGTGCGCGCCCAGCGCACCCAGGGTTCCGGGCTGCGAACGGTTGGCCTTGTCGGCCAGCAGCATGACGGCTCCAAGCAAAATACCCACAGCGGCGGAAGCACCCACAAGGGCCGTGGGCTGGTGATACCCCAGCGCCCAAATGGCCACAGCGCTCACCACAAAGCCGCCGATCACAACAAAAAATGCCTTTTTGTTACGCAGGCCGCCGCCCCAGCCAAGCCACGGGCAGGCGGCCATCATGACCACCAGCAGCGCGCCAAGGGGCAGACACACGCGGTTGTAGAAGCGGGCATCAAGACCGCGCGGCGCGGCAGACCACAGCTTGCTGATCACAGGCCACATGGTTGCCACCAGAATAATCACGGCCAGCGCCAGCAAAACCCAGGCAACGAGGGTCAAGAACCCCTCGCGGCTTTCAAGCCCGGCAAGGGGCTTGCCGGTTTTGGGCGCAGTAAAAGGAATC
>SAAX01000051.1 GCA_009929215.1 Deltaproteobacteria bacterium | reverse complement strand
GTGTAACCGTTTTGATACGGTCCATTATCGCCATATACTCAAAAACTTTACCACTCATGGGGATAGCCTCCTCTGTACGCCACAGGCGTGCAAAAACCCGGAAGTAACGAATATTATCAACAAAAACCGGGTGCGGCAGGCAGATACCTTGATGCGTGTTTATTTGCGCTGCCAGAATACCTGGCAAACCCACAAACAATTGGGAGGATGCGTAGTAAAAAGGGAACAGTCTGAACAGTGCAAACATCTCAAATGGTGCTGCATGAAACAATGCGCGAAACAAAAGGGAACTGGCATAGAATTCGTGCAGCCATCACAGTTTCTGAAATAACCGTGACAATGAGACACGCTTAACAGCCCTGCTGGTCGCAACCGACTTGGGAGACAGAGGTATTACGTCTGCCTCAAAGGAAGGGGTAGGGGGAACCCATAAGCAGTTCCCGTACACTTCAGGCCAAACCCATAATCAGGAACAGGCTGCTAGTGCACAATTAAAGAAATACCCATAAGCCGAGATAAGTCAAGGATTTTGATACTTAGGAATGCAACGATTCGCCGGCTACCTGCTTGCACTGCCCGATTTGGGTTCGTGCCACTGGCGCAAATATTCAGAATTGAAGCAAAATTATCTGATATCCGTAGCAAAAAAAATTCGGATGTGCGAAAATAATACCATAAAGAAAGGCCGAAGCAGCCAGTAACCGCTTCGGCCCAAACACCTTTGCCGTCCTGCCCTAGCGCATCAGCAGCACCCAGGCAGGCCCCTTGGCGTCCAGATGGCTGGCCACATAGTTTGAGCGGTCGTTACCGCCGCAAAAAATATCAATGCGGTTGCGCTTGATGGCCCCGCCCACGTCCTGAGCAAAACCAATACCGCGCAGGGGTATCTTGCCCTTGGATTCATCAGGGATATTAACGCCGTAGGCCACAATGGAGCCCAGGGGGATAAAGCCCCTGTCTGTGGCAAGCGTCAGCCAGTCGTCCACCTGATAACCCATGGCACCCATGGGGCCACGCGTACCAAACTTGAAGAAAACATAGCTAGGATTGTCGTTAAGAATTTCGCGCACGCGGCCAGGGTTGTTTTTGAACCATTCGCGCTGTTCAAAAATGTCGCCGCGTTGCAGCAAGTGCTTTTCGCGCATGATACGGCCAGAGCTTTTGTACTTGTGGCCGTTCTGCCCGGCATAGTTAACATAGGCTTGCGTGCCGTCGTCAAAGATCAGGCGTCCAGAGCCCTGAATTTCAAGAAAAAACACGTCCACAGGGTCAGCTGCCCAGGCCAGCTCCAGCCCCTTGCCCGCCAGCACCTGCTTTTCTTCAATGGTACGACGGTCATAGTAATGCCCGCGCTTGGCAACAATCGCTTTCAAATCTGGGGGCACACTGTAGATGGCTTGGGTGTACCCCGGTTTGCGGGTACGGCTGGCCCGCACAGCGGGCTCGTAGTAGCCAGAATAGTTGATGCCGCCCGTCACCTCTACCCAGCGAAAATTTTCAAGCAGCAGATTGGGTTCGCTGTCGAGCCGGGGCAAAAGCTCCTGAAGCCGCTCAAGCGTGCGGGCCATGTCGCCCCAGGTTACCGTGAGGCCGGGGCGCTGCACGGCAATAGCATCTCTGGGCTTGCTGTTGACGTAGCGCAACGACTTGCGCACACTGGGGCCCATGTCCTTCCAGCTTGTCAGTTCCTGACCGGAAGGAACAAGGTTGTTCACAAAAAATTCCGGGCTTTCAAATCCCACCGGCGGCAGGGTTCTTTCCACCACTGGCGGCGGGGCCTGCTTTGCGCAGGCAAAAAGAAACATACAGAGCGCCAGCAGCAACAGCTTGCACAGCATGCCGCCAGTACGCGCTGCAAATTTGTTGCGACAATGCCCGGAAAACGCATAACAAGGAGCCGTTTCGTGCATGACCAATTCCCTACCCCTGATATTTGGATGCCGCACCGGGTGTCGTATGGAGAAACCGACACCATGGGCGTGCTGTATTATGCAGAATATTTACACCTGTTCGAGCGGGCGCGCAGCGAATATATTCGCCGTTGCGGCATGAGCTATGCCGAAGTGGAAAAAAGAGGCCTGATCCTCCCTGTGCGCGAGGCCCAATGCCGCTACCGCTCATCTGCCCGCTACGACGACCTTGTACTTGTACGCGCCGGGATTGCAGAATGGGGGCGCGCATCCATGCGTTTTGTATATGAGATATGGAACGAGGACAAGACGACACTTCTTGCCACGGGCATGACCCAGCACGCCCTAATCAACCAGGAGGGACGCCCCGTTCCCGTGCCAGACTGGTTTCGCGGCCTCACCTTTACTGCCTGATTGCCACGCCGCCGCAAACCCCTGCGGCGGCATTTTTTTGCCCTTACACGAAATATCGTGATACCGCTCTCAGCGGCCCTTGCCCTTGGTGGTCGGTTTGGGCCCAGGCGTGCGCCGGGCAAAGCGTACATCGCCGGTGCGCTCCTGCTCGCTGGGCCGTACGGGCTGCCGTCGGGGACGTGCGGGCCTTGCACTGGTAAATCGGCGCGCCAGATGGGGCAATTCTGGCAGCACCCCGGTAGCAGGATCGCCCAAGGGACAAAACGAAGCGTGCCCCCCTTCTGCGCTGCTCAGGTAAAGCGCAAGCCTAGCGCTCACGGCACGCATGAGCGGCACAAGGTCAGGATAGTCGTCGTTCACGTCCAACCCGCTCAAGTGCCAGCTGCCGCGCCCATGAACCACCTTGCGCTGGCCCTTGAGTTCACGCTCGCGCATGCTCAGGCTGACGCGCAGCTCGCCCTCTGGCAGATGCAGTACAAGGGCCTCGCCCTGGGCTTCACCAAGCCCACTGGCCAAAGCCTCTAGCCACATGCCAGCCGGGTTGCCCGCCAGCCGCAGCAGATCTTCCAGTCCGGCACGGGCAATGCGCAGGTGCTCGCTGGAAGCCATATTTTTTTGATCTTCTTTAATTTTTTCTTCCATCTGGCGAATGCGCTCAAGGCATTCGGCGCGCTCGTCCTCAAGCGTGGTCAAACCACGCTTCATAAGGCGCACGCAGAAGACCACAATTGCCACAAAAACCGCGCCAGCGGCGGCCCATTCCCAAAACGCCATGGCCGTTTCCTCCGCCTGCTCCAGTGTATATCCAAATAACTGTCACAGTGGCGGGGCTTGCTGTCAAGCGCAAAGCCTTACACCAAAAGTCGCCGCCCCTTTCCTTTTTTGCCGCAAGCCTGTAACGTGGAAACCAATAGCAGATGGATGACTTGTTCCTTTCCCTAGTTTCGTTCACCAGGCCGCCACGGGCGCGCCATATCGCTTACGAAGGGAGATAACCATGCCTACTCCACTGGAAATGCAACGCACGTTCGCCATCGTCGGAACCGGCGGTTGCGGCAAAACATCTCTGGCCGAGATGCTGCTGTACAAGGCAGGGGCGGTGAATCGCCTGGGGGCTGTAGAAGACGGAACCACCAGCCTTGACTACGAGCCCGAAGAAATCCGCCGGCGCGGCTCCATCCAACCCTCCTGCGCCACCTACCTCTGGAATAAAAATCGACATTTCCTGCTGGATATTCCCGGCGACGGCAACTTTACCGGCGATATGGAATGTCTGCTCAAAGGCGTGGACAGCGTAATTTTTGTGCTGGACGCCGTGGACGGCGTGCGCCCCCTTGCCAAAAAATTCTGGAATATTGTTCGCGCAGCCGGTCTGCCCGCCGTGATGGTGGTCAACAAGATCGACCGTGACCGCGCCGATTTTCAGATGGCTCTTGACGGCCTTGCCGGTCTTAACGTCAAGCCGGTGGTATTGCAGCTGCCCATCCGCCAGGGCGATACGTTTGTGGGCGTGGCCGATGTGCTGACAGGCAAGGCCCGTATTTTTGGCGAAAACGGTGCCACAGCCGAGGCCGAAATTCCCGCTGCCCTGGCCGACGATATTAGCCTGCTGCGCGATGTGACCGTAGAAAACATTGCCGAGAGCGATGAAGTTCTCATGGAAAAATATCTGGAAGAAGGCGTTCTTTCAGAAGACGACCTTAAAACAGGGCTGCGCGCGGGTGTCATCAAGGGAGAGCTTACGCCGGTGCTGGTCTGCTCCGCTCTTGAAAACAAGGGCGGCGATGCCGTGCTGGCCGCCATTGAAGCTCTGCTGCCCTCGCCTCTTGACCGGCCCGCCTTTACTGGTACCGACGGCGCAGAACGCGCCTCCGATCCTGACGCTCCGGTGGCCTGCTTTGTTTTCAAAACCCTGGCCGACCCCTTTGCGGGCCAGCTTTCTTTGCTGCGGGTGCTCTCAGGTACGATCAGCGGCGACGCAACACTGAAAAATTCGCGCACAGAAGAAAACGAGCGCCTTGGCAACCTGCTGTACATCCTTGGCAAGTCACAAACGCCCTGCAAGGAACCCATTGGCCCCGGTGCCATTGTGGCTGTTGCCAAGCTTAAAGGAACCCGCACGGGCGATACCTTGAGCGACGAAAAAACGCCCTTTGCCCTGCCCATGCCCGCCCTGCCCCCGCAGCTCATCACCTTTGCCCTGGCCCCCAAGGAAAAGGGCGAGGAAGACAAGGTTTATGCGGCCATGCAGCGCTTGCTGGACGAAGACATCACCCTGCGCCTTGGCCGCGACGAAGAATCTGGCGATATCCTGCTTTCAGGCATGGGGCAGCTGCATATCGAGCTTTCTGTAGAAAAGGCCAAGCGGCGCTTCAAGGTGGATATTGTACTCAAAACGCCCAAAGTTCCCTACCGCGAAACCGTACGCGGCAAAATTCAGGTGCAGGGACGCCACAAAAAGCAGTCTGGCGGACGAGGCCAATTTGGCGACTGCTGGATAGAAATGGAAGGCCTGCCGCGCGGTTCGGGCTATGTGTTTGAGGATGCCATTGTGGGTGGCGTTGTGCCCCGCCAGTACATACCCGCCATCGACAAAGGCGTGCAGGAAGCCGCAGCCCGTGGTTTTCTGGCCGGTTGTCAGGTGGTGGACTTCCGCGTCAAGGTCTACGATGGCAGCTATCACACAGTAGACTCCTCGGAAATGGCCTTTAAGGTAGCGGGCTCGCTGGCATTCAAAAAAGCCATGGAAAGCCTCAAACCCGTGCTGCTCGAACCCATCGTGCTGCTCACGGTTTCTGTGCCGGACGAAAGCATGGGCGATGTTATCGGCGACCTTTCTTCCCGCCGTGGCAAGGTACTGGGTTCAGATTCGCAGGGCGGCAGCACAGAAATCAAGGCCCATGTGCCCATGAGCGAAGTGCTGCGCTACGCGCCCGACCTGCGCTCCATGACCGGCGGGCAGGGCTTCTTTACCATGGAATTTGCCCATTATGAAGAAGCCCCGCAGCCTGTGGCCGAAAAGGTCATGGCCGAACATCAGAAAAACAAGGCTGCCGACTAGCTGCGGCCTTGCTTCATAATCATTAAATAATGACAAACCGGCTGTTTTCTGCAAAACAGCCGGTTTGTACGTTTATGACCACGCACCAGCAGGAATCACATGCCCCACCCGCTTACCATACTCTATACGCCGCTGCCGCAGGCTTCGATGCACGAGCTGCGCCTCTGGCGTTGCGCATTTGATGCAGCGCTTGCACCCTGGCTGGATGCCCGGCAGTTGGAGCATGTACGGCGGTTTGGCCAGAATGTTGCTGACAGCGACGTTGCCGGGCAGGAAGCACCTGGACAGATACTTATTGAAGCGGCCCTTTCGCGCCTCATGGCCCGCGCCCAGCTCATCACCGCCACCGCACTGCACGGCTCGCTCCAGAACCAAATACAGATGGATAGCCGTGGTCGACCGCTGCTCGATGGCTGGCGGGTCGCCTTCAGCCACAGCGGGCGGGCGGCCTTTTGCGCGCTTGCCCCGGCTGGTCAAAATGCGGATATTGGGCTGAATGCCCCAGATATCGGGCTGGATGCCGAGGCGCTCACATCTCCCCCGCCCCACGTCAGCGCCTTTGCGACACACGAGCTTGCCGGGCCCCCGGCCCTGCCGCAAAGCGCTATTGAGCGCGAGGCCCTGCGCCGCTGGACCATCAAGGAGGCCATGCTCAAGGCGGCGGGCCTTGGCCTTGGCATGCAGCCAGCCCACATACCCACAGGCAGGTTTGGGCAAAGGGCTGGCCGGTGGCAAGGACCGCTGGGATTGTTTGGCTGGCGCAGCCTTGCCTGCCCCGGTCACTGGCTGTGCGTGGCACTTGCGGGGCATGTTCCCCCAATGCAGATGACAGTGCTGCGCCAAAGCCCGCACACACTGCTGCGCCGACTGGCAGATGTGCCGCCGCAGAGCTAAGCGCCGGGCCAAACCGACAGATACTCCGCTGTTCCCCCACAGCTCCGCCGCAGCCCCGCAAAAGCCCTGCGCAGACATTCCTTGCAAGACGTGCGTTTTTGCGGCACTCTCCGCCCATGCCGCGTTTTCACATTGTCACGCTTTTTCCCGAATTTTTTGAATCGCCCCTGTCCACAGCCCTCATGGGCCGTGCGCGGGAGGCTGGCATTGTGGATTGCAGCTTTCACGATCCGCGCCAGTTCAGCACCGACAAACACCGCCATGTGGACGACCGCCCTTACGGCGGCGGCCCCGGCATGGTCATGCAGGGCGAACCTCTGGCGCGCGCCCTGCGTTCCATCGAGCGGCCCGGGCGCATGCTGTTCATGGCCCCCGGTGGCCGCCCGCTGACCCAGGACATGGTGCGTGAACTCGCGCGCGAGGACGACCTTACCATCGTTTGCGGCAGGTACGAGGGCATCGACGCGCGCCTGCTGCAACTGTTTCCGCTTGAACCGGTGAGTGTGGGCGACATTGTGCTCAACGGCGGCGAAAGCGCGGCCCTTTCGGTGCTTGAAGCTGTTTCCCGGCTTATGCCCGGCTTTATGGGCAAGGAAGAATCGGGCGATGACGAAAGTTTTTCGCACGGTTTGCTGGAGTATCCGCACTATACGCGGCCAGAAAATTTTGAAGGGCTGACTGTTCCAGACGTGTTGCAAAGCGGCGACCACGCACGCATTGCCAACTGGCGCAGGCAGGAATCTGTGCGGGCCACCCTGCGCATGCGGCCAGAAATGTTGAATGAGGCTCCGCTGTACCGCGAAGACGTGCAAACCCTTGCAGATACGCCGCGCGAGCGGCCCGGACGCAACCTTTCGTTCTGCCTTGTGCACTACCCGGTTTCGCTTGGGCCAAAAAAAATCGGCGCTTCCTCTTTGACAAATCTGGACATACACGATATAGCCCGAATTTCCCGCAGCTATGCGATGGGTTCCTTCTATCCGGTAACCCCTCTGGGCGACCAGTTGCGGGTGCTGGAAGAAATTTTGCGTCACTGGACGCGGGGACCGGGCGGTGTGGGTAACGCCGACCGGGCGCAGGCTCTTGGCCTTGTGCAACCCGCAACGTCGCTTGAAGAAGCGGTGGCGCATATGACCGCGCAGCATGGAACGCGACCCAGACTGGTGGCTAGTTCTGCCGTCTGGCCTGCCAGGGGCAAGGCATCCAAACCGGAAAGCATGCCCATGACACCGCGTGACGTGCGGTGCTGGTGCGACCAGGGGCCGGTTATGCTCTGCTTGGGCACGGCGCAAGGGCTTGCGCCGGAGGTTCTCGAACAGTGCGAAGGCACTCTGAGGCCGGTGCGTTTTTTGGGCTACAACCATCTTTCGGTGCGCAGCGCGGCCGCCATTCTGGCCGACAGAATATTAGGCGACTACTACTGACGCAACACGGCGGCCTGAGCGCATCGGCGCCGCTTTACAACGACGCAACAATCCGCCCGGATTTGCAAGGAGTTCACGATGGACATCATCAGGAAAATTGAACTGGAAAACCAGCGCATGGACCTTCCCGCGTTTCGCTCCGGCGACACGGTGAAAGTGCACCTGCGCATTGTGGAAGGCGAAAAAGAACGTATCCAGGTCTTCCAGGGTAACGTTATCCGCATCAAGCGCGGCACCACCAGCGCCACCTTTACGGTGCGCAAGGTTTCTGACGGCGTGGGCGTGGAACGTATTTTCCCGCTCAACTCGCCCTTCATTGACCGCGTTGAGCTGATCACGCAGGGCCGCGTGCGCCGCAGCCGCCTGTACTACCTGCGTGCCCTCAAGGGCAAAGCCGCGCGCATCAAGCCGCGTGGCCGTTTCTGATCCCTTTTTTAGGTATCAGACCCGCAGCAAGCGTTTTTACGGCGCACCAGGGCATGTAGGCAACTGCAATATCCCTGGTGCGCTGTTCGCGCGTCCATAGACTGGCAGCACTGCGCATTGCAGTGCCAACGGCAGCCGCACACATTTGCGCCAGCGATTATAGTTGCGCCAGCCAAGCCTTTGTTGCGTAGCGGAGATTTCATGGGCAAAAAATCATTGAGCCGTGCGGCAAGGTCGCAAAACCAGCTTGCCCATAACCAGCTATCGCAGGCCAGCCTTGTGCAACTGGTAGCCGCCCCCTGCGCCCCCTTTGTAGCGTGCGCCTCACTGCCCACAGAGGCATCCTCTGCCGCAGGTGCTTCCCTGCTGTTGCAGGGCCAGGCCGCAGACGCACAACAAATTTTAGTTGCTGGCATCGACGAGGCCGGTCGTGGCTGTCTGGCCGGGCCAGTGGTGGCCGCAGCCGTCATTTTGCCGCAAAGCTACGAGCTTCCCGGCCTCAACGATTCCAAAGCTTGCAGCGCGAAAACGCGCGAAAAACTGGCCCCGCTCATCCGCCAGTGCGCACTGGCCTGGGGATTGGGTGTGGTGTGGCCAGCCCGCATTGACGCCATCAATATTTTGCAGGCCACCTTTGAAGCCATGAGCCGCGCCGTGCGCTGCCTGAAGCACGCGCCCGCCCAACTGCTCATCGACGGCAACAAAACCCTGCCGCGCGAGGTGCTGACCCTGCACTGGGGCAAGGCCCACAGTACGGCCCTGCCAGCGCAGCGTTCCATCATTGGGGGCGATGCCAGCGAGCCCGCCATATCCGCAGCCTCCATCTTGGCCAAGACGTACCGCGACACGCTCATGACCCATATGGAAAAACGCTGGCCCGGCTACGGATTTGGAATACACAAGGGCTACGGCACAGAAGATCACTACCAGGCCCTGCGCCGCCTTGGCCCCTGCCCGCAGCATCGGCTGACCTTTAGGGGCGTGTTGCCCGAAAAACCAGTGGCGCAGCAGGCCAGCCTGCTATGAGCCCACGTTGGTTGCAAATTTTTTTTAGCGGCAAGCAGGAACAAGCTTCAGCCTCACCCCCAGCCCATCTGCGCCTTGGCCGCAAGGGCGAAGACGCCGCCCGCGCCCTGCTTGAGCGTAACGGCATGAAGGTGCTTGCCACCAACTGGCGCGAGGGCAGGCTTGAGCTTGATATTGTCTGCCGCGATGCCGACACCATAGTTTTTGTTGAAGTAAAAACCCGCAGCCAGACAACGCACGGTGGCCCCGCCGCCGCGCTTACCCCCGCCAAGCAGCGCACCCTGTGCCGTGCGGCCAGGGCGTGGCTAGCGGCCCACGACGCGTGGAGCAGCCCATGCCGGTTTGATGTGGTCTGCGTTGTGCGCGAGGGCGATACCCTGCATCTGGAGCACTGCCGCCATGCCTTTGAATGCGAATCGACTGTGGATAGTGGCCACACCACTTGGCAACCCTGGTGATCTTTCGCCCAGAGCGCGTGAGGTTCTGGCCAGTGCCGATCTGGTTCTGGCCGAAGACACCCGCCGCACAGCCCGCCTGTTGCGCGAGTGCGGCATAGAAACCCGCCGTCTGCTGAGTTTCCACGACCACAACGAAACCGAACGGCAAGAGGGCGTGTTGCGTCTGCTGCGCGAGGGGCAATGCGTTGCCCTCGTTTCCGATGCGGGAACCCCCCTGCTGGCCGACCCCGGCTACCGACTTGTGCGGGCCTGCCGCAAAGAGGGCCTTGCTGTGTCGCCCCTGCCGGGGCCTTCTGCCCCTGTGGCAGCACTTTCTGCTGCGGGCATCCCACCACTGCCCCACAGCTTTTTGGGTTTTCTGCCGCGCGATGCATCAGGCCGCGATGCCCTGTTTACCGCCTTTGCCCATGTGCCGGGGGCGCTCATCTTTTTTGAACGCAAGGATCGCCTCAAGGAAAGTCTTGCTCAGGCCGCGCGGATTCTCGGCCCCCGCGAACTGGCAGTGTGCCGGGAATTGACCAAGGAACATGAGGAATTTATAGTAGGTCGTCTTGAAAACAGCGACCAGCTGCCAGACGAGTTGCTGGGCGAAATTACTGTGGTTGTTGGCCCGCCGGAACATACCCAGCGCACCCCCAGAGAAGAAGTGCTGAAGCTTGCCAATGCAGAACTTGCGCAGGGCGGCAAACCACGTCAGGTTGCCCGCCGCGTGCAGGACGCCGTGCGCGGCTGGTCTGGCAAAGAAATATACGCCCTGCTGACAGGAACCGAACAGCCAGCACCCCAAGACTAGTGCCGAAAGACTAGTGCCAAAAGGCTAGCCCAAAAAATTCGCGCAGAGGCTGGCGCAGAAGTCTGGCACAAGAAGATCAGTATCCGGAACGGCGTATAACTGGCCCCAGGGGCATGCATTTTTTTGGCAAGTACCGCGCATTGCGCCAACAACTGACCGCGCCTGTTTGTCCCGGCTGGCATTTGCCCTGCTGCCATAGTGCAGCGGGCCGCATCAGCCCAAACAGACCAACCGGCATGCCACGGGGTTGCCATGTATCCCAAACGCGTTGTTCTTGCCTGTCTGGCCCGCACGGGCTGCATCAATGCCGCCATGACCGCCAGAGGCATGCAGCAGATAGGTCTGGCCTTTGTGCTCGAGCCCGCCCTGCGCCAGCTCTACCCCGAACCGCAGGACTTTGCCCGGGCCATGAGCCGCTATGCGGGGCACAGCAATACGCACCCGTTCATGATTCCCCTTTTTGTGGGCATTCTGCTTTCGCTCGAGCAGGCCATTGCCAGGGGCTCGCTGCCAGAATCGGCGGTCAATTCCGTGCGCGAAACTCTGGCAACCACGCTCTCGGCCTTGGGTGATTCATTTTTTAGCGGCACGCTGCTGCCCCTGTGGTCGCTGCTCAGCGTCAGCCTGCTACTGGCCGGGTTCACGGGTATTGCCGGTGTGCTGGCAATCAGCCTGTTTTGCGCCCTGCTGCTCTTCAGGGCCATCTGCTTTATTTCGGGCCTGCGCTACGGGCTGACCACGCTCACCAAGCTGCGCAAGCTCAATCTCATAAACTGGGTGGACAGGCTCAAGATGATCAATGCTGCCCTGGCAGCCCTGGTTATCTGGCATTTGCCCCTCAGTGCGCTCAAGCCATTTCCCTGGACAGCATATGCCCTTGGGGCTGCGGCTGTGCTGGCGGCCGCATGGCTTGTGGGCCGTATGCGTCTGCCGCGCCTGCTGCTTTGGGTTGTGACCACGGGAGCCCTTATTCTCGTGGACTTGGGCCTCATAGGCATGTAGAATATACATGTTTTTCGGTAACGGACGATTTGTATGCCTAACCGAAAAAACGCTCAAAGGTAGGACGATGGAAGACGCCATAGAACAAACGCCACGAGGTCTGGCACTGCGGATATGCCTTGGCCTGCGCAACGGCCTGCACGCCCGACCGGCGGCACGGCTGGCGCAGGAGGCGCAACGCTACGCCTCGGATATACAGCTTGTAAGCGACACCGGCGAGGTGGACGCCAAGAGCATGCTCGACATACTTTCGCTTGCCCCGCCCGCCAATGCGGAGCTTACACTGCTGGCTCAGGGCGAAGACGCCCGCGAAGCCCTCAGCGGGCTGGCCCAATTTTTAACCAATTTGCAGGATTAATATGGCCCGCGCGGTACTTTTTGGCACCCCTGTTTCGCCTGGCATTGCCATTGGCAGGGTGCGCTTTATGCACAAGGCACGGCAGGATGACGAACGCCGCATCACCGCCGCCGAGGTCGCAGCCGAGCAGGAAACCATGCGGGCAGCGGCTGAAGGCGTGCGCGCTTCGCTGGCCGCCACCATGGAAAACGTGCCGGAAGACCTTTCGGAATACCGCGATGTTATTGCCGCGCAAATGGAAATGGCCCGCGATCCCAAGCTGCTCAAGGCAACGCTGGCCCGCATAGAAACCAACCTTGTGTGCGCCTCATGGGCGCTCAAACTCACGGTGGACGAACTGTGTGCCCTGTTTAGAAGCATGGACGACGCCTATCTGCGTGACCGTGCGCAAGACATACGCGCAGTGGGCCTGCGCCTGCGCGAACACCTTGCGGCAGACCCCGCGCGCAATGCCGAGGACGAAACCCCCGGCGTGCTGGTGGCCGAAGACCTCTCGCCCGCCGATGTCATGGAACTCAACCTTGATCGCGTGCTGGGCATTCTGACCGCCGAGGGCGGCCCCACCTCGCACACCGCCATTTTGTCACGCGGCATGCACATTCCCTGCCTTGCGGGCGTTACCGGGCTTATGGACATTGCCCGCGAAAACGAAATTCTGGTCGTGGACGGCCTTGGCGGCAGCGTGCTGCTGAGCCCCGACGAGGCCGACGAGGCCCGTTTTGCCGCCCGGCGCGAAGAGTATACCGCATGGGAAAACCTTACGCTCAAGTCTGCCCGCTGGCCCGCCGAAATGTGCGATGGCGTGCGTGTAGAGGTGCAGGCCAACCTTGAGGGAACCAACGAGCTGGCTGCCCTTGCCCAGTGCGGCGCAGACGGCGTGGGCCTGTACCGCACCGAGTTTGCCTATTTTACCGACCGCCTGCCATCGGAAGAAGACCTGCTGGCAGAATACGCCGCCGTGGCCCAAAGGGCCGCGCCTGACCGCGTTGTTTTTCGCACGCTTGATGTGGGCGCAGACAAAATGCTGCACGCGCAAGCCGTGCTCAAGGAACCCAATCCCGCGCTGGGCCTGCGCGGCATACGTTTTTGCCTGCGGCACCAGGGTATTTTTCGCACCCAGCTGAGGGCGCTCATGCGCGCCGGGGCCATGGGCAATGTGGCCATCATGCTGCCCATGATTTCGTGCCTCGACGAGGTGCAGCAGGTGCGCCGCATCATGCAGGAGCTGCATCAGGAACTGGCGGCCCAAAACCTGGCCCACGCCCCCCTGCTGCCCCTGGGCGTGATGGTTGAAACCCCCGCTGCGGCCCTTATTTGTGATGCCCTTGCGCGAGAATGCGATTTTTTCAGCATCGGCACCAACGATCTTATCCATTACATAATGGGTATTGACCGCAATAACCGCCATGTGGCCTATCTCAACGAGCCCCTGCACCCCGCAGTGGTGCGCTCGCTCAAACATATAATCGACGCAGCCCACCGCGAGGGCATTGGAGTTTCGGTCTGCGGCGAGCTGGCCTCCGACCCCTTTGGCCTGGCCCTGCTGCTGGGCATGGGTGTGGACACAGTATCTGCCGCACCGCGTTTTGTACCGGGAATGAAGCATCTTATCCGCCAGTTTAACGCCCAGACGTGCATGGAACTGGCCAACAGCGTGCTGCTCAGCACCGATGTGGCCGCCTCCAAGCGCATGGTGCGTGAAGCACTGCAACAGTCACTGGGGCAGGAGCTGGCCTTCCATACTACGAGCCTTTTCACACACAGTCACCCATGAGCCAAAAAACATCTCCCTCCACTGTTGCCGTTAACAAAAAGGCCCGCCACCTCTATGAACTTTCAGAGTTCACCGAGGCGGGCATTGTGCTTACCGGTCCGGAAGTCAAAAGCATCCGCGCTGGCAAGGTAAACTTTATTGACAGCTATGTTGATTTTCGCCAGGGCGAAGCCTGGCTTGTATCGCTGCACATCGCGCCCTACGCCAATGCGGGCTATGTGTCGCAAGAGCCAGACCGCGCGCGCAAGTTGCTGCTGCACCAGGGCCAGATTTCCAAGTTTGCAGATCTTGTGGCCCAGCAGGGCCTGACCGTTGTGCCCGTGAGCCTCTATTTCAAGCGGGGCAAGGTAAAGGTTGAGATTGCCCTGGGTAAGGGCAAAAAACTGCACGACCACCGCGAAACCCTCAAACGCCGCGCAGCAGAACGGGATATGGCCCGCGAGCTGGCGTAGCCCGAATCGTTTGGAACAGGCGCCCTTGCCACAAGGGTGCCTCTTTTTTTAGGGCCGTGCCTGCACCGCACAGCCGCAATTGCTGATCAGCAGCCTATTCTTTCAAGGTTCATTATGCGGCACCCTCCCCTGCAAGCCCCCCTGCTCTGGCAGACGTATCTGGGCTTCTGGATAACGGGCATCACTGCCGCCCCCTGGCCTCTGCCCTCCCTCTGCTTTGCCCTGCTGCTGTTTGTTGCCGATGCCCGCCTGTGGCAGTGGGCAAGATCGGCACTAGCCGTGTTGTGCCTGCTGGCGGGGTTTATGACGGGCTGCTGGCAGCTCTATGGCTCGCCCTTGTCCGCACTGCCAACAACCGCAAGGCATGCGGATCAATCGCCGCAATGGCTGCGCGAAAGCACGCACCCCCCAAGAGTATGCGGCACGGTGCGCGACATGCAGGGCCTGCCCGACAACCGTCTGCGTCTGCTGCTGGATGAGGTTCGCCCGGCAGCAGCCAGCCCTGAGGCAACCTCTGACCATGGGGCCAGCCTGCCCTCAGCCACGGCCTTGCAGGGCAAGCTGGCCTGGACATGGGAATCGCCCGCTCAGAATATTACTCTTGCCCCGCCTCTACCTGGTCAAACCGTATGCCTCACGCGGCGGCCCATGCCCGCACAAGGCTTTGCCAACCAGGGGCAGACCGACTGGGGCTTGTGGCTGGCAGCACAAGGCGTGCGCTGGCGCGTGTGGAGCCAGGGAGCCCAAGGAAACCCGCAGATTTCTGGTCAGCCCACTATTTCTGCCCGCTGGCGCGACGCGCTGCGCCAAAGCTTTGTTGCCGTGCTGCTGCCGCCCGCGCCTGCCCCAGCACAACAAGCCAGCACAGCTTCCCACAACGCTGGGACGGAGCAGGGCCCCAAAATGTCGCAGGGCAAGGCCATTCTGCTGGCATTGCTGTTTGGCGACCGTCAGTATCTCAATCAGCAGACGCTCAACAATTTTGCGGCGGCCACACTGGTGCACAGCCTGGCTCTTTCTGGCCAGCACCTGACTGTGGCGGGGCTTGTGGGCTTGCTGTGTGTGCTGGCAGCGGCACGCGTGCGCCCCGGCATATACCTGCGCCGCCCCCGTGCCGTATGGATACTGCTGGCAACCGTGCCGCCCGCCATGGCCTACCTGTGGTTGGGGGATGCCCCGGCCTCCCTGCTGCGGGCAGCGGTGATGCTGTTGTTTCTGGCCTTCTATTTTTTGCGGGGCAGACCGCGCACCACCCTTGACGTGCTGTGCGCTGCTCTGCTTTGCATAAGCGTGGCCTCACCCCTCAGCATGCTGGACACGGGTCTGCAACTTTCTGTCTTGTGCGTGGCGGTTATTGGCATGAGCCTGCCCTGGATGCGCGAGCTGGCCCCGGAGCCGGATGCAGCACCACGCTTACAGCCAGACACCACAGCCCACAACCAGACGGAGAGCCCCTTCAACTGGCTGAAAAAAATGAGCCTGCGCCGCGCCCTGTGGGCCATGGCACGGATATTCCTGGTATCGCTGTTCATCCAGGTGGCACTGCTGCCACTGAACATGCTGCTTTTCAACAACATGGGGCACTGGTTCTGGCTCAACGTACTCTGGCTGCCCATTGCCGACATGCTGGTGCTGCCCGCTGCGGTACTTGGCCTGCTTTTTTCTGCCGCAGGGCTTGAAACCCCGGCACGGTTTATTCTTGATCTGGCAGACTTGCCCTGCCAATGGCTTACAGATGCCCTTGCCTGGCTGGCCAGTGCCAACCTGCTGCAACCGCCCGCACTGCTGCGCCCGCACTGGACAGCCCTGCCCGCCTTTGCCGCACTGCTGGGGGCCCTTGCCCTCAAAGCCGGGCGGCCCATCCTGCCCAGAACAGCCCGCCGCATGCTGCTGGTCGGAGCCCTGCTTTTGTGCCTTGGGCCGGTCTTGCGAACTGCCGAGCGCCTCTCGGATCATATTCGCCTGGATGTGCTTGATGTGGGGCAAAGTCAGGCCCTGCTGCTGCGCCTGCCCGGCCATGTGCGCATGCTGCTGGACGGCAGCGGCAGCGCCTCTGTGCGCTTTGACCCCGGTCAGGCCCTTGTGGCCCCGGCCTTGACCTACAATGACAGCCCGCAACTGTCGGCAGCGCTCAACACGCACCCCGACCTTGACCACATGGGCGGTTTACTGCATGTGCTGCGTTTTTTTGCAGTAGACCAGCTGTTTGAAAACGGGCGAGAAGGAAAGGCAAGCTGGGGAGAACAGTGGCGGACGGCCCGCCGTGAGCACCACAGCCGCCCCCTTGTACGGGGTGACATACTTGTGCTGGGCAACGCGGCCAACGGTCTGCGTTTAGAAATACTGCATCCGCCCCACGCGCAGCAGTACGAATGGCAAGGCAACGATGCCTCGGTGGTGGCCCGGCTGACACAACACGGGCGTGGCCTGGCCCTGTTTTTGGGGGATGCGGAACAGCCCGTGCTGCAACGCCTTCTCGAAAACGGTGATGATCTGCGCGCCGAGGTTATTGTGGCCCCGCATCACGGCTCACAAAACGGGTTTTCAAAAGAATTTTATACGGCAGTACAGCCGGGGCTTGTAGTGGCATCGTGCGGGTTTGAAAACCGCTACGGATACCCTTCGCCAAACCTGCGGGCATGGTGCGCCGCAACGGGCGTGCCGTTACTGTACACGGGCCGCCACGGTGCTGTGCGGGTTGTCTGGCCCGCTCAGGGGCAGGATTATGGGCAGTTTGCAGTGAGCACCGGCAGGCCCTGACAGCCCTTGGCCACCCACGGCTTTGCCAGGGCATTGCTGCATGCGTCATGCAAGAGAGCTGCGGGCATGCCTGAAGACGGGCCAGCAATCTCACTACAAAGCAATTTTTCAGGGGGGGGGAGGGAACTCGTTTAGCCGACCACTATTTTTTAAGCCAGGAATCCGCCAAACGAGGATTTTCCTTCATAAAACGGCGGGCATTCTGCACGGGATCAGTGCCCAGCTGCTGGTTCCAGTCCATGAGCCGCTGCAACTGCGAGGCATCTTCAAAACAAAAATTGCTCAAAAAGGCCCAGACTTCGGGATGATCTTTTTTCAATCCCTCGCGCCCAACCTTAAAAATACCTTCATCCCTGCCAAGGCTGCCAAGCGGATCATCCAGATAATGCATGGGCCAACGGCTGAACATCCAGTGAGGTGACCACGCTGTCACCACAATCCATTCCTGCCTGCGTATGGCCTCGGCCAGACTAACTGCCATGCTGGCCCCACTGCCCGACACGAGCTGCAACTGGGTAATTTCATAATCTTTTAGAGCTTTGGTTGCCAGCCGCATCAGGCCAGCGCCAGCATCAATACCCACAATGCGCCCATTAATCTTGTCGGCGTTGGCGTCCAGCTCGTCAATGGAACGCAAGGGCACATAGTCTGGCACTGCCAGCCCCAGGCGGGCCCCACTCACCAGTTTTCCAAGCACGTCTATCTTGCTTTTTACCTTGGCGTAGGCCTCGGCATGCGTATCGGGCAGCCATGCTGCTACCATGGCATCAGCTTCTCCGCTGGCAACACTGGCCCACATGGTCTCCTGGCTTACCGGCAGCAACTCTACGCGGTATCCTAACCTGTCTTCCAGCACAGCCTTGACCAGATTACTGCTGGCAATAGCGCAATCCCAATCAACATAGACAATTTTGATGGTCTTACCCGCCTTGGCCGCAACCGCCTGCCCGGGCAACCCACAAAACATGAACGCCAAAAGAAGTATCAGAAAACCTCGCACCATTGCTTCCTCCACACCTTATTTGCCAAGGCAGTGCGCGTTGGCATTCGGAAGAGGGGATTCCGCTTGCAATTCAGCCTAGCAGCTTGTGGCACAGCTTCAAAGCAATTTCATGGAGATGATGACGTATTGCCGATCACCTCGCGCGATTAAAGATTCTGGCAACAGCGTGGCGTGCTGCGGCTGGTGCGCTGGCTAGCAGCGCACCAGAGGGATCTCGTCCCAACAGGTGGTCATGCGGGGCGAGCGGTGCTCTTGCCGCATGTGCCACGGAGCCTGGCCCATACCCTGTGCACCAAAAATAACTGTATCGCGCCCAAACCTGCCGTTGATGTCGTCCAGCGAACGCATGAGGCGCTGACGCCGCTTGTCGCCATCGGCATCATTGCCTTCGGCCAGGGCCAAAAGGCTGCCCTGCACGGCATCGGCCCGCTCAAGCCCGTAGAGCATCACCCCAGCCTTGGCGTAGGCAAAACCGGGCACAAATATGCGCTCCAGTCCGTCCAGAGCCGCATTGATAAATTGCTGGCTGTCTGCGGTGGGCACAGGCAATGAGCATTGGGTTGTCTGGTCGTAGAGGCGCTCGTTGGCGGCCCCCTGCCCCGGGCGGGCAGTGCGGATGTGCACGGACAACCCGCTCGCCACCAGCCCCTCACGGCGCAGGCGTGTGGCAGCACGCACCGCAAAGGTAGACAGGGCCTGGGCCAGCATGGCCTTGTCATGGATGCGGCGGGCAAACGACCGTGTAGACATGAGGGTTTTACGGGCAACTGGCGCGGTATCGTTGCCAAGGCAGGGAACACCGCGCAGCTCAAGGGCCGTGCGCCAACCTGTTATGGTGAGCATGCGGCGCAGCAGTATGTCGTCTGCATTTTTCATGTGCAGGGCCGTGCGTATGCCTTCGGCCCACAGCCGCCTGGCCTGCCGCCGCCCTACTCCCCAAACGTCTTCCACGGGGGTGCGGGCCAGCACACGGTCCACAGCCTCGACGGGGCGTACAAGAGAAAAAACACCCTCGTAGATCGGGTGCTTCTTGGCCACATGGGTGGCAACTTTGGCCAGGGTGCGCGTTGTTCCCACGCCCACAGACACGGTAATCCCCGTCCAGCGTTGCACGCGCTGGCGCACATGGCGACAAAATTCCGGCAGATTCGCCCGTTGGGGGGCATCAAGCCGCATAAAGGCTTCATCAATGGAATAGGGTTCTACCAGCGGGCAGCACTGCTCAAGAATAGCCGTAACTCGTGCCGAGATATCGCCGTACAGGGCATAATTGGACGAAAAAACCGCCACACCCAGCTCTTGCAGTCGTGCACGCAGCTTGAATTCTGGCGCGCCCATGGGAATGCCCAAGGCCTTGGCCTCTGCCGAGCGTGCCACTATGCAGCCATCGTTGTTTGAAAGCACCACCACTGGCCGGTCTGCCAGGTCTGGCCTGAACAGTTTTTCGCACGAGGCGTAAAAATTGTTGCAGTCAACAAGCGCCCAAAGCGATGTTGGCGAATCAGAGCTTGTGGACAACATAGGTTACCACGCCCCAAATATATACACATTCGCTTTCTGTAATGTCTATGGGCTCAAACTGCGGGTTTTCTGGTGCCAGAAACACTCGCCCCTCGCGGTGCAGCAGCCGCTTTACCGTAAGCTCGCCATCCAGCGCGGCAATGACCACCTTGCGGTGCACGGCGTCTACGGAACGGTCTACTATCAGCAGATCGCCGTCGTGAATACCCGCACCAAGCATGGATTCGCCGTGGGCGCGCAAAAAAAAGGTGGCCGCCTCGTTGCGCACCAAATGCTGGTGCAGGTCAAGCCTGCGGTCAAGGTAGTCCTCTGCCGGGGAAGGAAAGCCTGCCTCAACAGGGGCAAGATACAGGGGCAACCCTGGGCGGTCTTGGTGGATAGCCGAAGCGCTGACCAACTCAAGCGAAGACGAAATGTAAGCCATACCGCCCCCTTATGACTGGCTGTGCGCATGGCGCAGATGGCTGGCTGATCACTGGCGCGCTACAGCAGCACGCGATAATAAACTTTTAGCTTATTTTACCCTTGCAAGCAACGTCTACGGTTGATACATTGAAGGAAAAGCTGAATCAACCCCGCCAAAAACGTGCGCGGAGCCATCCTTTTGCGTGCGAAGCGAGGAACATCATGCCGGAAAAAGCTGATTTTAAAGATACATTACAAAGGCTTATGCATGCCCTTGACGTTGTGAGCGACGCAGAGCTTGCCAGATCGCTTGGCATTACCCCCCAATCGGTAAGTGGAGCCCGCAAAAGAGGAGAAGTGCCGCCCGCCTGGATTCAATCCTGCGCAGCGCAGACAGGCGTTAACGCGCACTGGCTGTTTTTTGGCAGTGGTCCCATGCGGCTGCCAGAAGCAGCGGAAGGTGAGCTGCCCAGCATTCAGGCAGATTGCGAGGCTGATCTCATCAGCATTCCGCTGGCAGAGGCCAGGCTTTCGGCTGGCACGGGCAGCCTCGAGGTAAACAGCCACAGTCAGGGCAGTTACGCATTCAGGGGCGATTTTTTACGCCGCAAGGGCAACCCCCGGCGCATGGTACTTATGCGGGTTTCTGGCGACAGCATGGTTCCTGAAATTTTTGACAACGACCTCGTGCTGCTTGACCGGGGACAGACTGAAATCAGCCCTGGCCGCCTGTATGCGGTGGGCTTTGAAGACGCCATATATATAAAACGCATAGACAAACTGCCCGGCAAAATGATCCTGCACAGCGTCAACCCGGCCTACCCGCCGGTAAGCCTTGACCTGCGGGGCGACTGCGCCGAACAGTTTCGGGTGATTGGGCGCGTGCTTTGGTCTGGAAGGGAATACAGGTAAGAATGCTTGCACCCAACGTAGCTGGGGCGTACACTTTCAGGATATAAGACTTATTTGCAAGGAGTCAGGGATGTCGCGTACTCGTCGTTCCTTTGCTGCTTTACTGTGCAGTCTGGCTGCCACTGGCGTTTTATGCGTCGGGCTGCTGGTTGCAAATCAGGCTTTTGCTGCGCAGGCAACCACGCAGCAACCAGCCCAGCAACAAACTGTTACACCGCAGCCAACGGCAGAAACACCTGCCGCCAGCAATACGGATCAACAGGAATCTGCCCCTGTGGCAGAAAGTATTTTCAGCCAAACCTATCAGGCCTGCATGGATGAAGCCGCAGGGACAACCACTGCTATGCAGGATTGTATGACGGCGGAACAGCAACGCCTTGAAACCCGCATGATGGCACAGCGCAACAAGGTTGCGGCGACACTGAACCAAGAGCGGGGCAAAGCCTTTAATGAAGCGCTGAGCGCATGGGACACCTTGCGCAAAAGCGGCTCAATCGCCATGTACGATCCTGACGGAGGCACACTGTCGCCGCTCATTGCCTCGCTATGGTATCTAGAGCAAACCGCGCGGATGTCCCACTGGGTTGACGGCATACTTGAAAACGTGGACCCGTAACCGGGGCGCGTGGCACAGGCACAGCCCTACAGCATTTAAAGCAGCACCCCTTGGGTGCTGCTTTTTTATGTCTGCATATCTGAAGTAGGATGTAGCACAAATACTGTGTGCGGCTGCTAGGTACACATTTAGGGGTATGAGGAGAGGTTTACGCACCCACCTATAGATGCACGACGCTAAATTTGTACAGCTCCGTAGAGTGAGCCGTCATGCGACCAGCAAACAGCTGGATCAAGCATCGGCTCATGACTCTACTCATGATAAAGAATGAGAACTATATGGGAACCAACGGAGGGGCAGCAGCGATTGTGCATTGGGCAGAAAATACGGTAGATAAGTTTTGCCTTCATCGCAGTATAATGCACAGAAGCGACGACGCTCAAGATGGCAAGTGCCCCGCATGATGCCCTGGCTGCATCATGTCTTGATCACATCTTGAGCTCATTTGGCCTACTCTGAGCATAAACAAACATGCCTAGAGTGATTCTCAACTACAAAAAACAATGTGGGATAAATTGTAAACAGCGTGCACACAAATGCTGATCCCAGCACGGTGCGGGTGACGCGCCATGTAGTGCTGTCTTTTTTAGCGAAAAAGTCACGATTCAATGTGAAATTCTGCTTGGGACTTGCAAGCGTTGGCCGCACAATCATTACTGCCAGTGCAAAAATTACAAAGAGCCACGCAAGAAACGACAAAGGGGCGCATAGCGCCCCTTTGTCGTTATAAACCTAACCAGTAAAGCTCTTACGCTTCAGCGGTCTTTTCAGCCTTGGGCTTGCGGGTAGTCTTGGGCTTGGCAGGCGCTTCTTCAGCGACGGCTTCCGTAGCGGGAGCAGCGTCAAGAGCGCGAGAAAGCTCAATAATGGCCATGGGGGCGTTGTCGCCCTTGCGGGGCATGGCCAGCTTAAGGATACGGGTGTAACCGCCGGGAACACCGGCGAAAACAGGTCCGATCTCGTCAAAAAGGCGCTTAACCAGAGCGTGATCGTTCAACACACGGTAAGCCTGCCGGCGGGCGTGCAGGTCGTTGCGCTTGGCAAGGGTGATCAGGGGTTCCACCACCCGGCGCAGCTCCTTGGCCTTGATTTCCGTGGTGCGGATTTTGCCGTGGATCAGCAGGGCCTTAGCGAGATTATTCAACAGGGCCTTACGGTGCGCAGGCGTACGCGAGAGTTTCCTGCCGGAATTGCTATGCCTCATTTTGCTGCTTCCTTTTCCATTCCTGATATTTCTTGTCGAAGGAATCGACCTTCATGCCGAAGTCAAGGCCCATGTCTATAAGAACACCCTTGATTTCGTCCAACGACTTGCGACCGAAATTCTTGGTCTTGAGCATTTCTGCCTCAGAACGCTGCACCAATTCGCCCACAAGAGCGATGTTGGCGCCCCTCAGGCAGTTGGTGGCGCGCACCGACAATTCAAGATCGTCAATGCTCTTGTACAGATGCTCATTAATTTCGCCGCTTTCGCCACTGCCGTGCCGCATATCGCCAGAAACGCGTTCATCAAAGTTGATGAAAACAGAAATCTGGTCCTTGATGATCTTGGCACTATAAGCAATGGCGTCCTCGGGGGTGAGGGAGCCATCGGTCCACACTTCCAGCAGCAGACGGTCATAGTTGGTCATCTGACCAACACGCGCCTGCTCCACGGTGTAGGCTACCTTGCGCACGGGGGAGAAGCTGGAATCCAGCTTGATGATGCCGATTTCCTCGGTCAATCCCTCGTGCATATCCGCAGGCACATAGCCCTTGCCCATGCGTGCCTCAAATTCCATCTCAAGCACAACGTCCTCGGTGAGGGTTGCGATGTGCTGATCAGGGTTGAGAACTTCCACATGCTGGTTGCCCTGAATGTTGCCGGCGGTCACCGGGCCCTTCTGGTCAACACGCAAGGTGATGCGTTGCGGTTCGTCGGTGTCCATGCGCAGGCGAACCTGCTTGATGTTCAGGATGACATCGGTGATGTCTTCAAGAACGCCATGAACCGTGGTGAATTCATGCTGCACGCCGATGATCTTCACCGATACGAAGGCCGCACCCTGAAGTGACGACAAAAGAACCCGACGCATGGCATTACCAATGGTGGTGCCATAGCCCCGTTCCAGCGGCTCACAGATAAATTTGGCGTGAGTGATGCTGGCGGTTTCTTCTTCGCGCATGATCTGATCGGGCTTAACAAGCTCTGACCAGTTGCGTGCATTTATTAGGCGTTCGCCCTGTTTTATAAGCATGCGAACCCCCGCTTATTTCGAGTAAAGTTCGACAATCAGCTGCTCGTTGACGGGGAACTGGATATCGTCACGCTGCGGCAGCGCCTTGACAGAGCCTTTGAAAGCGGCGCCATCAGCCTCAAGCCAGGCAGGGCAGCCACGACGGGCAATGACTTCCTGGGCTTCAGCAAGCACAGGAATCTTGCGGCTCTTTTCAGGCACTTCAATGCAGTCGCCCACACGAACCTGCAAGGAAGGAATGTTCACCTTGTGGCCGTTAAGGGTGAAGATGCCATGACGAACGAGCTGGCGAGCCTGGTTGCGCGAGTTTGCAAAACCAAGGCGGTACACCACGTTGTCGAGGCGACGTTCAAGGATAACGAGCAGGTTGGTACCGGTAACACCCTTCTGCATTTCGGCCTTCTCGAAGTAGCCATGGAACTGGCGTTCGAGAATGCCATAAGCGCGGCGGGTCTTCTGCTTCTCACGCAGCTGAACTGCGTATTCGCTGACCTTCTTGCGCGCGCGGCCATGCTGGCCGGGGGCATAGGGACGACGGTCATATGCGCACTTGTCAGTGAAGCAGCGGTCGCCCTTCAGAAAAAGCTTGCAGCCTTCGCGACGGCACATGCGGCACTTGGCTTCAGTATATTTGGCCATCTATCTTTACCTCTTACGGTTTTGGCGCGGTTTACGCAATGCGCAAACTAGACGCGGCGGCGCTTGGGCGGCCGGCAGCCGTTGTGCGGAATGGGCGTAACGTCGCGGATGAACGCCACCTTGAAGCCGATTGCCGAAATAGCGCGCATGGCGGCTTCACGACCGGAACCAGGGCCCTTAACATAGATGCCCACGGTACGCATGCCGTTGTCCTGTGCCTTGCGGGCGGCCGTTTCAGCGGCAACCTGCGCAGCAAAGGGGGTGGACTTACGCGAACCCTTAAAGCCGCTCTGGCCCGAAGAGGCCCAGGAGACAGCATTGCCGCGCGTATCCGTAAAAGTGATGATGGTATTGTTGAACGAAGCCTGAATGTGGGCAATGCCCACAGGAACGTTCTTTTTTTCCTTTTTCTTGACCACTTTCTTGGGTCTGGCCATAACTAACCTCTAAATGGAGCTTGTCAGATATATATCCGCTCTTGCGGATAAATCCGTTCGTCCTCACGGCAGCACTATTGCTGCATCCGCTTTACAAACTGCGACAAGCGCAGCCGCACCGCTACTTCTTCTTGCCTACGGCGCCGCGGCGGGGTCCCTTACGGGTGCGGGCATTGGT
>SAAX01000050.1 GCA_009929215.1 Deltaproteobacteria bacterium | reverse complement strand
CCTATGGTGCGCCCATGCGGAGACGTTTCGTCACCGGTGTGGCGCCCGGTCTTCAAAACCGGTGGCAGGCCTTGCGGTCTGTGGTAGGTTCGACCCCTATACGTCTCCGCCAGTAAAGTCTTTGTTTCGCCTTGCTGTACGCGTCAGGCGCTTTTTTACCCCGGTTCTGCCGGGGTTTTTCTGTTTCTGCGCCAGGTGCGCGCGGGGCCAGCCTGTTGCAGCTGGCCCCGGTGCAGAGCTATTTTTCTGATTTCTTTTTGTGGCTAGAACGCAGGTGCAACCGCATGGGCGCGTGCGTGATGCCAAATATCTTGCGCAGTGCGCGCTCGAGATAGCGGGTATAGCTCTCGGGCACGCGGTCGGCATCGCTCACAAAACACACAAAGGTTGGCGGCGAGGTTTCTGCCTGGGTAAGGTAGAAAAACTTGGCGCGCACGCGCTTGACCACTGGCGGCTGGTGTTTGTCCAGCACTTCTTCCATGGCGCGGTTGAGCTTGCCAGTGGAAATACGCACGCTGCATTCTTCGTGAATCTGCGTTGCCAGAGGCAGAATTTTTTTCAGGCCAGTGCCCTTGAGCGCCGAAACGTTCAGAATCGGTACGTGCGGGCAGAAGGCCAGCATTTCGGCAATGTTTTTCTTGAGCCTGTCCAGCGAATCGCGCGGGGCCAGATCGCACTTGTTGATCAACACCATAAAGGGTGTTTTGCGCGTGTTGAGCATGTCCATGAGGCGCTTGTCCTGCTGGCTTACGCCTTCGGCTGCGTCCAGGGTCAGCAGGGTAACGTCGGCCTTGGTGCTCGACTTGATGGCCGAGTTGACCGAGTACTTTTCCACGCTGTCGGTGATCTTGGTGCGGCGGCGAATACCTGCGGTATCCACAAAAACATAGTCGCGCCCATCGCGGCTGAAGCGCACGTCAACGCTGTCACGCGTGGTTCCCGCAACATCAGAAACGATCATGCGGTCAGAGCGGGAGATGGCATTGATGAGCGAAGACTTGCCCGCGTTGGGGCGGCCAAGCATGGCCAGCTTGAGGGTGGGCGGCGCGGGCGGCTCGCTTGAAGTGTCCTCTGGCAGCAGGGCCACCAGTTCTTCCACAAGGGCGTTGATGTTGTGCCCGTGTTCGGCAGAAAGTGCCATAACCGGAAAGCCCAGAACGTGGAATTCGGCCATGAGCTCGTCTTCGTGCTCAATGCCGTCAACCTTGTTGACCACGCAAATGGTGGGCAAGCCCTTGCGCCGCACATGGGCGGCAAGGTGCTCGTCGAGGGGCAGCAGGCCATCGCGTCCGTCCACTACAAAGGCTACAGCAGCAGCTCCAACAAGAGCGGCCTCGGTTTGCGCAAGAATGTCGCGTTCAAAACCGCGAATGCCTTCTGGCCCTTCCACCACTGCGGCATGGGAATCAAGGGTGATGCCGCCCGTGTCCACAATGCCGAAAACGGGGGTGTCCTTGCGGCGCACCACACCGTCCATGCGGTCGCGGGTAACGCCGGGGCGGTCATGGGTGATGGCCCGATTGCTGCGGATAAGCCTGTTGAACAGGGTGGATTTGCCCACATTGGGGCGGCCCACCAGAATGACGCGGGGCAATGTATCTGCCATGAGAATACCTTAGTGTGTGCCTGGGCAATGCCAGACGTGATAGCGTGCGTGAAGTGGAGTGTGCCGTCACATAGTTATGCGCTGCGGCAATAACAGACCAGGATCAATCCCTGCTTGCTGCGGCGTTGGCTGTATTGCCGGGCAAATTGCCCGGGGGCCAATGACTGTTGGGTTGTATGACGGCTTTACTGGCGTAAAAATTTATTAGTAGCACTTTGTTCTGCCAAAGGGAAGGCCCCACAGCCGCCCCCATGTTCCGGGGTTTCTCCGATATGCACGGGGTCGGGCATCTGTTCAAGGGCGTGTTCTCCTGTCCACTCTGGCAGGCAGGAAAATATGCGGCCACAAGGCATGGTTATGCGCAGGGCGTGCAGCAGCAGGCTTTCTGCGGGCAGCTGCTCTGTCTTGCCCGTGTCAATCATGCGGGCTGGCGCGGGCAGGCTGCTGGCCCCACGCGGCACATGCCGACGCGGCGCAGTGCCGTATTTGGAATCGCCCACCACAGGATGGCCCACGGCCGCCAGCTGCACCCTGATCTGGTGGGTGCGGCCTGTCAGCAGGCGCACAAGCAACAGGCTTTGACGCGTGCCCACGCGCAAGGGGCTCACAAGGCAGAGTGCCTCGCGGCTGTCGGCCTCGCCCGGTGCTGCCGGGCGCACCTTTTCATAGCCCTGGGCAGAATCCTTGCGCAAAAAATGGCGCAGCAGCTGAGTTTCGGCAAAGGGCCAATTGCCCTGAACCCACACCACATATTCCTTGGATAATGTTCCCGAGCGCAGGGCGTCCTGCGCCGTGCTCAGGGCTTCGTAGGATGCCGCAACCAGCAAAACGCCAGAAGTTTCCTTGTCCAGCCGGTGCACAGGCACGGGCTTGAAGGGCGCATCGGCAAAATAGGTGGCAAGGCGCGAACTGAGGCTGTCTTCGTGCCCTGTGCCGGGGTGGGTGGGCAGGCCTGCTGGCTTGTTGAAAGCCCACAGGTAGCCATCTGTACCGATCATGGGAGGCAGCGGCGGCGAATCAGCCTTGCGGAAGCCGGATGAAAAATCGGTTGGTTCTTGCGGCTCGGCGGTGGCGTTGCTTTCTTCTGCCATTTTTAAGGCAAAAGGAGGAAGGCGAACAATATCGCCAGTCTGAACGCGCGCAAAGGGTTTGCATCGGCTGCCATTAATGCGCACCTGACCTGTACGCACCCAGCGGTGCAGCAGGGTGGGTGGCAGGTTCAGCCGCCTTTGCAGGAACTGTAACAACTTTTGGCCGCTTTCGGTCTCTTGCACCATGGGTTGTTCTGGCAGCGATTGCGCGCCCGAACCTATGGCAGAGCCCTGGGCCTGCGTAGGGGGAGGGTTATCTTCCGACATGCGGATACTCTGGCGTAAAGCCAGCCTTGCGTCAAGAGCGCAAGGCGGTGCAGTGCCACCCTTGCTGCATTTTAATTGTTACAGATAGCGGCAATCGTCGAGAGAAACCTTGGCATTTGTATGGTTTTCTATCCAGTCTTTAATGCGTTGGCGCGTTCCTGCCCTAGTTGTCAGCTTATGGCGCAGCATGGCTCTGTCGGCCTCTACAAAGGCGCTGGCAAGGGGGGTCTGCATTGTTTCGGCGCAGGCCGAACCCATGGCAAGCAGCACTGGCGGGCGGCTATGGCCTTCGTTGTGGCGTTCAAAGCGTTGCAGCAGGATGTGCATTACTTCGGCAACTGCCTGAATATCGCAGCCAGGCAAAAGCACGGCATATTCGTCGCCGCTCATGCGCGCCACGCAGGCGGCGGAATCAAGCCCGCCGCGCAGCAACAGGGCCGCCTGACAAAGCACAGAATTGCCTTCGTCGTGCCCCAGATGATCGTTGATCATCTTGAGCCCATTAACGTCGGCTGCAATGATCCCCACAGGGCGCACTGCCTGCTGTTCCAGGTCGTCCATGGTCATGGTAAAGAATGTGCGGCTACGCAGCCCGGTGAGGGGATCGTTGCGCACAAGGTCTTCAAGGTGCGCCCTGTCAGCCTGGCTGGCACTTATGTCTGTATGCAGCCCAACCACTCTGCTGGCCTGCCCCTGGGCATTGCGCTGGGTTACGTTGCCACGGCCAAGAATCCAGGCCCATGTGCCATCGGCCCGCCGCATGCGGTAGGTGCACTCAAAGGTATCACCGTGCGCTGGAGAGGCAATGATGTCTTTTTGCATGGGAACCACATGAACGTGGTCATCGGGGTGGATTTTTTCTTCCCACGAGCTAAGCACTGCGGGAAATGTTTCGGGTGTGTAGCCGAGCATTTCGATATAGCGGGGGCTGTAATAAACTTTGTTTGTAACGGCATCCCAATCCCACAGGCCATCGCCAGAGGCGTTGAGCGCAAGCATGAGGCGGGCGTGGTCTTGAGTGCTGTGGGCAGTTGATACCTGCTGTATGGAAAAGCGCGCCGAAGGCAAAAGGCCGGGCGACAGTCTGTCAATGGCGCTTATGCAGCCAATAATCCGCTCTGCCTGGCCCTTGCGGTCGCGCGTGAGGGTTACAAGCTGGGTGCGGGCCTGTATGCCGTTGAGGGGAAAACACAGCTCCACATGCGCCCCAATGTGGCCCTCTACAAATGTTTGCAGCGATTGTTGCAACAGTTCACGCTTATCTTCATTGCATGCAGAAATAAAGGCAAACATGCTCTCAGGAGCTTTGCCTTCCATGCCAAGCATGCGTTGCGCACCACGGCTCAAGCACAAACTGTCGGAAACAACGTGCCACTCCCATACAGCATCGCTCGTGTCCTTTTCAATAAGTGGCAGATGTGGAATAAATGGGAGTACTCGCATGATAATCCTTGGGAAACCAGGATTTGCGGCATGCCAATAGATACGAAAATCCGATGATGGCAAAACCGTTGCTGGCGAGATTACTCTTGCTTGGAAAAAATAGCTATTAAAAGTTTATATACATCTATAGATAACTGGCAAGATGTTGCAGAATCGCAACATAGGACGAATGGGGTGCGCTGATATTGTGGTTTCGATAAACGCCAGCCGGTATCGCTTGGCGGGATCAATGTTCGTGCGGTTCGTTACCCAGCGGATGGGCATGCATATGGGCGTGCGCAAATGAAGGTGCGCAACTGTGTAGGTGGTTATGGGCAATGGTGAGGTACTGGGTAGAGGTTTGCGCCAAAAAATCCCAGTCGTGCGAAATGGTTATGCGCGCGGTGTCCAGGCTGCTCAGTATGTCGATAATGCGCTGGCGGGCATCGTTGTCGAGCCCGTTGGTGGGTTCATCCAGCAGCAGGGCCTCGGGCTGCATGGCCATGACAGAGGCGAGGGATACCAGCTTTTTTTCGCCGCCAGAGAGGCGGTGCGTAAGGCGGTCTTCAAAGCCCGCAAGGCCCAGGTCGCGCAGTGTTTCTATGGCGCGTTCACGGGCCTCGTCGGCGGCAAGGCCGAGGTTCAGGGGGCCAAAGGCCACGTCTTCAAGCACGGTGGGAAAGAACAGCTGATCCTCGGCGTGCTGCAGCACAAAGCCCACCTTGCAGCGCAGCTCGTGAAAATCCTTTTCGTCGTTGAGTGGTGCACCATGAAACAGCACCTGCCCGCTCTGGGGGCGGGCCAAACCGGTTATGCACCTGAAGAGGGTGGTTTTGCCGCTGCCGTTGGGGCCGTAAAGGCCAATGCGCTGGCCGGGATGCAGGGAAAAATCTACATCGTGCAGCACTGGCCGCATGCGGTCACATTGGCCGTAGCCAAAGCTGATGCCCTTGAGGCTAAAAATGGGCGTGTGATGATGGTCAGACATTGAACCCCCCAAGGCATTCAACCGCAATTATGCCTGCCATGCACAGCAGCAGGCCCAACGCAAAGAAATAGTCGCCCACGCGTGCGCGAAACGACGAAACGGATCTGAAATGGCCTGTAAAACCACGCAAAAGCATGGCCTCGCGCACCCGTAGCGAACGCTCGTAGCTGCGCACCAGCAAAAGCCCCAGCAGCGAGGCCAGCGTGCGGTAGGTGTGCATGTTGGTGCGCGAGCGAAAGCCGCGCAGACGTGCGGCCACAAGCAGGGTGCGCCATTCCTGGGCGATAACGTGCACATACCGGGCAGTAAACAGAAAAAGAAAAACCAGCTTGGGCGGGCAGTGCAGCCTTTCAAGCGCATGCCCGGCGGTGGGGGCGTTCATGCTGGCAACCAGGGCCAGAAACGCGCACGCTATGGCGTTGGACTTAATGCTCACCAGCAGGGCGAGGTGCAGCCCCTGTGCGCTGACCACAAAAAATCCCCACTGGGCCAGCGGGGTTCCGGGTGTGGTGAAGGGCGTAACACACCACAAAAAAAGCACAAAAAGATTTATAACCCCCAGCCGTTGGCACAAGGGGCGCATGGGCGGGTTGGCAGCGGTCAGCAGCAGAGCCCCCAGGGCAAGACCAAGGCTACAGGCGGTTATGCTGTGCAGCAGGGATACGCACAAGGCGAAAGCCCCCGCGCAGGCCATGCGAAAGCGGGGGTCAATGCGCTGAATGAGCGAGGGGCGTACAAAGGGCTGGTCAAACACTCCCAGCCTTTACCCCCGACGTCCCTTGAAGTAAAGGGCAATACCCGCCAGTCCCACCAGCCAGCCGATGCCGCCAAATATCTCGGAAAAGCCGGGCCGGGACACGCGCATTTCGGCCAGTTCCTTGCGGATAGGGCCAAGCTTTGCGTCCAGAGCCGTGTTGACGATGTTTTGCATCTCGGCGGCGCTGATGTTTGCCGTTTGTTGCGCGGGGGATTTGTCCGCCTTTGGGGCGGCCTGGGGCTGCGAGGTGGAAGCGGCAGATGGCGCCGCAGGGGCAGCCGATGGTGCAGATGTAGCGGCAGAGCCCGGCTGAATCGTTGCAAGCTCGGCGGCATCCACTGTCCATTCGTTCTGATGCCCTTCGCCAGCCTTGATGACAATGCGCACGCCGTGGGCCTTGCCCTCGGCAGAAATGGGAAAGCGGTAAACGCCCAGATCGTCCGTGCGGCCTTCCGCCAGTTTTGCCCCGGTAGCAGCGTCAAAAACGACTACCTGACCCTGCTTGACCTTGTTGCCGCCGTTAAAGCCGCATTCGGCCACAACCTCATTGCCCTCAGTCCAGGCAAAAATATTTACCCTGTGGGCAAGAGCACTGACGGCCGTTCCCAATACAAAGGCTGCAAGCACAAACGGCGCAATGGCCAGCGATACAGCGTTTGCCGCCATATGTTTGCGTGTGGAATGCATGAAAACTCCTTGCGGTCTTAGGCAGCTGTGAGGCGCAGCATTTCGGGGCGTACCCTGGCAATAAAGCCCACGGTGATCATGGTAATGAGCCCTTCGGCTATCATGACGGGCAGGTGGGCCAGAAATAGCAGGCGGGCGGCTGTGGCAAAACCTTCTTCGCTAAAGGCCAGTGCCACGGCAGTAAGCAGGCCAGCGCCCATAACACCCAGGGCCCCGCCGCAAAAGGCGGCAACTTTTTGCCCTGTGGGCGAGGGCCATACCCGGCTCAGGCCGCAGTACACATAGCCCGCCATTACCCCTGAAAAAGCCATGGTAAAGGTGTTGACGCCCAACACAATAAGGCCGCCAAACTGGAAAAGAAGCGCCTGTAGGGCCAAGGCCACCAATATGGCGGGAAAGGCCGCCCAGCCAAGCAATACGCCCAGCAAACCATTTAGAATAAGGTGTGCGCTGGTAAGGCCGATGGGCACATGGATAAGAGAACCCACAAAAAAAACAGCGGCCAGAATGGCCACCGTCATAAGTCGGTCGTAGTCCAGTTTTTTCAGACCCAGAGCCGTTCCTGCGGCGGTTAGGACGTAGCCCGTGGCTAGCACGGCAGGGGAAAGAACGCCTTCGGCAATATGCATGGTCAGTCCTTTGTTTGGTCTGGAAAGGCTAGAGGCCGAACCGGAAGGGGGCAATTTCCGGTTCGGCCAGCCGCATCCATACGTGGCGCTGAATTACTTGGTCTTGGGAGCGGCAAAATTCACCCAAATCACGGCGCCCAGTTCAATTTCTTTAGCTTCGCCCTTGTATTCCATCTTTTCGGCGGCGGTGTTCAGAGCCGCAAAGCCCCACCAGCCGGCCCACGGAATACCGTAGGAGAAAACGCCGTTTTCGTCGGCTTTGACCACCTGGGTAACAAAAAAGTCGTTGGGAGCAGTGTGCGCCTTGCCCTTGTTGTAGCACTCCACTTCCACTTCCGCACCGGGCACGGGCTTGCCGTCAAGCATCACGCGGCCGCGAAACACGTTGCCCGTGTAGTTGGCAAAGGGGCGGGTGAGGGGCACGATTTCGGTCTTTATGCCAAGGGGGGTATCCCAGCCTTCTTCTTCGCCAAAGGCGGCCACAACCGTCTTGGTGTAGTGGATGATAAATTTGTCTTCCGCCGGTTCAAAATAGGGGGCGGGCTCTACGGCAAACTGGTATACGCCGGGCCTTTTGATGCCATAGGTGGTTTGCCAGGCCTTATGACCAAGCACTGTGGCAGGCTTGAGGGTGCCCTTGATGTCTTCGGTCTTGCCGTCATGCGTTACGGTGGCGGCTGTGGGGGCAGCCATATCCATACCCTGCATTTCCATGGGGTGGATGAAGGCTACTTCCAGTTGCACATTGGCGTCCTTCTTGTCCATAACTGTGGGCGTAGAAGGAATAACCGTACCAAAGTGGGCCTGGGCCTGGGTTCCCAGCAAGAGCAGCAAAGCAAGGCTGGCGCAGCAAGTTTTCCACATAGAAAGTTTCCTGTTTGTTGAGGTGGCGGGGGCTGCCGCAATTCATAATGTGGCTGAAATTGTAGTAACAAAAAAATTAAATTAGTAGCAAGGTGTTTTTGCTAAACCCCTGGTGGCATTCTTGCGCTTCACCTGTAAGCTGCGTAATATAAGCGATGTGTGATAACAGTCCTGGTCGTGCTACTGGCCGGGGCAAGATATGTTGACTCTGGTTTGCTGAGCGCACACCGCTTCCCCCCGGCGTTCAGAATGCCGCCAGAATACAGACTCGGGGAGTGCAGTTGCTCTTTGGGAATTATGGCGGTCTGTATACCTGCATGTATGTATCGGGAGACAGTATGAAGCGTTGCGTAGCCATTCAGCATGTGGCTTTTGAAAATTTGGGCGTGTTTGTGCAGCCCCTTGAAGAAGCGGGTTTTGCCATCAGCTATGTGCAGGCCGGTGTGGTTCCCCTGGAGCCGGAACTGTGGAAGGACGCAGACCTCGCGGTTGTACTGGGTGGCCCCATTGGCGTGTATCAGGATGATCTGTATCCCTTCCTTGCTGACGAAAAAGCCCTTGTGGCAAGCCGGCTTGCATCGGGGCGGCCCCTTTTGGGCATCTGCCTTGGGGCGCAGCTTATGGCCAGCGCCCTTGATGTCAATGTGTACCCCGGCACGGCCAAGGAAATTGGCTGGGGGCAGGTTGAGCTTACGCCCGCAGGTCTCAGCGGCCCGCTGGCCGAGCTTGCGGCTGCCCCCGTGCTGCACTGGCACGGCGATACCTATGACCTGCCCAGGGGCTGCGACCTGCTGGCCTCCACACCCATCACGCCGCATCAGGCATTTCGCCCCGGGCCAGGGCAACTTGCCCTTCAGTTCCATGCCGAAATGGACGCGGCCATGATGGAAACATGGCTTGTGGGCCATTGTTGCGAACTGGGCGTAAACGGCTTTGACCCGCGCGCCATTCGCGAAGATGCCCACAGGCTGGGCGCTCAGGCTCGCAGTGCCGGTGTGGCTTTTATGCGCCGCTGGCTGGCCGAAGAGGTGCGCTGAACCCCGCCCCGGCATCTGAACGCAGCAGCAAGGCAGGAGTTCCTGATGAGCGGCCCCCTTCTCAATATCACCATCCCCGTTTTCAACAGATACCACCTCACCCAAAAGACCTTGCTGGCCCTGCGTAAAACAGCGCCCGGCATCCCTTTTGTGGTTACGGTGGTAGATAACGGCAGTACGCCCGATCTGCGGGAACGGTTGATTGAGCTGCGTAGTGACGGCTTCATCGACAATCTCTTTTTGCTGCCGCGCAACATGGGCATATCCTGCGCCTGCAATATCGGCTGGCGCGCTGTGGATGCGCCCTATTACATGAAGCTTGATAACGACATGGCGGCCATCACGCCCCATTGGCTCACGAAGCTATTTCGGCTGTGGGCCCACGGCGACCCCATTTCTACAATCGGGCCTACATTCACTAAATCGCAAATGGAGATGAACCCCGGCACCATTTACAGTGATGACGGTTTGCTTGGTATTTGCGCCTCCAATTTGATGGGAAGTGCCATCATTGTGCCCAAGGTTGTATCGGATATTTTGGGGTACTGGAGTGAAGACTACGGATTGTATGGGGCGGAAGATGGAGATTATGGAGTGCGCATGAACTGTGCGGGACTGACGCAGTACTATTACGATGCCAATGACTATTTTGTGAATGGCGGCAAATACGACAATTCGGAATATGAAGATACCGAGCTCAATAAAGGCAAGGAGCATGCCCGTCTTTTCAAGGATGAATCTGGCGGTATGGGCATGTTTTTGCTGAACTACTATCTGTACAATATGTGTGCACGCAAGTGGAAGGTTCCGCTGCGTTATCGTATCAAGGATATGGACGGCTACAATGTGGTGCTGGAAGAAGACCCCGCCTACGAGCCCATCAAGGTGGCCCTGCGCCGCAGCAAGGAACTGCTGGACAATCTTAAGGCGGCAGACAGAAACAACGACATGTATTCCGACGCCGTGGTGCAGCGTATGAAGCGGATCTGGAGCGCCTGCGGCCAAGGCTGCGGCGACTAACGATTCATCCTTTTTGCCAATAATCAAACGGCCTGACAGTTTTTCTGTCAGGCCGTTTGGCTTGTAAACATCTGGTTTGGGCTTGAGCCCAGCCGTGCCTAAAACTTGGGCAGCAGGCTGGCATACTCCGCGCTTTTTACATAGCGCTTGATAAAGGCAAGGCCCAGTTTGCGGTCGCCCGTGATGGTGGTGACCATAAATATTTCGCCCATGCCCGCCACCCACGATTGCCCCGGCGTTTGCTGCTGGGTAAAGGCAAAGGTAAACTGGCCGCCTTTTTCCACCGGGGGCTTGAGTGATTTGAACTGGCTGGCAAAGGTTTCGGCCACGGTTTTAAGATCCGCGCCGCCGTTGGGGCCGGTAACAAAATTGACGGTGGAGTTGCCCGCCGCATTGGTAAAAATAACGGTGGTAACGCCCTGATTTTCTGTGGGCGGCATAACGGCCTTCCAGTTGTCGGGCAGATCAACCGTAATATACTTGGTGCTCACATCGTCTGCCAGAGCTGGGATAGCAAGGAGCATGACAAAAAGAAAAACCGCAAGTTTTCTGAACATGAAAATTCTCCTGCTTGAGGGCGCACGGCTAAGAGCACAAACCCCCGAAAGTCGGGCCAAGCCAGAGGCGGGGTGCGTACGCGGAATCAGCCAGTTGTATGCAATGGCCCCTGAAAACACAATGCTTTTACCCACCCCCCTGATGCAAAAAAAGCGTCCTGTCGCACAGGGCGGCAGGACGCGTGAATTGGCCGATGGCTATGATAGGCAGATGGTGCTTAGCTAGCTCAGCGCCTGTGCAAGATCTTCAATAATATCATCAACATGCTCAATGCCTATGGACAACCTGACCGTGTTGGGCAAGATGCCCGTTTCGGACAGCTCGGCTTCTGTAAGCTGCCCATGCGTGGTGGATGCGGGGTGGATAACCAGCGACTTGGCGTCGGCCACATTGGCCAGCAGCGAGAATACCTGCAACCTGTCGATAAAGGCTCTGGCCTCTGCCGCGCCGCCCTTTACTTCAAACGTAAAGATAGAGCCGCCCCCCTTGGGGAAGTAGCGCTTGTACAGCGCATGGCTTGGGCTGGTGGGCAGGCTGGGGTGGTTGACCCGATCGACCTTGGGATGTCTGGCAAGATATTCCACCACGGCCAGGGCATTGCTGACGTGGCGCTCCACCCGTAGCGAGAGGGTTTCAAGCCCCTGCAAGAGCATGAATGCATTGAAGGGCGACAGGGCCGCACCCAGATCGCGCAACAGTATGGCTCTGGCACGCACCGCAAAGGCCGCAGGCCCCACCGCGCGCGAAAAACTGAGCCCGTGGTAGCTGGGGTCTGGTTCGCACATATGGGCAAACTTGCCCGATGCCTCCCAGTCAAACTTGCCGCCGTCAACAATCACACCGCCAATGGTTGTGCCGTGCCCGCCCATAAATTTGGTGGCCGAGTGCACAACAATATCCGCCCCGTGCTCAATGGGGCGCAGCAGCCAGGGCGTGGCAAAGGTATTGTCCACAACAAGCGGAATACCGTTGCTGTGAGCCAGCGCCGCCAGGGCTTCCATATCCACAATATTGCTGTGCGGGTTGCCCAGGGTTTCGATAAATATGGCCTTGGTGCGCGGGGTAATGGCGCGTTCAAACGCTCCGGCTTCGTCGGGGTCCACAAAGGTGGTGTCTATGCCCCAGGCCTTGAGCGTGTGGGCCAGCAGATTGTAGGTGCCGCCGTACAGGGTTTTTTCGGCCACAATGTGGTCGCCCGCACGCGCCAGATTTTGCAGGGCATAACTTACGGCTGCCGCGCCGCTGGCAGTGGCCAGTGCGGCCACGCCGCCTTCAAGGGCGGCCACGCGCTGTTCAAAGGCATCTTGCGTGGGGTTGGTAAGGCGGCTGTATATATTGCCCGCGTTGCTGAGGTTAAAACGGGCCTCAGCGTGCGCACAGTCGTCAAATACAAAGGATGTTGTCTGATAGATGGGCACGGCGCGTGCGCCAGTGGCCTGATCCGGCTGTTCCTGCCCCGCATGAACCTGAAGGGTCTCAAAGCGCGGCTTTTTATTTTTTTCCATTTCTGCCCCCTGATTCAGTGCAGTTTATGCTTTGTAGCCGAGAAGATGTTTCTTAGTAAATTGGTATGAAATACTTGGCCCACCAGCCCGGTATTGTCAAGTAAAAGCAGCGTCCAGCACTGTCTTGTGCATGTTGAGGTATCTTGCGCACAGCTGCCCGCAGGTCTAGGATGCTCGCCTGAACGCCGTGCAGGTTTGTAACACACTGGCGCGTCAAAAAAACGGAGGCCGCATGAAGGCGGAAATCATATCGGTAGGCACAGAATTGCTGCTGGGGCATACGGTCAATACCGATGCCACCCATGTGGCGCGCGAGCTCTCTGCCCTGGGTTTTGATCTGTTACAGGTGCATACGGTGGGGGATAATCCCCAGCGGCTCGAAACAGCCCTGCGCGAGGCGCTGGGGCGGGCGGAAGTGGTGATAACCACGGGCGGCCTTGGCCCCACTGATGATGATCTGACCAAGGAAACTGTGACCCTTGTGACCAACGCGCCGCTCGAGGAACATGCCGACAGCATGGCCCGCCTGCGCGAATATTTTGGCTCGCGGCCAATGTCGGCCAATCAGGCCAAGCAGGGAATGCTGCCGCGTGGGGCCGTGGCCTTTCCCAATATGATGGGCACAGCTCCGGGGTGCGCCACGCCTGCGGGCGACGGGCGCTGGGTGCTTATGCTGCCCGGGCCGCCCTCCGAACTTTTGCCCATGCTTCGTGAAAGCGCCGTGCCCTTTTTGCAGCGCATGAGCGAGGCGGTCATTGCCTCGTTTATGGTAAAAACCTTTGGCATTGGCGAGGGCATTGCCGCCCAGCGTATAGCCGGGCTGACGGGGGGGGCCAACCCCACGGCGGCCACCTACGCGGGCGATGCAGAAATGTTTGTGCGTGTAACGGCCAAGGCACAGGATGCCGCCGCTGCCGAGGCACTGGCCGCGCCCATGGTGGCCGAGGTGCGCAGGCTGCTGGGTGACGTGGTGTACGGCGTTAACGTGCCTGGGCTAGAAACCGTGGTGGTGTCGGAGCTGGCGCGGCTTGGCAAAACAGTCTCCACGGCAGAATCGTGCACTGGCGGTCTGCTGGCCAAGCGCATCACCGACCAGCCCGGTTCGTCAGACGTTTTTGGCTACGGCATGGTAACCTATGCCAACGAGGCCAAGCAGCGCATGCTGGGCGTGCAGGAATACCTGCTGCGCACCCACGGCGCGGTAAGCCCCGAGGTTGCACGGGCCATGGCCCGTGGCGCGCGCGAGTTCAGCGGCGCGGATTACGGCATTGGCATTACCGGCATTGCGGGCCCCGGCGGCGGCACGCCGCAAAAGCCTGTGGGCCTTGTGTACATTGCCCTGAGCGAAGAAGAAAACATCTGGGTGCGCGTCATGCGCCCGCAGGGGCGGTATCTGGGGCGCGAATGGACGCGCCGCCTGGCCTCAAGCCATGCGCTGGACATGCTGCGCCGTTGCCTTGCCGGGCTTCCGGTCGAAGATATGTGGAGTCTTGATCCGGCCTAGCCCCTGCCTCGCTACAATGCAAACCGCCGGTGAATGCAGCTGCAAGTGCTGTATTCACCGGCGGTTTTTGAACAAAGCGAAAAAACTAGTTATTTTCAGCGCAGGTGACGCCAAATTCCACAGGAATCTTCATGTAGAAGATTTGCAGCTTTTCCTGCTCGATGCGGGCAAAGAGCTGTTCGCTGTGTTCGGGGCTCACGGCCATGGTCACTTCCATGGGCTGCTCGCCGACGTCAAAAAAGCGTGCGCTGTGGTATTTGCCATCGCGCCCGAAGCCGCCCTGAGCGGCTGCAAAGGTTGCGCCCTCAACGCCAATGGCCTTTGCTTCCCTGAGCAGCCATTCCGCAATGCTCATGTGGTTGTGCGAGCGCCCCTGCTGTGTATAAAAAGTCAGTCTGTACCCGTTCATGGCTTGCTCCTAGCGAAAAAGGGATTTGAGAAGCGACACCGCGCCAAGCCCCATGAAAAAGCAGATCAGCGAGCCCACTACATGCAGGGTAATGGCCCCGGCCGCCATGCCCAGGCGCTGCTCTTGCAACAGTGTGCCAATTTCTGCCGTAAAGGTTGAAAAGGTCGTGAGCCCACCCAGAAAACCCGTGATGATCAGCAGCCGCCATTCTGGGGCCAGACCCGGCATGGCGTTGAACACGCCCAGCGAAAGCCCGATGCCAAAGCCCCCAATAAAGTTGGCGGCCACCGTACCCAGCGGGATGGCGGGAAAAATGGAATTGAGCAGCATGGCGAGCACCCAGCGAAGGCAGGCCCCGGCCCCGGCCCCCAGGGTAATGACAAGAACATTTTTGACCATGACGTAAACCCGTTCTGCGGGGCAACCTCATGTCTGTGGGTGGCCCCGTTTTCTGGCTTGCCGTGGCAGCGGTGATGCCCCGGCGTTGTATAAAAAAAGCAACCGCGCTTTGGCGCGGTCGCAAAAAACTACCAACGCCATGGCCCTGGTAGGAGTTATCAGCAAATGCGGTTCAAGGGGAACTCCATCCCCTGTGCGATTTTTCTACATCCGCCCGTGGCAGATGTAAACACGCAAAGGCCAGTGGCGGGACAGCTCAGGCCCTTTTGCGGCTGCACAGGCGGTAATAGAACAGCAGCACATACAGGGGGGCCAGATAGGCGGCGGCCATGATGGCCTCGGTGGCGCTGAAAAACTCCATGCACACGATCATGATCAGCACGTTGTTGATGACGCCAAACGAAATGCGGTAGGCCATGCCCACCTGCCTGCTCATGCGGTGGGCCAAAGGCACGGCGGCCAGGGTCATGATCAGGCACAGCAGCGAGGCCGCCGCCAGCGATTTGAGCAGCAGCTCTGGCGATTGGCGCAGCAGGTCGCCGTAATGGCTGAAAATGGCAATGTTTGAAACCACAATGGAAACAGTAACCAGGGGGAACTGCCAGCGCAGCAGGGTGTTACGCAATGTGTCCAGATGGATGCGCGTAATGTGGGCGGCGGCAAAGGGCACAAGAATGGTCACGCAGAGCGACAGGCTCATGTGTCCCAGTTCCAGATGCGCAGGCATGTCGAGCGGGGTAAGGCCCAGTAGGCGCAGGCCCGCATCGGTGGCAGAGAGCAGGGCGGGCAGGGTTGCGGGCAGCAGCAGCGATGTGGCCATGTTGGCCACAAGAATCATGGCCGTGTTGGCCCCCACCATCAGCGAAAAAACGGCGGCCATCACACCCACCGGGGCCGCGCCCAGCAAAAGGGCCCCCAGCGCAAACTGCGGCATGAGCAGCCGGAACAGCGCAAGGCACAGCAGGGGCAGCACTAGCAGGCGCAGGGCAATGAGCAGGCAGACAGTGCCGGTCATGTGGCGTATTTCGCGCACCAGCGCCTCCATACCCACAGCCAGAAAACTCATGTAGAGCATGAAAATGAGAATAAGGCGCGGCATGGCGGCAAGCGGTTCTGCCACTTGCGGCAGAAACACGCCCGCCGCCATGGAAAGCAGCGAAGACATGACCATGATAAGGTCGCGGGAATTCATAAGGCCTCAACTTTTTTGCCACCTTGCCCAACATGCCTGCCCTTGGCAAGCCTGTGGACTGGCAACGCGGAAGCCCGCAACCTGCTGTGATAACAGACCGTGATTTATTGTGTCTGCCCGGATTTATTGTGTCTGCTTGACAAGCCGATCTGACGGCAGGGTATGCAGCGGGCTGTGCTTTTTGATGTAGGCAGAGAGCACATCCGCATCCACAGGATCAGGGGCGCCCACGGGGGTGCCTTTGGACAGCATGGCGTAGCCGTCGCCCCTGCGTTCAAGGTAATCGACCAAAGCCACCCGATAACGGGCCGTAGGAACAAGCGCTTTTGTGGTTTCGCCTTCGCCAAGCAGCTCTGCGCGCACAATACGTTTGCCCGAGGGCAGGGCGGGGTTGTATACGTAGCGCAGCCCTGCCGTGTGCAGCACAGGCGCGCCCACTCCCTTGTAGTCTGCCACGCCGTGCTCCAGCGCCAGCAGCAGTTGCTCGCCTGTAAAATCGCGGATGATAACCTTGTTGCCAAAGGGCAGCACGGCCAGCATATCGCCATAATTCAGCGCACCCTGCCGCAGCGGAGCCCGCAGCCCGCCGCCGTTGATCAGGGCAATCTGCGCCCCGTAGGCGCGGCCATAATCCAGCATGGAATCGGTGGCGATGAGGCCAGAGAGGCATTCGCCCACACGGCACTGGTGCAGGCCGTCGGGGGCACTGAGGTTGTTTTGCCCGATGACGATTGAGGTAAAAGCCTCGAGTTTTTTGTTGTACTGGGCGATCTTGGCTTCCACCGCAGGGTCGGGGGCAACGGAGGCATCCAGCGGCAAGGCCGCGCCCTGCCAGCGCACAGGCACACCCTGCGCATCAAAGCCTACCTCAAGCTGGCCCATGTACTTGGCAAGCGCCCCGGCGGTAACCACCAGCACGGGTTTGCCAGAGGGCGAATGCTCCACAATCGGATACGGCCCCTTGGAAGAGCCGAGGCCAAGGTAGTCGTGGGTATGGCCGCCAACAATCACGTCAATGCCCTCAACCTTGCGGGCAAGTTCCTGATCTTTGGGCAGACCCATGTGGGTGACAAGAATAATGTGGCGTACGCCCTGCTTTTCCAGTTCATCCACGGCCTTTTTGAGCGTGGGTTCGCTTTTGTAAAACCATGTTTCCGGGCATGCGGCAGAAAGTGAACGCACGCTGGGGTTGGCAAGGCCAATAATGCCCACCTTTACACCGCGCACTTCCTTGATAATCCAGGGGCGGTAGGGCGTTCCCCGCAGGGGGCAGCCGGGCCGGGCATCCAGATTGGCGGCCAACACCGGGTAGGGTTGCGCCTTCACAAAGCCAGCTGTGGATTCGCAGCCGTCGTCAAATTCGTGGTTGCCCAAGGTCATGGCGTCATAGGGCAGCAGGGCGTTTATGTCGGCCAGCATGGGCCACTTGTTGGCCGTAAAAAACAGGGTTCCCTGAAACTGGTCGCCAGCGTCAACAGCCAGCACGTTGTCGTGCTCGGCGCGGGTGCGCTTCATGGCGGTGGCAAGGCGGGCCAGCCCGCCTGTACAGCCTTCTGACTGGTAACAGGCATTGCCGTGCGAATCTCTGCCCGCAATGTAGGAATGCAGGTCGTTGGTGTGCAGCAATATCAGGTCAAGCCCGGTAGAGTTCTGCGCCGTGCAGGGCAGAGAAAACAGGCAAAGAGCCGCGAACAGGCTGGCGCAAAAAAACAGCGCGCGTGTGCTATTGCTAAAACGCTTCAACAGAGTGGTCATGGTATCCCCCTGGTTGTGGCTGTATTTTTACCTTGTGCGCTTATACGGCTGCCTATATCCCTGTCTGTACCCCTGCCTGTGTCCACACCTGTGCCAATGCCTAAACGGGGTGAACAATGCTGGTCTGTCAGGCCAGGCTTGCGCACATTTCCTGCGTGCTCATAACCTTGGCAAATACCTGCCCAAGGGCCGCCATATAGGCTGTTTGTACCTGTGCGGCTTCCACGGTCTTGCCGTTGTGCGCGAGGTCGCGCGTTGCACAGGCATCGTGCGCCAGATGACAGGCAAAGCCAAGGTCAAAGGCGGCGCGAGTGGTGGTATCTACGCACATGTGGGTCATCATGCCCGCCAGCGCAATGCTGGTGATGCCGCGTATCCGCAGCAGGTCGAGCAGGGGCGTTTCGCGGAATGAATTGGGAAAATGCTTTTGCACAACCGTTTCATCCTCCTGCGGGCAAACCAGCGGGTGAATCTGCATTCCTGGCGTGTCGGGCAGAAAAAATGTGGCCGTGGGAACAAGAGAAATATGTTGTACATGAAAAATTGGTCGCTGCGCCTTGCGAAAAGCGGCAAGCAGCAGGGCCGCATTTTCTGCTGCGGCAGTGCTGCCGACCAGTTCCATCTTGCCGCCGGGAAAGTAATCGTTTTGAATATCTATGATAACGAGAGCTTGCATGCTGTGCCTCATGCGGATGTACCGCTCGAACAGGATTTTGCGGAATGCTGACGTAGTGATTAGCCGTGCTTTGTTCGATAACAGCACGCGCTTTGCATGGTCAAGCGTGGCGGCTGGCGCACTTGACGCTGTAGGGTAAATGGTGACAATGGAGCCAAAACAAATTGATACTTTTCCCGTCATTTATCCGCGCTGAGCAGGGAGTAATATGCGATTTTTGTTTTCAGCCGCACGCCTGGCGTGCCTTGCGGTGGCCCTGTGTTTGATGCCCCCTGGCGGCGCAATGGTTGCCCTTGCGGCCTCTGCCCCTGCCTCCAGTGCAGGCGCGGCCAAACAAAATATTGGCAACACTACGCCATCACTGGATATAATGATCGGCTCCATGCTCATGCTGGGCTTTCGCGGGGCAGATTTGCCCCCCGGCGATGCCTTTTTGGCGCAGGTGCGCGCGGGGCATGTGGGGCACGTTATACTGTTTGACCGCGATGTCACCACCGGCGGCGAGCGCAATATCACCTCGCCCCAGCAATTGCGGCAGCTTACGGCCACCCTGCGGGCGGCTGCGCCCGGCCCCCTGCTGATTGCTGTGGATCAGGAGGGCGGGCGCGTGCGGCGGCTCAAACCGCAAAAGGGCTTTGCCGAATTGCCCTCTGCCCAAAGCATGGGCGCGGGCCAGCCCGACAAAACTCGCGCCTTGGCCCGCCAACTGGGCAAGGAACTGGCAGGTCTTGGCATTTCGGTAGATCTGGCCCCGGTGGCCGACGTAAACAGTAATCCCGCCAACCCTGCCATTGGCGCGCTGGAGCGCAGCTTCAGCCCCAATCCCGCGTTGGTTTCGGCCCACGCCCTATCCTTTGGTCTGGGGCTGGCCCAGCAGGGGGTTATACCCGCGCTCAAGCATTTTCCCGGTCAGGGCGGCGCACAAAAAGATTCGCATCTGGGGCTGACAGACATCACACGCAGCTGGAATGCCAAGGCAGACCTTGCGCCCTATGTGCAGGCCTTTGCCCAGGGATGGACCGGCATGGTCATGCTGGGGCATCTGTTCCACACGGGGCTTGATGCCAATTATCCCGCCACGCTTTCGCGCGCGGTGGTTGCCGACTTGCTGCGCGGGCGCATGGGCTGGCAGGGTGTGGTTATCAGCGACGACATGCAGATGAAGGCCATTACTGCCCACTACGGCATGGAGCAGGCCGTGCTGCTGGCCGTCAACGCGGGGGTGGACATTTTGCTGTTTGGCAATAACTTGTATTGGGACGAAAATCTGCCCCAAAAGGCCTTTGCCACCCTTAAGGGGCTGGTGCAAAGCGGGCGTATTTCGCAACAGCGTGTCATGGAGTCGTGGCTGCGCATTTCAAATCTGTACGCAACCCGCGCCACTGCCGCCAGGGCCGCAGCCGATGGTTCGGCGGCACTCTACCCTTGGGCCAGATGACGCGGCGGAGGTTTTATGGATATACTTATTCTTTTATTGGTATTTGGTGGCATTGCCGCCCTGTACCTGTTTGCCATCAAAAAAGGCTGGCTGCCCACTGATCGTTTGAACTGCGGTTGAATCCCCTTTGACAAGCAGCGTGCTCTGCTTGAAGACGAAGAAAGGCGCTTGCGCAGAAAGGCCAAAAAGGAGGCCCGCAATCAGTGCAAATAGTTGGGCCGTTACGGCGCAATAAAGTATTTTGACAGCAAAGCCCCCGTTCCATCAGGAGCGGGGGCTTTGCTGTGTGCAAGGGCTCGTTGGTTGTGCTGCCCAGGCGGGCAGGGATCAGTTTCTATTGTGAGCGGCGCGGAAGCTGTTGCTGATTATGGCCAGGTCTTCACGCACCTTTTCTGGCTGATTGCGGTATGCGGGCATACCCGTGCCGGGGTAGCCTTCTGTAATGATTTTAAGGGCGCGTTCATGGCTCACGCTGCTGCGCCTGAAATCGGGCACCGGGGGCTGCATGGCCTTGCCAGCGGCGGTGACACTGCCGTTGGCTGCATGGCACTTGGCGCAGATGGCTATCCACACTTCCAGCGAGTCTGGGCTGATATCGCGCGGAGGCGGCGGCGTGGCGGCAAACATGGAAAAGCGCCGGTCAAGGGCATCCAGCAGGGAATCAATTTTTTCGCGGTCAAACATGCGAAAATAGGGCATGCCTGTGCCGGGCGTGCCGTCACGGATCATTTCGTAGGCATAGTCGCGATCAATGCGCAGGGCGGTCAGGTCTGTGGCGGGGGTACGCAGGCGGTGCGATTCAGACCCAACACCGCGCCCGTCCATGCCGTGGCAGGGCTCGCAGGCGCCATCGTAAATGGTGTCGCCATTGTCATACACGGTGCGCAGCTTGACGGCAAAGGCATCCAGCGCCTTTTGGCTGAAGGGGGCCAGCTCTGCCGCCTGCTGCGTGCGCCAGGTTGTGGCCTCGGCCTGTGCCGGAGCCATGGCCTCGTTTTGCAGCAGCTGGCGGGCCAGCAGCATGGTTACAAAAATCAGTGGCAGCAGGGCCAGCAAGCGGTAATCTGCCGTGGCCGAATCGGGCCGCAGTATCCACAGGGCCGAGCCAACAGCCAGAGCACCAAGGCTGATAAGCGTCAGCACGGGCGAGGACATTTGCGGCAGAATGGTTGCCAGCAGGGCAAAACCTATGACCGCCTGAACCGCCAGAGCGCCGATGAGCCATTTGCGCAGCAGCATGGCCTTGGGGGCGTCGTTTTTGGCAGAATAAAACAGGTGAAAGGCCGCGCCAAAGGCCAGTGCCGCGCCCACAATGTGCAGATAGCGCAGCGCCCAGTGGGGCATCCAGTCTGCATCCATGCGAATACCACGGGAGGCAAAGTCGGCCCAGCTTTCGGGGCGTTCCATCAGGGTCAGCGCCCCGGTAAAGATGACCGGCACAGTGAGCAGGGCGGCAACGCCCACCAGCCCGCAGACCAGCGCAAGCCACGCGTTGGCGCTGAGCTTGTGGGCAAAGGCGTCAAACAGCAAAAAGGCCGTTATGAGCAGTGGAATAATGGCCAACCAGGCGTACGAAAAGAGCACTGTGACCGTAAAAAATGCGTGCGAATGGCTGACCTGCATGATCAGCAGCGGGGCAACGCCCAGCACTACGGCCAGACTTTTGAGCCCCATGTGCGAATGCGCCACGTGCTCGTTCCAGTGCTGCGAGGGCGAGGGCTGGCGCAACAGGTCGCGCAAAAAGAACACCAGGCTCAGCAGCGCCGTGCCCAACATCAGCAGCACAAAGAGCAGGTGCAGGCCAAAGGTGATGAACAACAGTGCCCGCATCCAGCTTTCTGGCAGGGGCATGTTGAGGAAAAGGTCAGTCCATTGCTGCATGGCTACTTCTCCCTCGCTGCCTGCTGAATGCGGCGTGAATAGTTGGATGCAAGCTGGAACAGGTATTCAGTCAGCAGTGTGCGCTCCTGTTCCGAACCCACAAAGGGCGTCATGTAGGGGGCCAGCCGTTGCGTTATGCCCAGCATAGCATTGATGCCATCGGCAGTGCGCCCCGCCAGCCTTTGATCTATGCCGTTGATGCCGCTTTCTGCATGGCAGACACCGCAGTTGGCGGCAAACAGGGTTTTTGCGGCCTGGGTTGCGGGGGGCAGGTTATCGGTCGTGATTGCCCAGCGCAACCTGGGCAGCAGGGGCTTATCTTCGGTGAGCATGGCCTCGCTTTCCACCAGGGTTATCTGGCTGGCGTGCATGTACCCCGGCATGAGGTACGGGCCGCGAACGAATTCGCGCACGCGCTCAAATTCCATTGTGAAACAGATGCTTAGTAGAATAGCTGGTATGCACAGCAGGCGGCACAGCAAGGGGCGGCGGGCATAGGCGGCCAGTGCCGCCAGCAGCAACACCAGCACGGCGCCCACGTTTGCGGCTGGCAGAAAGTCGGGCATTTGCGACAGGTGCGAGGTAGCCACCGCAAATTTCCAGTGCGTAAGGTAGGTTTGCGGTATACGCGAAAAATACACATGGCTCGCTGCCGCCGTTACAACAAGGGCAAGCATCAGGGCAATGCCGCAAGCCCGCAAGGCCCGGCCCCGTTCATGGGCCGTGCCCTTGAAGCGCCAGGCAATCCAGGCCATCAGCAGCAGCACTCCTATGCCAAGGCCGCCAGCTACGCGCAAAAAGACCTGCGGTACAAAGGTGGGGTTGAAATAGGCCTCGGTAAAGCTGCGGGCCCAGGGCCAGCCCTGCGGCGTGAGCATAAAGCCCAAAATGCCGGTGATAAGAATGGCCGAAACGATCGACGTTGCCACATAGGCCCAGCCGATGGCCGCAAGTGTAGCTGGTTTGCTGGTGATGAGCTTGTCCCATTTATAGTAATAGCAGAGCAGCAGAATCACCTCGGCGGTGAAGGCAAACCACTCAATAAACCAGGGCCAGAAAAACAGGTGGATCAACGCGCCGATGCCCTCTGGCGCAAGGCTGCCGGTCAAAATCCAGATACCAACACCTGTAACCGCGCCTATGGAGGTGGTAACAATCACCAGCGGGCCCAGCAACGTGCGGGCAATATCGGCCCAAAACTGGCCCTTGCCCTTCCAGGTGAGGGTTTGAAACAGCACCAGCATGGCCATGAGGCCAATGGCCAGACCGTGGCTGATACAGACATGTAAGACGGCATTAAGGGCAATGGTCATGCCATCGCCCACCACCGGGATGTGCAGGATAGGAAAGTTCATGGCCTACTTTCCTTGCGGCGATTTTTTTCCGCCGCCTGCGTGGGACTGCGCAGCTTCAAAGTGGGGGCGGGGCTGGGCATCCACATAAGCGGCCACGTCAAGCGATTGCTCTGGCGTAAGCGTAGCTGCCTCTGGCGGCATAAAGCGGTGGGTGAATACGGCGAGCGTGTCTATATTGTGCAGGGTTGAGCCATCACTATAGGCCCCCTTGCCCCACAGGGGCGGGGATCCGTCGCCAGCGTCGCCGTGACAGGAGGCGCAGCTTTCAGCATACACTTTTTCACCTGCGGCGGCATCGGGCTTGTGCGCGGTATCAAGCTTTGCGGGCAAGGCCCAGGGCAGGCTGGCATAAACGGGAATGTCTTTTGATATCCATTGCAGGTAGGCAAGCAGGGCCTGCATTGTGCGGCTGTCGTGGGCTGGAGGGGCTACGTTGAGGTTACGGGCAAAGCAGTCCTGAATTTTTTGGGCAAGGTCAATGCTGGTTGCGTGGCTGGCAGAAAACTTGGGGAATGTTGCGGCAGCGCCCACAAGGGAAATTGAGCCCTTGCTTGTGCCCCCCTCAAGATGGCAGGTAGCGCAGGTCAGCTCATTGCCCACATGCTCTGGGGCATACTGGGCGGTATCGTTGATAATATTATAGCCTAGCATGACCGCTTCGCGGATGGCCTCTGGCGCATCTTGCGGGCGCGGTGGGGCATATTTGAGCTCGGCTGCGGGCGCGGTCTGAAGATTTGGCAGCACTTGGGCCACTGGGCTTTGCCGCACAGGCGCGCTGTAGTGGAAGAAGGATAGTATCCATGCGCCAAAAGTAAGCAGAATGCAGCAAAGTGCGAGAGTGAAAAGAAGATTGCGGTTGTTCATGGCGGCTCCGGTTGGCGGTGACCGTGAATCAGGCAGACCCAGGACGAACTAGAGTGTCAAAACCTACAGGCAGAAATACCTTTGTATCTTAATGGTTATCAGAACATCACGCTATGTCAACATAGCGGGTATGACAGTTTGGCTGCCCAATAATTACCGCCCAATACAGTTTTGAGTTCTGCGACAGCAAAAAATTTTATGCTTGGCAAAGAGTACTGTTAATCTCCCCAGGTACAAAACGAATTTTTAATCATTTGCGATTATAATTTGAGTGTTGCGTAATGGCGGGCAAAAAATTTGCGCATTTCTCAGCCAGTTATTCATTTTGACACTGCCTGCGACAGCGCAAAAGAATGATGGGGAGGCTTGCCCTTATCTGGTTGGCAAAAAGCTGGCAAGACTCGAGCAAAATCATGGTAAATATCTGGCACAGATGGGAGCGAGTAAAACAATTGCGGTAATAGTGCAGGCTGCAGGAGCAATCTCGGCAGCGGGTGGCAGACATGAGGGGCCGAATGGTATAGTTGCTACTGCCAGGGCTGGTTGCTGCAATTACCGAGAAAATGCAGAGCTTGTGGATCACAAGCCGTAGTGGTGGGCCTTATGACTGCTGGCAAACAATGCGAATAGATGGTGATTGGTGGTTGTACTTGATGAACACAAACAGCAAGGCGTGGCAGCAACGGGCAAAAAAGGCAGAGGCGGTTGTGCTTTGTGCAGAACAGCAAAACTGCGCGCCGTTTTTTTGTAAATCGAGAAACAAGTGGAAAGCACTGTAAGCAGAAGGGCAATCATATGCGGTTCGATAT
>SAAX01000049.1 GCA_009929215.1 Deltaproteobacteria bacterium | reverse complement strand
GCCAGCTGCTGCACTTCTGAAAGCAGCGTTTGCGGCGTCACTTCCTTGGCTTCAAAAAACATGGCTCTATCCTTTCCGGGTTAACCCGCGTTTTGCTGTGGCTTTTCGGGGGCTTCTTCCGGCGCGGACTCCGCCTGCGGCGTCATGTCGGGAGTGCCGTCCTCGTCGCCAGGCATAAAGGTGGGCACCGGTTCGGGGCCAAGACCCATCTTGGCCTTGAGCACGCCAAGGGCCTGCACCACGCCATCAATGATGGCCTCGGGTTTGGGCGGGCAGCCAGGTACAAACACATCCACAGGAATGATGTTGTGCGCGCCGTTCAACACGTTGTAGGTATCCTTGAACACGCCGCCAGAAAGGTTGCATGCGCCGATGGATACCACGGCCTTGGGCGCTGGCATCTGTTCATAAATCTGCCGCAGCACATGCTGATTGCGGTGGTTCACCGTGCCGGTGACCAGCAGCACATCGGCGTGCTTGGGGTTGCCCGCGTTGACTACCCCGAAACGCTCTACGTCATACATGGGCGTCAGACAGGCCAGCACCTCGATGTCGCAGCCGTTGCAGGAACCGCAGTCAAAATGAACTATCCACGGAGACTTCAGGCGACTCCGCTTGATCATATTGTCGACGAAACCCATATTCCGGCCTCCTTACGCCACGTACAGCCATAAAAGATTAACCAGGGCCAGGCCCATGCCGAGCAACAGGGACTTCTTTTGCACCATCCACTGCCAGGTCAGACGGGCGGTGATGTTGTCGATAAGAATTTCTGTGAACAGCGAAGCACCCACAAGAACGGCCATTCCCACAAAGCTGGTGTGCCAGAACATGGCGCACAGCCCAAGAATAAGTACCAGATCGAGCCAGTGGGCAATTTCAATAAGCCCAAGGTACGGGCCAGAGTATTCGGTCTGCACACCGCGCACCAGTTCCTGGTGGCCGTGGTGGCTGGCCGCGATATCAAAGGGCGACTTGCGCAACTTGATGGTCAGGGCATAGCCAAGGGCCAGGAACAGCAGCGGCATCTTGAGCAGCAGGGGCTGTTCAAGCTGGAACACCGCAGCGATGGAAAACGAACCCGTGCACATGGCAAAGCCCACGAACACCAGGATCAGAATAGGCTCATAGGCCAGCATGAGCAACAGCTCGCGCTGAGCGCCCACGTTACTGTAGGGCGAAGGCACGCACACAGCACCAACCACCTGAAACACAGCGCCCACGGTAAGCACAAAGAACAGCAGCAGCAAATCTCCGCCCATAAAGAAGAGCAGCAGAGAAAGCGCCGATGAAATAAGCGTTACATACGCGCTGAACACCAGCCAGGCATTGGTGACCAATGGCTGTTTGCCCAGTAGTTTGAAGATATCATAAAAAGGCTGAAGCAGGGGCGGCCCAAGACGGGACTGAAGACGCGCCGTAATGCGGCGATCAAGCCCGGTAAGCAGCCCGCCCACCAGGGGCGACAGAATCAAACCGCCGATTGCGCTGAAGATGGTGAGCATTACAGCAGACCTCCTACCAGTACGACCAGGAATGCGGTGGAAATGATGTCGATGGCCCGCGTAATCTTGCTCTCGCCAAAGTACTGGCTGAGATAGAAGTTGGACACGCGCACGGGTTCAAAGGCATTCATGGGGCCCTTGAAGCCAACAACGCCGTCCTTCACAGCCGTAAGGCCCGAACAATAGGGCTGCGCATGGGCAGATTCAGGAACCCTGCGGGCCTCGCGCCACGCATACCACACGCCCAGACCAAGCAGAAGGAACAGGAGGTAAATCCACACATATCCTTCGGCCCCGGTAAGGGTAGCGCCAGGAATGAACCCTTCGGCCTGCAAGTTAAAGCGTGCGTACACACCCGATACCGAAGGCTCAACAAAGGTCTTCAGCACCAGGGGCGAAATAAACGAAAATACCACCGCAAGCCCGCACAGCGAGCGCAGGGCAAACATAACCGAAGGCTTGGGATGACCGTGGGTGGGCCGTTCGTGCATCTTGGATGAAGAAACCAGCACACCGGCCCAGCGTGCCCAGAACAGCACCGTAAAGGCCGAACCCAGGGCTACGAAAAAGACGATGGGGGTCATGGCCTGGGTGGCACGGGCAATAGCCTCAATGGCCATCCACTTACCAATCAGCATGCCAAAGGGCGGCAGCATCATGGTGAAAATGCCAATCACGGTGATAATGGCCGTGCGGGGCATCTTGCCGTACAGACCGCGCATATCTTCGATATCACGCGAGCCAATACGCTGCTCAATGGCACCCACGCACATAAACAGCAGGCCCTTGGACACGGAGTGGTAAATGATGATGGTGGTTGCCGCCATCATTGAAGCTGCCGTGTTAATGCCCACACAGGCAATAATGAGGCCCAGGTTTGCGATGGTGGAGTATGCCAGCACCTTTTTGGCGTTACTTTGGCTCACTGCAAGGATACAGGTTGCCACAAAGGTAAACGCGCCAAACAGGGCCACGATGGTAGACATGGTGGTTCCGGCAAAGGCTGGGGCCATGCGCAGCAAGAGGTAGGTTCCTGCTTTCACCATGGTGGCCGAGTGCAACAGGGCCGAAACCGGCGTTGGCGCGACCATGGCGCCGCACAGCCAGCTTTCAAAGGGTACCTGCGCCGACTTGGTAAAGGCCGCCAGACAGAAGAAGGCAAATGGCAACAGAATGGCCGTGTTCTTTACGTCCATTGAGGTCATCTTTTGCAGCACAAGCTCGGTGGAGAGCGTGCCAAGACTCTTTTGGATGAACAGCATGGCCGAAACAAAGGCAAGACCACCCAGTACGTTCATCCACAAGGCGCGTTGTGCATTTGCTTTTGCTTCATCTGTTTGGTCATGCCCTATGAGCATAAAGGAGCATAACGTTGTAATTTCCCAGAACAGAAACATCCACGAAAGGTTGTTGCACAGCACCAGACCATTCATGGCCCCCAGGAAGCAGAAAATAATGGCAAAAAATCGGGGCTGACGCGAAACACGCAGGTGCAGATGCTCCTCGTGCAGGTCCATGTAGCCCATACCATAAATTGTAATAAGCCCGCCCACCACGGTGATAATGATCACCATGATCAGCGAAAGCCCGTCTGCCACAAAGGCAGTGATGGGCACTTCATGCCCGGGAAGAGCAAATTTGAGGTAAAGCATGCCCACAAGCTGAAGCAGGGTCATGCCCATGATGAGGCGGCTGCCCAACTTCCAACCGATGCCAAGAATGTAGACCAGCAAGAGCAGGTCCAGCACGCTGAACACGGTATCTGCCGAAAGGCCAAGTAAGGAACCTACCTCAAGCCTGAAAGCGCCGTTCGCGCCCAAGGTCACGGCTGCCACTGCCATGATCGTAATCGCCGCAGGCACTATCAGTTTACGCGCGCTGCCGCTTTGCGTGAAATAGAGCACAAGCGCCATAATAAACGGCAGTGCTACACAGCAAAAAACAAGTGTACTCATCTTCATTGCCCCACTACATTGCGAGTTGTGAAAAACTTCACTCTAGATAACTTCCTCACAACATAAAAAAATCACAAACCTCCTTACATACTTTGTGCATTTCGATTCTTTTAGAGTTAATATATGTACATTCTTGCGTCAACATATTTGCAAAAAATTGTTACACTGTTCATACAATGAACAAAACATACTTATAAACTATTATTTTATCTGCCTGATTTTCAGCAGTAAATTTTGCTTACTAATAGCACACAACAAACTCGGTTTTTTTGCCGCACCGCACATAAGTGATTGTAGGCCTGCCCGCCCCAATTGACGGGCAGCCCCCAAAAATCTGAAGGCCAGAGCAGCAGCAATAGCGCAAAAACGGGAGAATACGCACAAAAAAGCAAGCGTCCCCACCGCACCATTTTGCACAATTATTGTACGGGTGCGGCAAGAACGCTTGCTGTATAGAGCTTTACCAGGCTTGGGCGCGCGGGGCTTACCCGCTGCGCAAGGCGCGTAAAATCATGTTCAGGCGTCGAACACCAAAGGCTCTTCGGCCATGGTGGCAACCATAACGGCCTTGATGGTGTGCAGACGGTTCTCTGCCTCCTCGAAGGCCATGTTTCGGGGCGATTCAAACACATCATCGCTCACTTCCATGCATTCAATGCCGAAGCGCTGATAGATGTCTTCGCCAACAGATGTATCGCGATTATGAAAACTGGGCAGGCAGTGCAAAAACTTGCAGTCTGCATTGCCGGTCATTTCCATTGCTGCCGCGTCCACACGGTACGGCGTTAACAGCTCAATGCGCTCTTTCCAAACAGAATCCGGCTCGCCCATGGACACCCAAACATCGGTGGAGAGAAAATCGCAGTTTTTAACGCCTTCGGGCACGCTTTCTGTACGTGTAATGCGTGCGCCCGTGGTTTTGGCAATGCGGGTCGCTGTTTCAAAAACCTCGTCCGATGTCCACAAAGCCTTGGGGGCCACGGAACGAAAATCGAGCCCAAGCAGGGCAGACCCAACCATCAGGGAATTGCCCATATTATAACGAGCGTCACCAAGATATGCCAGCGTTTGCTTGCTCAAAGGTTTGTTGCAGCATTCGCGCATGGTGAGCATGTCGGCCAGAAACTGCGTGGGGTGCCACTCGTTGGTAAGGCCGTTCCACACCGGCACATGGGCATGCTTTGCAAGGGCCTCTACCCTCTCCTGCTCAAAACCGCGGTATTCAATACCGTCATAAAAACGGGCAAGAACGCGGGCTGTGTCGGCCAGCGATTCTTTTTTTCCCATCTGCGAGCCAGAGGGGCCAAGGTAGGTTATGCGAGCGCCCTGATCATAGGCCGCCACCTCAAAGGAACAACGGGTGCGCGTGGAATCCTTTTCAAAAAGGATGACAACATTTTTGTCTGCCAAAAATTTTGGCTCTCGGCGTGCCTTTTTGGCCTGCTTGAGCTGGGCGGCCAGATCCAGCAAATAGGTGAGTTCTTCCGGCGTGAAGTCGGTTTCTTTCAAAAAATCCCGCTGATACAGTTTATTGCTCATGACGCATTCCCACCTTTTGCAGACTGTGTGCTCCCCTGCGGCCAGGCCGCAAGATAAAAACTATAAGTAGAGTAACATCCCAATTTCGTCACAGCAGTAAAACTTTGGGCATTTACTGCATTCTACCCACACAATGGCAGGCATGTCTTCGCGCTTGAATTCGCTGAATCCACACCTGGAAAAAAAGGGGGCTGCCAGCGTAAAGGCAAAAACCTTGGGCAGACCAAGATCGCGACACCGTTCTACCAGCGCCGCCACCAGTCTTTTGCCAAACCCCTTTGCCTGACACGCGGGATGCACAGCCACCGAACGTATTTCTGCCAGATCTTCCCACAGCACATGCACTGCGCCGCAGGCCACCACCACGTCCTGCCCGTCAATGGAGGAAGGGGCCGTGGCAACCATGTAGTCTTGTATATGCTGGTAAAGGTACTGCGGGCCTCGCGCCAGCATTACATTGGACGAAGCATAGTGGTTGATAAGTGCAGACATGCCGTGCACATCGCGCACCGTGGCCGACCGTATGACCAGGGAAGAAAGATTATCAATCCGCACGTCATGAACAAGCGGTTTTTCTTCAACACCAACGCGTGGAATAGCAATGGGCATCGTGCTCCCCAAAAATCTGAAGTGCGCTTCTGACCCCAAACTGGGAATGGAAGCCTGAAAGGTTGACCAAACAAGTGCGTGCCAAACTCTGCCGCAAAGAGTAAGCATAATAACAAGCTTTGCGCTGTGCAAGCAGTTACGGCCCCAATGCGCACAAAAATTGCCTATCAGCAACCATCTTGCCGCTATCGGACAGCAAATGGGCGTTGCCCGTATGCGCCTTTGCCGCTATGATGCCTCCATCAAGGAGAAAGCATGCGCGCTGCACTACGGTTTACCATCATCTGCCTTGCCTGCGCACTGCTGAGCCATGTGCCCCTACCGGGCATTGCCGCACAGCAAGGGGGCGACCAACCCCGCCTGACCAAGATTGTGGCCCTTACCCGTCATGGTGTACGCGCCCCAACCCAAAGCGCCGATACGCTCTCGCAGTGGAGCACACGCACATGGCCCCAGTGGCCCGTGCCCAGGGGGCATTTGACGCCGCGCGGCGCACGCCTTGTTACTGCAATGTGGGAAGACTTGCGCGGGCGCATGCTCAACCTGGGCCTGCTGCCAGATGCCACCTGCCCCCCGCCTGGAAAAATTTTTGTGCGCGCCGACGTAGACCAGCGCACCAGAGCCTCCGCCAAGGCGCTTGTTGACGGCCTTTGCCCCGATGGCAGCCTTTCATACGCTGTTTCTGGCCAGTCGCCCGACCCGCTCTTTCACCCTGTGCAAGCGGGGGTACAGCGTTTTGATCCTGCCTCTGTGGCTGCCAGCATCATAGACAATGCCGGGGGCGACCTCGACAGACTGCACGAAGACAGCACCACTATCCTTACCCACATGCAGCACCTCAGCGCCCCGCTGGGTGCTGATATGTGCACCCGGTACAATCTGCCGCCCTCGTGCGGGCTTGCCGACCTGCCCAATTCTGTGAGTGTTGAGGCTGACGGTAGCGGGGCGGGGCTTTCCGGCGCGCTGGCCATCGCCTCTGGCATGGCCGAGATATTTTTGCTCGAATACGCGCAATGGCCCGATATTTCTGCGGGCTGGGGGCAGGTAGATGCCCGCGTTCTGCGCGAGGTGCTGCCCGTACATACCAGTGTATTCAACGCCGTTAACCGCGCCCCTGTGGTGGCCCAATTGAAAGGCGCGTCGCTCCTTTCAGAAATGATGGCCGCCCTTGAGGGCACACACCGCGACCAGCGCTGCAATGCTGCCTCGCTGGTGGTATTTGTGGGCCACGATACCAACATTGCCAATGTGGGGGCACTGCTTGGCGTAAACTGGCAGATCGCAGGATACCCGGACAACGCCACCCCGCCCGGGGCTACCCTGCAATTTGAATTATGGGAACAGGGCGACAGAAAAGAAGTGCGCGTACGCTTTTTTGCCCAAACACCAGAGGCGCTGCACACCCCCTTTGAAGAACAGCGCCTGCCTGTGGCTGGTCTGTTTGCAGGGCCACAGCTGACCGACCCCGCCAGGACCCACAAGGCCACGGAGGCACAGGTTACAGCCCCACCAGTTGTCGGCGAAGCCCGTTTCAGCCTTGAGGACTTTGCCAAAAGAGTAATCGGGGCAGTAAATAGTGCCCCGATTGCACCACAAGAAGTGCCGCCCTTACGCCTGCGTGCCGATATAGAGGCCGACAGCGCCGCGACATCTACGCAAAAAACAGAACCCACAACCGCCACCACGGTCACAAGATAACAAACAGCATTTGCAAAGCTGATTACAATAACCGCCGCATCACCAATGCGGCGGCTTTCTTTTTACCTGTTCACAACCACCTATTTTTCCACAACTCATTCTGGCATGCGGCACATTTTTCCTCTTTTTCATCAGGAACAGTTTTTGCACAATTTAGACTGGGAATTCTTTTCCCACTGATATGCGACACAGGGAGGTGCGCTTTCATATTCGGCTGTGCCCGCAGTGGATTGCAGGTGTTGCCGACAATGTCCTCACGGACTTGGAGACAAGTATGAGCGTCAGTGCGTTATCATCATCTTCTTCATCATATTGGGAGAAGATGCTTGCGCAGATGAAGGGTTCCAGCGAATCACAAGCGCAGGACAATCTCGCAAGCAAGCTTTTTGGGGATCTGGATTCTGATGGAGACGGCACACTAAGCCTCTCTGAAACCGGGCTGAGCAAAGATCTTTACAGCAACCTGGACACCGATGGTGACGGCACGGTTACACAAACCGAGCTGCAAAAAGCCATCGAAACCCAGCGCAATGCCATGTTCACAAGCATGCAGCTGGGCCAGAGCCAGACAGGCTCGTCTACAAATGCGACCGCAACAGGGCAGCCCAACGCCCAGGATATGCTTTCGTCCATCATGAGCGGGCAGATCCCCGGTGGAACACGGGCCGCAGGCAGTGGGGCGGGCTTACAGGGCGTGGGCGACGACCTTGCATCCAAACTTTTTTCGTCGCTGGACAGCGACGGCAGCAGCAGCCTGAGCGCCGAGGAAACAGGACTCAGCCAGTCAGAATTTGACGCCATAGATACCGACCACAATGGTTCGGTATCTGCCGAAGAGCTTAGCGCTGCCCTTGAAAAGCAACGCGAAGCCATGATGGGCAACGGGCAAAATGCCCAGAGCCAGTCAGCCGCACAGTACGCCTCACAAAACGCCTCAAAGTCCAGCTCGCAAAAAACTTCGGAAGAGACCGACGCCCAGGCACTGCTTTCGTCCATTATGAATGGCCAGACCCCCCCGCCGCCTCCCATGCAGGGGCAAGGCGCTTCGGGCCAAAGCGGTGCCAACGGCATGGCTTCCACGCTCTTTTCAAGCCTGAACAGTGACAGCAACGACGGCCTGAGCGTGGACGAAACGGGCCTCAGCCAGTCTGTGTTTGATTCCATGGACACAGATCAGGATGGTTCCGTTTCTGCTGACGAGCTGGCCGCAGCACTTGAAAAGCAGCGCGAAACCTTGGGCTCTGGCCAAGGTTCAGCCAAGCGCACCCAGATTGCACAAAGCTTCCTCTCTGCCATAGCAAGCAATGCCTACCAGACCCTCAGCCAAACCACCTCCACAACTCAGAGTGTGGAGGTGGTGGCCTGAGTCTGCCACGCTCAGACGCCAACAGAACAACAAGTCCCCGACATACACATTCACGCCGCCCCGGTTGCCCTGCGCAGCCGGGGTGCGTTGCGTTTGAACATATTTTGCCTGCCTGCAATACCCATTTTGCCACTCACCATTTTTTGCACAGCCTTTAGCATTACCCCTGGATTATTCCGTTCCCTGATCACAGAAAAACCGCGCCACCCGCGCATTTTTACCTCTAAGCATGCTTGCGAAAAGGTTATTTTTCACATAGTCGGCTAATCTTTTTAAACAAAAATATGCCCACCTCAAACATATAACCACATTAATTTCTTAATATAATTTAAAAAAATGAGTCACACTGGGAGTAATTATACTGCTTGTGAAATTTGTGAGATTATATTGACATTATCAGTATAAAGAAATACGAAAAAGGGCGAGTTGGCAGACTCTTGTAAACAGTATTCTGATGAGGAGAAAATATGAATACATACGAAAAGCTTCATGAGACCTTGATGCGCGAGATGCGTCTTATCCATGCTCCCGTCGCAATTAAATATTTTTTCGATCAAGCAGAGCTTGATTCGTTCAAAAAAAACCAGCCCCACTATTCCCCCATTAAGCCGCTCACGTTTTGTCAGAGTGAAGTTGGCGCACGCATGGAAGGTATTACAGTTCTTGTAGAACGCGAAAACATGGGCTGTACCAATGCCAGTTTTGTGTTCGGCTGGAAGGACCTGGACGAATCAGAAGTTAAAAGCCATCTCAAGTACTGCGCCGATGAAGATCACGCCCGCCAGGTGCTTGAAGCCAAACCGCGTGTTCAAAAAGAGCTGCTGGCCATAGCGGTCAGCCCCCTGGCAGCCGCCGCTACAAAGCCCGATGTGGTGCACTTTGTGTGCGACACCATGCAGGCATACCACATTCTTGGCGACTGGATGGCAAGCCAGCGTATCGACAACTTCCACCCCTCCATGAGCGTGAACTCTGCCGTTTGCTCTGGCAACGTGTTTACCCTCAACAACAAGCAGGCCAACCTGTACCTTGCGTGCAGCGGCAGCTACAATTCGGGCAAGACCGAACGCGGCGAAATCAACGTGGCTATTCCCGGCGAGCACATCGAAGCCGTGGTAAAGCGCCTTGAAGAACGCGTTACCAAGAAGGGCGGCGCTTCGATCACCCGTCTGGGCGAACCCTTCCCCGGCGCGGCCATCTGCAAAAACTGCCCCTTGATCATCTTCAAGAAAGAGCGCGAAGCCTAAGCCATAGCGTACAGATTATAAACATCAACAGCCGGATTACCCTTGGGTAATCCGGCTGTTGATGTTTATGGGCCAGCAGGCAAGGCCGGGGCTAAGAACAAAAGCGAACACCGTTACCTGCTTACAGAATTGCAGCCCCGCTTCCCCCAAACGGCAGATAGTTTGCGGGCATGTCATCCTTAAGATTTACTCCGGTCACCCCCCGCGCAAAGGCCCCCTGTACCAGATAGCACAGCTTGCGCACGCCTTCTTCAATACTCAGCCCTGCGGGGCGCACATTTGAAATACAGTTTCTGGCCTCATCAGTGCAGCCGGGAAAGGGCGCATAGGTCAGGTACACACCCAGCGAATTGGGCGAGCTCAAGCCGGGCCTTTCCCCAATAAGAATCACCACCAGCCGTGCTTTCATCAAACTTGCCACTTCATCAGCCACTGCAACCCGGCCAAAATTGACCAAGGCCACGGGGGTGGTGCTGAAGCCAGCAGATGCTGCGCATGCCAAGAAACGCTGGGCAAACAAGGCCGCATTTTCATGGGCCGCTCGGGCCGAAAGGCCAGGGCTGATAACAAGACAGATGTCTGCACCAGGCGTTTTGCTTTGTGCAAATTTCCGGGTCAACAACGAACAGGACTCGTCTGAAAGCCTTCGCCCTTTGTCCGGCCTTGCCAAAAAATCATCAATATTCTCGGCAGCACTGGCAAGCTCAAGGCAGTGCAACCCCGCGCTTTCAAGCTCCTGACGAAGCTTGCCGCCGTCAAAGGACGTCAGCACTGCATCGCGCGCTTTTGCATGCGCAAGCCTGAAGCGCAACCACTCCTTATGCGGCAGACTCACGCCGCAGCGGCCAAGGGCGATGCGGGCATCGGTGTAGCGCCTCAAGTCAACCCAGGGGTCTTCTGCCAACGGTGCAGCCCCCACAGACAAAAGTTCTTGCAACGAGCCCTCCACGACAACCTCCTTAAGCGTTATGCAACACGCGCTGTTCCAGGCCGCGCAGGGCTCCCGCAGGGGGCAGCAAAGAACCACAGGCATCATGAATACCCATACGCTCAAGCCATGCTTCAAATTCCGGGGCTGGCCTTTTGCCCAACAGTTTGCGCAGATAGGCGGCATCGTGAAACGATGTGGACTGATAGTTAAGCATAATGTCGTCCGCGCCCGGAATACCCATGATAAAATTACACCCTGCGGTTCCTAGCAGGGTAAGCAGGGCGTCCATGTCGTCCTGATCGGCATCTGCATGGTTGGTGTAGCAAATGTCTACCCCCATAGGCAGGCCCAGCAGTTTGCCGCAGCAGTGATCTTCAAGCCCGGCCCTGATAATCTGCTTGCCGTTGAACAGGTATTCTGGCCCTATAAAGCCCACAACCGTGTTCACCAACAGGGGTTGAAACCTGCGGGCCACGGCATAGGCGCGGCATTCCAGGGTTTGCTGATCTACCTCAAAATAGGCGTTGGCAGAAAGCGCACTGCCCTGCCCTGTTTCAAAATACATTACATTGTCGCCCACCGTACCGCGCCCAAGGGCCAGCGTTGCCTGCCATGCATCTTCCAGCATATCCAGATTGATGCCAAAGCTGGCGTTGGCCTTTTCTGTACCCGCTATGGACTGAAAGCACAGATCCAGCGGTACGCCCCGGCGTATGAGCTCCACGGCATTGGTCACATGGGTCAACACGCAGCTTTGGGTAGGTATTTCATAATGCGCAATGAGCTCATCCAGCAGGTAGAGAAGCCGGGCAATATTTTCGAGGCTATCCGACGCCGGATTAATGCCAATAACCGCATCACCAGAACCGTAATAGAGTCCGTCTATGGTTGATGCCAGAATACCCCGTGCATCGTCCGTTGGATGGTTTGGTTGCAGCCGTGCAGAAAAGTGCCCCGCAAGCCCGATGGTGTTGCGAAAGCGCGTTACCACACTGCACTTTGATGCCACCAGCACAAGATCCTGCAACCGCATGAGTTTGCTGGCTGCTGCGGCCATTTCTGGCGTAATACCCGCAGCCAGCGCGCTCAGGGTTTGGGTATCGGCGGCATCAGTCAGCAACCAGTCGCGAAACTGCCCCACGGTGAATGAGCTGATTGGCGCAAAGGCAGCCGCATCGTGAGTGTCCAGAATAAGCCGGGTGACTTCGTCCTTTTCGTACGGCACTATGGCTTCATTCAAAAATCGCTTGAGCGGCACATCTGCCAGCAGCATCTGGGCGCGCACACGTTCCTCGTCGTTGACGGCGGCTACCCCGGCCAACACGTCGCCCGACCTGTGGGGCGACGCCTTGGCCAGAATCTCGCGAAGCGGGCTGTGGGCATTCATACATACCGCCTGTTACAAAAACGTTCTGGGCAGAAACATGGCGATATCGGGAAAGAGCATGACCAGCACCAGACCAACTACCATTATAATAACCATTGGCACGATGGAGGCATAAATATCGTTGAGCGTTACCCCCTTTGGTGCCATGGCCTTCATCAAAAACAGGTTGTAGCCAAAGGGCGGCGTCATGTAGGCGATCTGACAGGTGATGGTGTAAAGCACGCCGTACCAGATGGGATCAAAGCCAAGAGCCTTGACCAGAGGAATGTACAGGGGAGCCACAATAATCAACATGGCCGTATCATCAAGAAACATGCCCATAAACAGATACGAAAGCTGCATAACAATCAGCACGCCCCAAGGGCTCAGGTTCCAGCCGTCGATAAAGAGCTTCTTGATGGCATGCACTGCGCCAAGGCCGTCAAAAACAGAGCTGAAGCACAAGGCAGCCATAATGATCCACATAAACATGCAGCTTACGCTCAGGGTCTGTACCAACACCACACGCATCACTCTGGAAGTAAGCCGCCCCTTGACCAGCGCAGCTATAGTAGCCACCAGCGCCCCCACGGCAGAGCTCTCGACCAGGCTGGTGATACCGCTCATGAACGCGCCCGTTACCGAAAAGATAATGGCAAGCGGCAACAGGCCAGCCCACAGGCTCTTCCACTTTTCTGCCTGAGTGATGGATTCGCGTTCCTCCTTGGGCAAAGCAGGCCCCATGGCTGGGTTGAGCTTGCAGCGTATGATAATGTAACCGATAAGTATCACCGCAAACATAAGAGCAGGCCCGATACCAGCCATCCACAGACTGCTGACGGGCTGGCGGGCAATCATGCCGTACAGCACCATAACTACGCTTGGCGGCATCATGATACCCAGCGAGCTGCCCGCCTGAACAACCCCAGAAACCATGCGCTTGTCATAACCGCGCTTGAGCATTTCGGGCATGGCGATGGTTGCGCCAATGGCCATACCGGCAACGCTCAAACCGTTCATGGCCGAAATGGCCACCATCAGTATGACCGTGCCTATGGCCAGGCCGCCCGGCAGGGGGCCCATCCATACATGAAACATGCGGTAAAGATCATTGGCAATGCCAGACTCAGACAACATGTACCCCATGTAGATGAACAGGGGCAGCGTAATCATGGGGAACCACTTCATCAGTGTTATGCTGGCGTTAAAGGCCATTTGCGAACCGCCAGTACCCCATAAAAAGAGGGCTGCCACGGCCCCTGTAAAGCCGATTGCTGCAAATACCCGCTGCCCGGTGAGCATAAGCATGCCCATGCAGGCGAAGAGCATCAGGGCTATGCCCTCGTGAGAAAGAGTGAACGTAAGATCGAACATGTCCTCGCGTCCTTTACGGCGTTCGCACACGCCGGAGCTGGAAAAATAAAATGTGGCGTTACCGCATGCTACCGTGCGCATGCACCGGGGCAAGAACCTGAGGCGATGAAACCGAATCAATTACAATGCCCACAAGCTGAGGCTCTGCTTCTGGCTCCACATAGCCGCTTTCAACTATCAGGCGCTCTGGAACTTCCTCGCCCAGCAGCAGGCCACGCGACCTGGCCACTGCCTTGAAAAATTCCGATACTGCCTGCAACAGCGTTAAAAATATTCCGATACCCATGACAATTTTGATCGGGGCCAAGGCGGGAGCCCATGCAGAGTTATTATGCTGATCAAATTCAATGGAGTACCATGTGCTACACACACAGCCGTAAAAAAGCAGCCCCAGATAAACTATCAGAAAAACAGACGTTGCAACATCCATTGCTGCCTGTTTTCTCCACTTCCACCGGCCATAGAACACGTCCATGCGCACATGCGAATTGGTAAGCAGGGCAAAACCGCCGCCCAGTATGTAGTAAACCACCATTGTAAACTGGGCCATTTCCACCCCCCAGATCACAGGCGAATCAAAGCAATAACGGGATATGGCCGAAAAGAGCAAAATGCCCATCATGACGAACACAAGATACAGCACCCCGCGCCCTATCAAGCGGTTAACCGCATCCACATACCTGACAAAAATCTTGATCCAGTTCGGCATGACGATCTCCTCCGCAGCCGTAAATTGCGCATTGGTGCTGCCCGGCTCGCATCATTGGGAGCAGAATTTGATGTGCCGCCACCAGATCCGGCAAGTGACGGCACATCAGGCAGACGGAAGTTCTGCCCCACAGGTTTTACAATCAATAACGGTAAGGACGACCAGCAACGGCCATTTCTGCATTATACTTCTTAAGTATATCCACAACCTTGGCGCAACGCGGGCTTTTCTTGGCTGTCTCGTCCCAGAACTTGTGGGCCGCTGCTTCGACGGTATTCCATTCTGCATCGGGAATGGAGGTCAGCTCCATCTTGCCGCCGGTGGCACGGTAGTGGGCCTCGCCCCACCAGTACCAGTGCTGGCGAAAATAGTTGGAGCTGTCGCAGGTAAGCTTGAAAAGTGTTTTGAGGTGTTCCGGCACTTCAGCCCACTTTTTGCTGTTGGCAAAATACGAACCGATCCACGCGCCGCAAATATTATTGGTGAGGTAGTACTTGCACTGCTCTGCCCAGCCAGAGGTGTAATCTTCGGTAATACCCGACCAACACACGCCGTCCAGCTCACCAGTTTGCAGAGCAACCTGTATGTCTTCCCAGGGCAGCGTAACGGGCACAACGCCAAACTGGCTCATGAACTTGCCGCCCGTGGGGAAGGAGAAAACGCGCTTGCCTTTCAGGTCTGCCAGACTGCGAATGGGCTTGGTGGTTGCAAAATTGCAGGGGTCCCACGAGCCCGCGCCAAGCCATTCAACACCCTTGATTTCGCTGTAGGCCTGCTTCCATATGTCATTAAGGCCCCAGTGTTCAAACAGGGCGGGTACATCGAGCGAATAACGGGTAGCAAAAGGAAAGTACGCGCCAAAAATGGCCACGTCCGCAGGAGAAGACATGGAATCTTCATCGCACTGCACGGCATCGATGGTACCATTTTGTACTGCACGGAAAAGTTCACTGGTAGGAACAAGCTGGTCGGATGTATAGAGCTCAATGACCATTTCGCCATTGGCGGCCTTGTTAAAGGCATCAATCTGCGGCTTGATGACAAATTCGGCAAGCGCCGCACCAGCATAGGTCTGCATGCGCCACTTGATGGGAGCCTTGGCCGCCTTGGCCTCAGTAGCCGCCATAATGCCTGTGGTTGCGGCCACGGCCGCCGTTGCCCCCATGCCTGCGGTCTTCAAAAACTCGCGCCTCTCCATACGTAACCTCCTCAAAACTTAAAACGGGTTTGTGCGGCAATCTGCAACGCCTCAAAAAAACACTTTATACAAGCTTCTGCCCTATCACTGCACTGATTGAAATATAATAAGCAAGTTGTGGGCCATGTTCACAATTTTGAGCGTGGATAGAAAATATTTTAAATAAATTTATCATGTTATAAAATAATCTTCTTTCATTGCCATGCTTTCCTCACTCGCAAGACTCCCTTTTTTTGAAACAATTTTGTAAATATTAGCACAATTTTGTTTTTCACATTTTTCCTTAAAAGCACACAAATACAACATTAAGGGCAAGCCACCTGCGAAAATATTTTCAGAAACAGGCTTCTTTGCAATACAATTTTGAAAAACACCTCCTCCGCACCTCAGCAGAGCACCATAAGCGCACACAGCCAGCCGCAATCCGTTTGTCATGGGAGGCATACCCCGACAAATTGGGCACTATATGCAGAAATAATTAATAAAAACATATTATTTCCGGGAATATAAATGGCCTGCCCAACCCAAAATCTGTGCCTAAACCAGCCTTTGAAAATAAAAAAAACACAAAACACCATAAACACATAAAAAAGCATATTGCAGACGCAGCAAAAAACTTTATGCTAGCCTGCATGTCTGGTCATATAAAAAAAGGTAAGAACCATGCTGCGCGAAACCCGCCTGCACCGCATACTCGCTCTTATTGCCGCCAACGGTCATATCAGTACCGATCGGCTCATCAAGGAGCTGGGTATCTCACGCGAGACTGCTCGCCGTGACATAATCGAACTCGAAAGCCAGGGTGCGGCAAAGCGCGTTCACGGTGGCCTGGTGGCTCTCGACTCATCCACCTCCGAACCTCCGCTCAAAGAACGCAAGGCAAGACTGGAGCGTGAAAAGCGCGCCATAGCTCAGGCTGCCGTGTTACAGTTACAACAGGGCCAAACGGTTTTTATGGATGCGGGCACAACAACGACCGCCCTGGCCGAAGAACTGTGCACCATGCCAGGGCTCACAATTGTAACCAACAGCTTGCGCGCAGCCATCATTTTGAGTGAAAAAGAGGAAGATAAAAAATCAAACAGCACCGTTGTACTGGTGGGAGGACGCATTCTGGCTGGCAGGGAGCAAACCTGCGGCGAGGCTGTTATTGAAGAGATTCAACGCTGGCGAGCCGATGTGGCCATTCTTTCGCCTGTAGGGCTTGATGCGCATCATGGTGCAAGCAGCTATTTGCCAGAAGAGGCAGCCCTTGCCCGCAGTATGGCGCAACGGGCCGGTCGGCTGTTCATACTTGCCGACCACACAAAACTTGGCGTTATCAGCCGTATAAACTACGCATCCCCCCGTGAAATTTCCATGCTCATTACGGACGCGGCAGCCGCAGGACTGCCCGCACTGAAAGAACTAAAAGATATTTTGCCCTCAGTTGTCCTGGCCTGAGCGCAGGCTTATCGGGGATCTGCCATATGCAACCTCCCCTGCCTGCAAGCCTTGATATGGGGCACACGCAACCCGGAACAGATAAAACCCGATCTCCAGACTGCCCCCCACACACAGCCAAAGAGAGACCGGGAATAAACATACCGCCACGCAAGGGGGAATATGGCACTACAGCAGCATGACTCGCTCAGCGAAAAGTCAGTTACGCAGCTGGCGCAATTGGCGCTGTTGCTCTACCCCATAGAAATGCGGGGAAACCTGCGTCTGCTTTGTCGTTCTGAAAATTCTACCTTTCTGGTACAGACCCGGGCCAAGCGTTATGCCCTGCGGATTCACCGCGATAATTACCACTCGCGCAAAAGCATTCATTCCGAACTGCTCTGGCTGGATGCCCTTCAGGGCGACACGGGCATTGTAACGCCAAGGGCTCTGCCCGGCCTCAACGGCGAACGGGTGCAAACCCTGCCCCTGCCAGACGGATCACACAGAAATATCGTTCTTTTTGAGTGGATTGACGGTGAGATGCCCACAGCAACCATGAACCCCCGGACCTTTCGACAGCTTGGAGAGGTTACGGCGCGGCTCCATCGGCATAGCCGCCAATGGCAAAAGCCCGCAGACCTTGAGCGCATCATCTGGAATCACAGCACAATGGTTGGTCCCCAAGGGCATTGGGGCTATTGGCGTACCGCCCCGGGGCTGTGCCACGAAGACACACTGATTATGGATGCCGCCGTGGCATGTATGGAGAAAAAGCTGTGCGCATACGGCCTGTCTGCCCATCGCTTTGGGCTGATACACGCCGACCTGCGCCTGACAAACCTGCTTTTGCACAAGGATGGCCCCCGCGTCATTGATTTTGACGACTGCGGATTGGGCTGGTTTGTGCACGATATAGCCGCAGCCTTCAGCTTTGAGGAGCACTGCCCGCACGCACCGCTCTGGCTCGATAACTGGCTTCAGGGCTATGAGCAGTCAGGGCATCTTGAGGATCAGGACATTGAAATGATCCCACACATGATCATGCAACGACGCATTCAGATGACAGCCTGGATGGCAACGCATGCAACTACCGAAACTGCCCGCAACTACGCCCCACAATGGATTGAGCACACCGTAGGTCTGTGCAAGCGCTATCTTGAAGGCGGCATGCCGCTGGGCGCAGTGTGATTCTTCATAGCAAAATTACGGACGAACCGAACAAGCAAGCCCCCCGGCCATAAGGCAGGGGGGCTTGTTTCAGGCTTATCACAATCCCGCTTGGCGGGTTTTGCACCAACTAGATAAAGAACAGCCAGGTCAGCAGGCCAAAAAGCGGCACAAGAATACCGACCGACCATGCCATATAGCCAAAAAAGCTGGGCATGCGCACGCCGTCGCTTTCTGCAATGGAGCGCACCATAAAGTTGGGCGCGTTGCCGATATAGCTGTTGGCACCCATAAAAACCGCGCCCGCAGATATGGCGGCCAGCGTGGCGGGCATATCGTGCATGAGGTGCTGCGCGTCACCGCCAGCGGTATTGAAGAATACCAGGTAGGTCGGAGCATTGTCCAAAAAGCTGGAGAGAATACCCGTGAGCCAGAAATACATGGAATTCACAGGCTGTCCATCGTGTGTAACCAGGTGGATCAGCGGGGCAAGCGCACCATCCGCACCGGCGCGCAAAATGGCGATGGCAGGAATCATGCTGATAAAAATACCAAAGAACAGCTTGGCCACTTCTTCAATGGGGGCCCACGAAAAACCGTTGAGCTCTCGGCAGCGCCTGCTGGTGAATTTGAGCGAAAGCCCGGCCAGGCACAGAAGCGCAACGTCGCGCAGCAGGTTCTGCGCATCAACCGAGACACCAAATACCGATACCAGCTCACCCAGGGGATACAAGCCAGAAAGCAACACGGCCACAACAACGCCCAACAGAAACAGCAGATTGATCTTGCCGTCAAGGCCAAGCTTTTCCTCAACCGCGCCAGCAGGCGCTGCGGGCTTGGGGCTGCCTTCTTTTTTAAACAGGGTGGTGTCCAGAACAAAGAAAATACCCAGCAAAATCGCGGACAGCAACGCTGTTTTTACAAACAGGTTGGATGTTGTCCAAAAAAAGTCCACCCCTTTCAAAAAGCCAAGAAACAGGGGCGGATCGCCCAATGGCGTAAGTGAACCACCAATGTTGGCCACAAGAAAGATAAAAAAGACAACCGAATGCACACGGTATTTACGGTGCGCGTTGGCCCGAAGCAAGGGACGAATAAGCAGCATGGCGGCACCGGTTGTGCCCATCCAGCTGGCAAGCACAGTACCAACAGCCAGCAGACCGGTATTCACCGCCGGGGTTCCCACCAGCGAACCAGTCAGCCGCACACCACCTGCAACGGTAAACAGTGTAAACAGCAGCACCAGAAAAGGAACATAATCAAGCAGAATAATATGCAAAAATTCATACAATGCCACATTGAAGCCATACACCAGAAGACAGGGCGTTAAAAAGGCCAGCCCCCAGAAGGCCGCAATTTTACCAAAGTGTTTTTCCCAAAAATGCGGCAATGCCAGCGGCATTATGGCAATTGAAAGTAGCATGCAGACAAAGGGAATGGCCCAAAGCACAGAAAGCTGAGCACCAGGTATACTGGGATGGCCGGCAGATGCCAGCGCCCCTTCAGGCATGCAGATAAGCGTACTGATCAAGACTCCCCAAGCGATAAACCTGGCCATATTCACTCCTAATTTGTAATCATGGGGCTGAATGAATGTCAAAATAGCAGACCTTGCTATACTTTCCCTCCATTTAGCTTAAAACTTATTCAAGGTAACAATTTTTTTTCTATAACACAACAAATCTATCACACTAGCGCACAAAAATATTCCATTTTTGACACAACACCCTACTGCAATAGCAAAAAGGGCTGGTTGCAATTATGCAACACAGCCCTTCACAATTCTGCACCAGAACAACAGCCTTAGCCCAACCCATTACCCCTGCTTCATTTCCTGAATCAGAATACCCAGCTCCTGTGACTGACGCGCAAGTTCAGCAACAGCATGCGCCGCTTCACCCATGGATGTAGCGGTCTGCCTGGCCATTTCGTTAACATGGTCAATGGACATGTTGATTTCATCACTGGCGGCAGACTGTTCTTCGCTGGCTGTGGCAATGGCGTTTACCTGATCGGCCACACTCAGAACAGTATCAAATATTTCATTCAGGGCCTCACCAGACTGGCTGGCGAATCCCGTGGCATGGTCAACCTGCTCCAGGGCATTGTCCATAGAGGCCATGCTCTTTGAAGTGCTTTGCTGAATGGCACCAATGGCATTACCCACATCATGGGTGGAGGCCATGGTTTTTTCTGCCAGTTTGCGCACTTCGTCGGCAACCACGGCAAAGCCGCGCCCGGCGTCACCAGCGCGCGCAGCCTCGATGGCTGCATTCAACGCCAATAGGTTTGTTTGGTCGGCGATATCAGAGATAACGCCCATGATCTGGTTGATGGCCTGGGCATGGGCATTGAGTTGCAGCATGTCCTGCTTGAGCTCTTGCGATACTGCCTGAACCTGACCAATGCTGACCAACGATTTTTGCACTATCGTGACGCCGTTTTGGGCTTTTTCTCTGGTTTCAGCCGAAGCAACAGATGCCTGACCAGCGTTGCGGGCCACTTCCTGCACTGTTGCATTCATCTGGTTCATGGCAGTGGCCGCCTCTGCCAGCCGCTGTGCCGCCTGCGCTGCGCCCTTGTCTGATTGTTCTATCTGGGCAGAGAGCTGGGTTGAGGCAGAGCTGACAATCTGCACCACTTTTTCTAGTCTTCCGGCGGCGTGCAGCATTGCATCGGCCTTTTGGTGGGCTTCTTCCTTGGCGGCATTGGCGCTTAGCATGGCTTCGTGGGCTTGTCGCGACTGCTCTTGAGCATTTTCCGATTCGCGCTGGGCATTTTGGATATGGCCCTTCAGGGCTGCCACCATGCCGATAATGGCCCCGTACACGCCAATTTTTGCATGGCCGTCGTCAATATCAAAATCTCCTTCAACCACGCGTTGCGCCGTCACCAAAAGCTCACCGGGGTCTTTGCCCAACTGACGTTTGGTTTCGCGTGCAATAGCCAATGTGACCAGGGCCGCAAGCACCATGGCAAAGAGGGTCAACCCAATGCCAATGGCATTGCTTCTGGCATACAGGCTGTCGCCCAACACCCCCCTGGCATGGGCATTATCGTGCGAAATCTTGACAATACTATCGATGGCACCCGAAAGACTTTGGTAATCCGTAGCTCCCCTAGCCATCAGCAGGGCAAGTGCCTCTTCGGACTTTCCCGCCTGCCGCAAGCCCAGCACTTCTTTTGAAGTATCAAGATACTTTTTCAGCTCCCTGTCTATGGCAACAACGCTATTTTTAGCATTGCCAGAAATGCAGAGTTCGCTGATCTTTTTAAGCTCGCCCTCAAATTTGCGGCGAGTTTCATTAAGTTTTGCAAAAAGAGCCGATGACCTTTGTGCATCTTTTTCAATAACATACTGAAGTTCTACTGCCCGATATTGAGTAGTGCCTGTGTTGATTTCACCCGCCAGCTCAGAAACTGGCACATTCCTGTTCGCCAAGACCGATGTAATGCTGTTGAGTTCTGCCATCTGCCAAAGCAGATACCCAGCCAGCAAGGTCATCAGCAGTCCAAGCATACCCATTCCGACTGAAATTTTGGTCACGAGCTTCATAATTTTATACTCGCCGCTAGAGTTATACACTTTAATAGCAACATACTATATTCACCACTACCGACATAGCATATCGGCCATTTCTACTACACTATTATGGGTTCATAAAAAAATATAATGTTACTCTCCTTAAAAAAATATTTTATTTCAGACTTATATAATTTTATGCAACAAAATTATTTTATTTTGCACTCCAAGCTGGATGCAAAAATTTATTTTCAGCTACAAATAACATATCGATTCAATACAAAATTCAGATTGCCACCACATGACGTATTTAAATTTTTAATAACTTATTATTATAATTTCAGATATTTACATTAAGATGCGAACAGCTGGCCACAACTTCGAGCAAAAACGCTATATAAACAATAATTTAACAAATATAGACTGTGATACCAAAAACATACACTACAAGTAATCAAAACTACTTTTAAACGCCGTCAACAAAAACAGAATAAGGCAAGCTGAAATAATGAAAGCGCGCATGATGCATGCCCAATAGGCACAAAAAAAGGCCGAAACTTTTCAGTTTCGGCCTGATATTGTTGATTAAAATTATGAATTACGACTTTTTCAAATTCTCCACAATGCTGCTCAAATCGCCCGACATCTCTGCAAGCTGCTGAATGGCAGCCGCCGATTCAGACTGTCCCCGTGTGGTGTCACTGGTGAGACGCGATACTTCATCGAGGCTGCGGCTGATTTCTTCTGAGGCGGAAGACTGCTCTTCTGCCGCAGTGGCGATGGACTGCGCCTGCTCAGCATTTTCCTTGGCAAGACCAAGAATGGCGTCGAGCACTTCGCCCGATCGGTGTGTGAGAGTTGTGGTTTCTTCCACCACCGAGCTTGCGCGATCCATAGAGGCGATGCTCTGCCGGGCGGCAGTTTGCATGCCAGAAATATTTTCTCCCACCTGCTTGGTGGCCCCAATGGTTTTTTCTGCAAGCTTGCGCACTTCGTCGGCAACCACGGCAAAGCCACGGCCAGCTTCGCCTGCGCGGGCCGCTTCGATCGCAGCATTCAGCGCCAACAGGTTGGTCTGGTCTGCGATATCATTAATAACATCCATGATCGCACCAATGCTGTCGGCCTGTTTGCCAAGGGCGGTAAGGTCAACCTTCATGGCCTGGGTTTGCTCGTGCACCTGATTAACCGATGCAACCACCTGACGCACCAAGGTTACCCCCTGCCCTGCCTCCTGCTGGGTTCTGGCTGCGTTGGAGGCAGCCTGGCCCGAATTGCGGGCAACCTCTATAATAGAGGCACTCATCTGCTCCATTCCGGCAGAAGTATCGGTCATGCGCTGGCGCTGCACCTCTGCGGCCTTGGCAATCTGCTCTGACTGGGCGGCCAGTTCTTCTGTGCTCGAGGCAATGCGCGTTACGACGCCTTCTATCTGGTTGGCGGCTTGCAATATGCCGCGCTGCGTGGCCAGCTCGGCCTCTTTGCGGGCTTCTTCTGCCTCGGCAACGGCCTTTTGCGCGCGTTCTGCCTCTGCAAGAGCATGGCGCTCTTTTTCTTCGGTGGTGCGTATCATGTCCTTAAGACGGGCCACCATATTACGCAGGGCGTCAGCCAACGTGCCCACTTCGTCTTTGGTCTTGATGTCGAGGGTTTCATCCAGGTTGCCCTCTGCCACAGCAGCGGCAAAAACCACGCCCTTGCCCAAGGGTTTGAAAATCAGCATCGAAATAAGAAAATGCACCATCAGGGCCGACAGAACCAAGGCAATAACCGCCGTTATGGCACTGCTGTGCAGATTTGCCGTTGAGGCGGCCTGAATTTCTTCAAGGGGTTTGTATGTCCAGACCTTCCAGCCCAACCCGCTGACAATGTACAGGCTGCCCTCGTAGGCCTTGCCGTTGTAGGTAAACTGAATGCGGCTGCTTTTCTGCAGGTTGCTGTACTTTTTAAGATCGGGGATGGCCTCCCACAGGCTTTTGCCAATGCGCTTGTCATCGCGATTGGCCATGATATAGCCATCAGCCCGAGTCAGAAAAATATTATCAAAATCCAGCACATGATTGGTAAAATTGGTAATGTCTGTGAGCCCAAGGTTGATGCAGAGCGTACCGGCCATTTTGCCATTTTGCAGCAAAGGCACGCCCACGGCCATAACGGTAGCTCCGATGGACGAGGTGTAGGGCGTTGTGACCACGCGCTTTTCGCCGTTGAACATGCGCGTAAACCACTCGCGCCCCAACGACTTGGCATTAAAGTTTTTTATCATGCCCTTGTCGTTGTGAGTTTCACCTGTATCAAAGGCATAATACGCTTCTACAAGCTTTGTCTGGGCAAGCAACTGCAACAGCAGGTTACGTTTATATTCATAAACGTCGTCTGGGCTTACCCCCACAGTGTTGGTCAACATGCGCGAGGTGATTTCGAGCAGGTTGAAATACACGTCCATTTTTTCCGAAACAGCCTTACCCACTGCCTGCGACATGGTATCCAGCTGCTCCATTTCGGAATCATAGGATGAGGCGCAGAAACTCCGATATGAGCTGTAGGTCATCGCCGCGATCACCAGCGAAAAAAAAGCAAAAACACTCAAAAGGATTTTATTTTTTGCACTCATTGCCACGTCAATTTCTCCTTATCAATGGCAGCTTGGTTGTAAGCCTACAATGCAGTAGTATCGAATAGCAGCTAAAATACTTTATAGCAAACACCAAAACACTATATAAATTCCATAAAAATAATATTCCACACACTGCTTGACTTGGAATAATATTTATCGTTGCATTTTTGCAACGTTCTGTTGCATAATTGCAACAAGCATCAATTGAAAAATATCCACAGAACGGGATGCATTTATTCAAAACAAATCAGCTGCGACCAAAATTGTGCACGACCTGAACAATATCAGGCAGCCCAAAACAGTTTTTCTCCGCAGGCAAACTGCCATGCGGACGACAAAGCCCGATGGGCCTGTTGTGCCCACCACGGCACTTTTGTATAAGCGGAGATTATGAAAAAAGCAGATTTCAGACTCAATGCGACCAGTGGCAGCCTGCGGATATGAGCTTGAGCGTACTTTGGGGGCTCTTTTTTTCGGCATTTGTGGCCGCGTCGATTTTTCCGGCGCAGTCCGAGCTTTTTTTGGCGGGGGCGCTGGCAAATCAGTCGGCCCCGGTCTGGGCCATAATTGCCGCCGCAAGCCTGGGCAACACGCTGGGCTCTGCTACAAACTGGCTGCTCGGGCGCTTTTTTTTGCACTATCAGGATCGCCGCTGGTTTCCCATCGACAGAAAAAAACTTGCCAAAGCAGAGGCATGGTACGGCAAGTACGGGCGCTGGTCTCTGCTGCTTAGCTGGGCCCCCTTTGTTGGCGACCCCATCACCCTTGTGG
>SAAX01000212.1 GCA_009929215.1 Deltaproteobacteria bacterium | reverse complement strand
CAAAAGTGGCACCACGGCCGTCGCGGCCCGGCAGGATGCCTCCAGCAGCGCATCCTCCTTCGCCCGCTCCTCTGCAGCAGACATCTTGCCACCCCTTGCAAAACACTGGCTGCTGAGCTGGGGCGACTCAAGCGTGGGCTATCATCTTTATGTTAAGAGCCGCGCTTGGCCTCAGCAGCACGCGCTTGCGCGAATTGCGGCACCTGTTCAAAAATCGATCGCCCAGCGCGGTCAGCAAGGTGGGTGCTCATGGAGTTCAGAATTGCTGACCAAAGTCGCATTACGAGCTGTGGTGCATGAACTGGGCCTGATGGAGACACTAGGCCAACCTTGGGAATGAGACCTTGTGGGTGATCTAGGGAGCAAACAGGCCTCTGAAAAGGTGGTCTGGGTCGTGCTCAACGCGCCCGTGAAGTTCTTAGCTCATGACGCCGAAGACAAAAAACTTTAGGCGCATCAGAAAATGGCGCATCAGAAAACAGCGCGCATGTCACCGGGACCCTATCACCACGCCGCTGCGCATCGATCGACACCAAACAGTAGTAGTTAGAAATAGTGTAACACGGAAAATGTCCGTTGCTTGGGGGCTTTGCCAGGGCCCGCAGCGGCGTTACGACCCAGTCTTCCCGCGCCCTGGCTGGTTTGGAGAGGCTTTGGCAAAATGTTATGAATGCAAGCACGCCGCCACGTGCCACGAAAGATGGCCCGCTTCTGTGCAACCAAGCATCAAAGAGCACTGCAAAATGCAGGGATGCAGCTGGCGGAGGGGCCTCCCTCTTGGCACAGAGGTCAGGAGGTGCAGTGAGGGGCGTGCCTGGCGTGGGGCGCCCCGCACACGCTCGAGCTCCCCGTGCCCCATGGAATCATGAGGCAGCCTGTCAGTCCAACGCTTGTTATGCAACTAGATCTACACACCCTGTGCCTTTGCTGTTGGAAACTTTAAGCTTCTGCTTGGGTGTGGCCGCAGGGGGGAGGGGGGCGATGCGAGGCAGAGGGAGGGAGG
>SAAX01000048.1 GCA_009929215.1 Deltaproteobacteria bacterium | reverse complement strand
TCCATTGTTATCGGCACCAAGCTTGTTCTTCACTTGTTTATTAAGTTCTGCATAAATTGAGTACCCATTTTGTATTGCATTGCCATTGGCAAATATCATTGCATGGTAATGCGGGTTAGCCTCTGCTGATGTTTGTTCTGTTGCTACAATGACTTTGAGATCTGGTTTATTCTTTGAAGATTTAAACTTTGTATTGATCTTTCTCTTGGTGTTCTCAATAACACGTGTGATATCTCTTCGTGTAAGTGTTCTTTCTGAATCTCTCTCTGAGTGTATATCAAGTCTTACAGCAAGAACCTTAGAGTGATTTGAAATCATGTTCTCAATACTGTCAGTGAGTTGATCTAATGTTTTAGTATTGCATGGTAGATTGTTATCTTTTCCAGTATTGATTGTGTATCCACGATACATACTTGAAGTTGTGGTATTCTGCATTGTATATCTCCAAATTTAAAAATGTTCATTAAATTTAGGCTGTTAAATAATTAATAACTTGGATATGCATTTTGGGTAATGCATATCCAAGTGTGAGATGTCTATTTGTGTTTTGATATGTGTATTAATATGATTTTAATACTATTAATTGCACATTGAGGAATAGATTGTTCATTTTGATATGAATAGGATGTTATTGTTAAGTGTATTATTAAGATACTATTATTTACAGGGGAAATCATGAATTGGTGTATTCGTGTCCATTGGACTTTAAAAAAATAATTATCAGTGAATTTCTGCATATTATATTATGCGACAAAGTTTATTTTATACATGATGATTAAAGTGCTATATCGATAATTTTTATATTTATATGTTATATGATCTTTAGCAGATGATGTATTTAAAGATTGCGGAGTAGAACCAGCTTGACGCATTTGATCGACTGGAATCATGCATGCAGCGATGGATGATGTGCGCCCTGCAAGTGACTACCCATGCGCCTACCAGCGGCATTGGCAGCTGAAAGTTGCTCGCGAAAGCTCAACCCATGATCGTGAGCAATTAATTCAAGGGGGGGGTGCCTAGTTGAGATGTATTGTCAGACGGTATCGCCGACCACAAGGCCATTGCAGACAAATAACACTTTTTTATTTGACCATGACAAATGGACGTTAGCTTAATATCAAGCGTGCTATACATTTTTCAACATCCATGCCGAATCAGGCTGAAGGTAACTAGATAATATATTGATTTTATTAATTAATTTTTTAATTACCATTTAGCTATCCCTCATGCGGGATGTAATGCGGGATACAATAAGGGACCACTTGCGGAAGAAGTACAGGACGGGTGAGGGATTCTGCGTCATGAAATGAAGGATCATGCGGCATAAAGGCAGATTCGTGTACTGCCTCATGTACCTCTGGTAATGTGACTTTTTTTGGGGGGGGGGAGTGCCACCACGCTTGAGTACACAAAAACAAAAAAGTCCCCGACAATGGCGGAGGCATACAAAAAGGGCGCGAACCCGCATTAAGCTGCAAGTCACGCGCCCTCAATTTCCATAGATACTATTTTTTCAAACGATAGATGGTTTGGTTATTCGTACCAAACCGCTCAATATACTCCGCTTGCTCCAGATCCTTCAGTATATTGCGGCTTGCACCTTCCTTAACCATAAGAAGATTCTGGATATCTTTATTCGTGATATCCCTTTCCGGGTTGTGCACAAAAAAGTTGTAGGCCTTCCTCTGATTTTGAGAAAGGTTATTGGCGACAGATGAATTGCCACCACTGCCCGCAGAATTTTCATCCGATTTTTCTTGTGGCAACACTGGCATATCCCCTTCAACAAATGCCCAGATTCCGCCAACAGGCAATTTGTACACCATTTCTCGACACTCAAGTTCCGGGGCAATTTTGCATTTTTCGATGGTCATACGCACCACAGGTCCATCTTCTCCTAGGGCACCTGTCAGTTCGGGGCTTAGCAATCCATCATCCCCTACAAGCTGATTTCGACCTTCAAGGTGAATGACATTTTGACAAAGGCTAACGAGATCCACAGGCCCCTTGAAGTCTTTGCCCGTTTTGCCAGCATGGTGCAGCACAATGACGCCAATACCAAGCGTTTCCACCCGGTGGATAAAGTCAAAGAGCGGTGTTGAATTGCTTTTTGCAGCTGCAGGAGCGAGGGAAAGCAGATTGTCGATGATCATGTATTTGACCTCAGCTTCCTGCAGCTTACTTATAAGGACTTCCTGCATTTTTTCGTCAAGAATATTGAGTCCACCCTTGGCAGAAATCACATGGAGGTTTTTGCTCAGAAGGGGGAGGCATTCTTCACGTCCCTGCAGAAGCTGATTTCCCCTAGCCTTAAAGTCTGAACCGACCTCGCCATCAAGGTAGCAGAGCTTGCAAGCAGGAGAAGATGTGAAATAAAAATAGGGTGTTCCTGTGGTCAAAGATATTGCCAGTTCAATACCCATCCAGCTTTTCCCCGCATTTGAAGGTCCCCAGATCAAGGATGTATACTGCGGGGTGAACATCTGCCTCACGGACACAGGGGCGTTATCCGCCCTTGGGGTGACATCGGGAAGCTGATCGAACGTGACAATTTTAAAATCCGTCGGGCAGATTTGTTCGCACTCTGTGCTCATAGTGGTTGCTTCAAGGAGCAGCACGTTCTTTTTCCATGATGCCATATCTTCAATCCGAATGGCCTCGCGCCTGATGTGGGCAACCAGTTGTGAAGGCAGTTCTATCGCGTCGAGATTTGTTGTCTTGGCAAGCAGGGCTTCCTGCGTTTCCGCCTTATATGGAGAATGATTCGGTGTATCTCCTAGCACTATCGGCCAAGGATAAACATTCACGCCTGCTGCCCCGTTCTCAAGGCAGCGTTTGGCCAACAGGTCAACCCCATCCCAGCCTTCTTGACCAGGAGCGGATACGATGGTTACGAAATGCCCAGCCACATCACTGAGCAGAAGGCCTTTGAGGGCGTCTTTTCCTCCGGCAAAGCCCGATACAATCACGCCAGTGCGGTCAAAAACACGTCCTTCACGAGCTACTGCGCGAAAAGAAATAGCCACTTTGATGTCTACGCAGATAAACACTGGGGCTTTCTCGTGGGTAATGATCATATCGCGTGACAACAGATGCGCCGCAGCTGTTTTCATGCCAATTTTCAGAAGATCTTTTCCATGCTCACCCTCAACGCGAACTGCTAGAGCAAATATATCATTTTTGCCATCAGAATAATGACACACCGCCTGTGTTATGGAATCGTTAAGATCCCGCTGAATGTCCATACGCATCCGTTTGAAGTTCGTACCACCCACAACGAGGCTCTTCGGGGTTGCATCCTCAACTGAAGCTTCCAGTGAATGCTGAACCCTTTGCTGGGCGGCTTCAGGAAAAGCGCTAAAGCATAATTCCGGTTTCAGATCCATCAAATTTCCCAGAACCAAAGCTGAAATCACAGGGCCTCGATTCAACTTTTTCACGACCCACGGCAAGAAATCGTCTAAGCACGAACGAGATTGCAAACGCTTGACGTCCGCAATATTGCCGCCAACAGCGCGAATGATGCTACCTTTTGCCCAGTTGTTCAGGGAAGTAAACTCGTAACCGATCAACGATATATAAAAGTCAGCCTGCTGGCTGTCCCTCATACATGCTGGAGTGCCAGAGCGATCCAGCTGGCGAAGAACGTCATCAACCCTCTCTTGGGTTATACTGTTGGGGTTGGCAAGGCAGAGTGAAGGGAGAGTATACTGCGGTCGTTGTACCGACGCCGGTCTCATCCACCTGGCATCGCTAAGGGGAAAGGCTTTCTCCGTCTGGCGGGTAGGAGGTGCAACCTTTGCCGTTGTATCAATAGTTTTTTCGGCTATCGGGGCAGAAGTATTGTCATAGCAACCGGGTTGGCTAACCCTGGTGACTGGTTGGCCTGTTTCCGCCGCCGCCGTAACCATTTCTAGATAATCAAAACTCATTATGACCTCCACAGCCAGAAGAAGCAGGGTCGCCCTGCTTCTTCTGGTATTCATAATTTAGGACGTTTTGGGGTAAAGACAGGCGGTTAGAACGGGCTTCCAATCTAGCTTCCACTCAATATGGTCGACTTTAGCCAGATCTTCTGGGGGTAGCTGAAGGATTCTGTGCATTTCGTCCATAAGCCCAGCAAGCGCATTGAGCGTCTCACTGTTCACTGTTTTTCCATCATGCTTTTCAGCGATAGCATTGCAGGTGCCAGATGGCTCAGTATTTTTTTCATTAACCATATCAGCCTCCAACATGGTGCGCCTTTCTCAATGGCGCGGATAAGGTGAAAAGTCGGGATGGGTCGGTCACCAGTTATCTCGCCTTCCTGATCTGTGAGCGATACCATTTCAAGAAAGAGTTTTTTTCGTAGGTCGCGTGCTTGTTGACCAAGAAGTAGGGCGGGCCATCTTTGCCGAGGTTGGCAAGGGTGCCGACGGTCAGCGAGCCGCCGACATACTTGGGGATTTCCCGGCGAGCGAATACTGCGGGCATTGAGGCTTCAAGGCCGGCGATTGCTGCTTCGATCAGGGTGTCGTCCTGGTTATGGGCATCAAGGTGCGTGTCCATGCAACTCTCCTCAAAATCGTTCTCTGCAATAACTTAAAGGCGAAAAAGAATTTTTTTGCGAGGACAGAATGGGTCAGCTTTTACGATAACTAGCCTTATTTGTTGAGATTAGGCTTGAAATATTTATAAACGAGAAGGGGAAGGCATGCGCATGCCGAAAGAACGCGCCGTTTGAGAGGGCGTGATGCGGAGGAGGATTTTTGAATCCCTGAGGCGCAGAGTTCTGCAGGGGGATTGATGCGGGGGAGAAAAAGCAATGTTCCCAGTCAATCAGAGATGGTCACGTTGCTTCACTGAAAAATATGGCACATGGATGGCACAAAAGTATGGGGCAAAAGAAAAGTGGCTTACGATTTTCATCGTAAGCCACTTAAATATCTGGTGGAGCTGAAGAGAATTGAACTCTTGACCTCTTGAATGCCATTCAAGCGCTCTCCCAACTGAGCTACAGCCCCATGAGGAGAAATCAATTATACCCTTTTGCCCTGAGGCGCAAGTGTTTATTGAGCCTATTCAAAAGAAAATGCAGAGAGCGGCGCGCCCATTGCCCGGCCGTGCCAGGCAAGTTTGCCTTGTGCTGCCCCGGCTGCCCCGGCAATCACCATAAGGGGGATAAGATGCTCCTCGCGCGGGTGGGCAAAGCGCGCGCCGGGGGCTTTTTTCCACTCTGCAAGGGCGGCGTTGCGCACTGTGGGCTGCGGGTTGCACACGGTTTCGGCCAGCCAGTTGTCAAAAACCTCTGCGCCTTCAATCGGCGTGTTGTCGCCGTAGCGAAAGGCCCGCATGTTGTGAAAGCTCATGCCGCTGCCCACAAACAGCACGCCCTCGTCGCGTAGTGGGGCCAGCGCTCGGCCAAGCGCAAGGTGCTCCTGCGGGTCAAGCCCGCGCCGCAGCGATATTTGCAGGGTGGGAATCTGCGCTTGTGGGTACATCAGCAAACCGGGAATAAACACGCCGTGGTCAAAGTCGCGCGTAGCGTCCTCTCCCAGCGGCAAGCCCACCGTTTGCATGCACTGGCGCACGCGGTCAAACAGCTCTGGGGCTGCGGGCGCAGGCCATTTCAAGTCATAAGTATGCGGTGGAAAGTCGTAATAATCGTACAACAAGTCGGGATTATGCGTGGTGAGCAGGGTAAATTCCGGCTGCTCCCAATGGGCGGAAAATACAAGCTGCGCCTTGGGCGGCTGCGACAGGCTGGCAGGGATGGAGCGCAGCCAGCTGCCAAGGGCATTCCAGGTATCAGCCGGTGACCAATCCATAAAAAAGCAGGGGCCGCCGCCGTGGGGAATGTAAAACGCGGGCATGGTCATGGTTCGCCTCGCTTGCTGGGTTGATGCACTGGCCAGCAGCGCGTGCAGGGCCAGTGTTGTGAGAGCCTAGCGCCAAATGCGGCCAAGGCCAAGTGGTGGTTCTGCAACATGAGCGGCAATGGTTGCGCCGCCATAACAAAAAAGGCGGGCATTCCGCAGAATACCCGCCCGCAGCGTTACAACACCGCCTTAATCTGGTTGTGAATACCTAATCATCCGCATCATCTTCGCGCCATGCGCCGCGCCCCTTTATCCACAAGCTCAGGCACAGCACGCCCAGCAGTACGGCAAAGCCAAGATGCACAAGATCCACAAAGGTGGTTGTGCCAGCTGAAAACGTGATGGAGGGCAGATTTTTGGCAACGCGGCCCAAACCGCTGAGCACAACCACGCCCAGCACGCCAAGGCGTACCTTGCCCCAAAAGGTAAGTCGCCCCCGCAGCCTGCCGCGCACCATGAGCCCAAGCCAGTAAAAGCCCAGTGCCAGCAGCAGGGCCGCAAGAATGTAGTGGATGTTCAGGATGGTATAAAAGTCGCCAGTCCAGGTCAGGCCGGGAATCTTGGCAATGCCGTACCTGCTGGCTACGGGCAGTTGCATCATGCCTGTAAAGCCCAGCAGCAGGGCCACCGCAACCCACAATTTCTTAAGCAGGCCGTCAGATTGGCTGGCATCCACCTGCGGGTCGCGCAGGCTGTGTGCGTCTCTTGTCTGCCCCTGACGGGCAACATTTACCAGCGCCCCCGCCACGCCCACCAGCGGCGCTGCTATCAGCATACGGGTAAGGTTGCCCGCTTGCGCCATTGAATCCTCCACCGGGCCAAAGGTGGGTTTGCCGGGGCCGGGCTTGGCCTGCTGGGCGATTTCGCTGAAGGGAACAGGCGAAAGATAGAAGGTGTTTGTGCCGCCGTTTTCGGTCACACCGTACAGATACGCCCCGCGTTCTTGCGCCAGTTTTTGGGCCTGGGCAAGAATTTCGTTGCGCGGGCCGATGGTCTGTACCTGCTGGGGGCAAACTTCCACACAGGCGGGCAACTGGCCGTGGGCAAAGCTGTCTGCGCAGCGGTCGCACTTGTACATGACGCCGTTGCCCGCAAAGCGCGGCATAAGGTCAAGGTACAGGCCCACGCCCGATTGCCGCTGGGGAATATGCCAGGGGCAGACCGTGCGGCATTTGGCCCCGCCAAGACAGGTCTGACTGTCTATGCTCACCGTGCCCGTGTTGGGCTCTTTGCTGGCCGCGCCCCAGGGGCAAAGGTTTGCGCAGGGCGGGTTGGTGCAGTGCAGGCAGCGGCGGGGAATGTGCAGCTCAAGCGGCGCGCCATTTTTCTGAACGGTGACGCTTTCGATATACAGCCAGTTGTAAGGAGTCAGACGGTCGTCCACATCCCGCTTGGCAGACCAGTCTTCGGCCTTGGTGCCGGGCGGCAACAAGGCCGGCAGGGGGTTTTTGGCTTCAGGAAAGCGGTGACCGTTGCGCTCGTGGCAGCCTTCCACGCACTGCCCGCAGCCAATGCATTTTTCAATGTCGAGCAGGGTTGCGTATTCTGTGCCCCTAGCTGCCGTGTCGCCGGGTATGCCTGCCGCAGCCACATCGCCAGGTTTCAGATGTATAGCAGAAAGGCCCGCAGCAGACGCTGCGCCTACCAAAAAATTTCTTCGTGTCAGGCTCATGATTGCATCCTTTTCAGCCTGTTGCACGCAAGGCAATCGTGACCCCGCGTGATTACTGCTGATTATTAAAATCGGTTATCAATATGACACGAATCAGATAAAAGAGCAATTAATCGCATACTTTTATGGTATGGATTGTGGGCGCAGCATGTTCATTCGGCTGCTGGCATGCGCGGATGCTGGATTGTGCGGGCAGCAAGGCTCGCAAAGGTAATAGACCGAGGGCGTCAGGGCTGGTTGGGCAAAACAGGCACATAAACATCGTGCGTGCCCGATTGAACAAAGCGGCTGTCGTAGCGTTCAAAACAGGGCTTGTCGAGCTGCACGGCAAAACCCTCGGGGGAATTGGGCCACTCATCGTACATGTAGTCGTAAGCTTCGCGCAGCATGCCGGGGGCAGGAATGCGGCAACAGGCATACAGCCCGCCGGGCAGGGTTACCTCGCTCATGCCACTGGGCGGGGCGGCAACGCCTGGAGCTTCCATGGCCGCCCAGTAGTCAAATGCCAGCCCTTCATGGTCGGTAAAGACAGAAACACCGTACGATGGCCCCTGGTACAGTTGGGCGGGCTTGCCGCTCAACTCTGGCATGCGGGGCTTGAACACGTTGTTCCACAATTGGGGGCAGTCAACGGGAGCCTGCTGCAAATTGGTGTTTATGCTCACACCCACAAGGCGCACTCTGTGGTGTTGCAGCACCACGACGGCAAATGGCTTTGGCATGCGAGCTCCTCGGTGGGGCAGGTCGATGAAACGGTTGTATGTGTTCTGATGATTGCAATAAACAAAAAGTAGTTTGCAGGTCAGCGAAATTGCATGAACCAGTTACGCCATAGTGTCAATATGGTATATGGTATGATACCAGTCTGTTGAGCGGTATGGCGCACTTTGGTATGCAATCAAACCAATATTATCTTTTAAATCAGTCAGGTAGAAATGTTAAAAACCCCGCGCCCGCCCCGGCGAACGTGCGTGGACAGCCACCCGCCATGCCGCTATACACAACATATGACCTGACGTGATTTTTACCCACCACAACGGAAGCCCCCATGCACCACACAGCCCCATACACCCGCCGCACATTCTGTTCGATGGCTTTAGGAACCTGCGCGGCTCTGCTGTTGCCCTGCCCGGCTTTTGCATCCATTGCGCAGGGCGTTGGCAAGCCTGTGAGCGACGAGGCCCTCAATGCCGATTTTGCAGGTCTGTGCGAGGGGGCAGAGCATATGCTTGCAGGGCAGCGGCCCGCGCAGGATGTGCGCGCCATGCTTGCCGAGGCAAAAAAAATTCATGCCCGTCTGCTGCCCCTGCCAGATATTGGCGGGCCAGAAAATCTCACCTACCCCAGTTTTCTTGTGGGGCCGCAGTATGCGGCACTGTACACTGCTATGCGCCCCTGCGGCTTCAGCGCAAGGGATGTGGGCAAGCTTGTGTACGATCTGGCCGTGTACGGCATGGCGGCAGAGCCGCAAGTTTACCGCGCCAACGGGCAACGCTTTTTTACGCCAGAGTATTTTGCCCTGATGCAAGCCTGGGCGCAGCGCAGCCAGCAGCGACGCCATGCTATGGACTGGGTGCTGACGGTATTTAAGGGCGACGGCCGTGATTTTGATATGGGCGTGGATTACACGGAATGCGGACTGGTAAAGTATTTTGCGGCTCTGGGCATGCCAGAACTGGCGCCCTATCCTTGCCAGATAGATTTTCCCACTTCTCGGGCAGAGGGCACGGGCCTTGAGCGCACCACAACATTGGCCAGCGGTGGCAAGGTGTGCGATTTCCGCTACAAGCAAGGCAGGGCAGTGACCCGGGGCTGGGATTTGTAGAAGCGCCAGAACTGATGGCCAGAATTGATACGCCAGCAAAGATGCATAAAACGAAACGCGGCAGGGGGAACAAGCCTCTGCCGCGTAGATTTTTATGCAATCGGGTACATGCCGGTCAGCATTCTTTGATAGCCAGCACGTCTTTTTCAACCAGTTTGCGCATGGTTTCGGCACAGCGAAAGATATCCCGGCCCACAATGTCGGCTTCTTCCAGCAGGGATGTGTCGCCATCGGCATAGGCCAGCAGGTCCATCATCAGATTGACCTGCTCGGTACAGGATGTCGTGGTGCTCAGCGTGGGATACAGACCCCGCTTGCCCAACTGCGGTTCACACAGCACACGCGGCTCGTAAACCACGTTTTCTTCCAGGGCCTCAAGTATGCGGGTCATGATGTTTACGCTGCCCTCAAGGCCTTTTTGCGTAACAAGCGTGCAGTCGTCCAGCGAGGTGTGGTACTCGGGGTAGACGTGGTACTTGCTGCGCATGACGCTGCACAGGGGCAGATCAATGCCCGGCGAGCAGTACTGACGCTCGTCGCTTTCGCGGTCAAGAAAGGTGTAGCGGATAAAGTCGGGCGCAAAGTGCCGCAGCACGTGCAGGGCCGCCTTGTCTGCCAGGGTGTCGCCCTTGCGGCTCGGCAGGTAGGAATAGGCACGCTCGTCGCCCATGCAGGTAAGGTTGAAACCAGCCACCACGTTGCGGCGCAGGGCTTCGTAATTGCGGCTCAGATAGGTGATGGAACCGATGGTTTCTGGCACAAAAACAAAGCGGTAGGTATGGCGGCGGGGCTGCTGCGCCACCCACTGGGCCAGAGCCGTGGCCACCACCGGGCCGGAAAGCTCGTTGTTGGCCATGGAGGGGTGGCAGACGTAGGTGGAAATAAAGATTTCTTTTTCGCACTGGCCGGGAATCACAAGTTCGCCGTAGGTCAGGCTGCCGGGGGCAAGTGTGGAATCAATAACCGCATGGTACATGCCGGGCTTTAGCTTTTGGCGCTGCTCGTGGGTAAGGCAAAAACCCCAGCGCCGGGCATAGTACGAGGTAATGTAGGGAATGGCATTGGGCATTTCGGGCAGCGAATGCAGGTGCCCTTGCAGCTCTTCGAGTGAAAGCGTGCAGTCCACCGGTTCGGAATAGCCCATCACGTGCAGGTTTGAGTCGGCAAAGTCTGCTACTACCTCGCCCGATGGGCCGGTAAGGCGCGCCCCGGTGATGTTCCATTCGTCAGGTACTGTCCAGTCAAAAACCTTGGAGCCCGAGGGAACTTCAAAAATTTTCAAACCAGGCAATTCTGCCTGTAGCAAGCGCAACGTCTGCCGCACCCCGTTGCCTGTTATGCTGCGGCATATGGGAAAAAGACTGCGTAAAAAGTCGTGGAAGCTCGTCATTATCCTTCCTTGTGGTGCATTGCGTGAGGCAGCATTTCCCTTGGTGCGGCAACCTGATTGCCAAGTAATGGGATATGTCGGCAGCGATGCCCATCGCGAGCTTGCTTATGGCTACTGGGCCGCGCCGTCAAGCGGCTTTTTTCGGCATAACGAAAAAACCGCCCGCATTCCCCCATGCAGGGCGCATTGAGACCGTTTGCAGAGGATCACAACTGCCATTTATGATCTCGGGCAACGGACATCAACAGACAGGCTGCTCTGGCGGGAGCCAACCTGCCTTTTAAATTTTACCACATTGATCGTAGCTAGAAAAGCCCTGAATTTAGTACATGAAATTTACTTAGCCACTGTGCACTGTGCTGGTATGCAGAAGGGCAGCCCTGCCAACAGCCACATATAAAATCAGCCAGAACTGGAGACAGCATGCCAGCAATTTCCCCTACGGAAGCACAAAATCTGGGCGAAAAAATCCTTATGGCCCACAGTGTAGGGCAGCGTAATGCTACCCTGACCATTGCCTCGCTGCTGCGGGCCGAGATGGAAGGGCTGCCCTCGCACGGTTTTTCGCGCATTCCCTATTACGCGGCCCAGTCATCTGCGGGCAAGGTGGATGGCCATGCCGTACCACAGGTGGAGTGTCCAAGGACCGGTGTTGTGACGGTAGATGCCCGTTGCGGATTCGCCTTCAGCGCCTTTGCCGATGGCCTGCCCGTGGCGGCTCTTGCCGCAAAAGAATCGGGCGTGGCCCTGCTGGCCGTGCGCAATTCGCACCATGCTGGCGTGCTGGGTTTTCCTGTGGCTGATTTGGCAGAGCAGGGGCTGGTGGCGCTGGGCTTTGCCAACAGCCCCGCCTCGCTGGCTCCCTACGGCGGCACAAAGGTAACCTTTGGCACCAATCCGCTGGCCATGGCCTGCCCCCGCAAAAATGCCCCGCCCTTGGTGATCGACCTTTCCATGGGCTTGCTGGCGCGAGGCAAAATTTTGCAGGCTGCCAAGAAGGGCGAGCTTATCCCCGAAGGCGCAGCGGTGGACGCGCAAGGCAACCCCACGCGCGATCCGGCCAAGGCATTTGACGGCGCGCTGCTGCCCTTTGGCGGCCCCAAGGGCTACGCACTGGCCCTGATGGTGGAAATTATGTCAGCGGCTCTTACGGGGGCCACACTGGCCATCGAGGCTTCATCGCTGTTCACAGCCGATGGTCCTGCGCCGCGCCTTGGGCAGAGTTTTTTGGTCATGGATCCCGCCGCCACCGCTGGGGCAAGCTTTGTGGACCGCGTGGAACATCTGCTGACCTTCATTACCGACCAGCCGGGCACGCGCCTGCCGGGCGACCGGCGCATTGGCCAGAGCCAACAGGCGCGGCAGAGCAACAGCATTGACCTGCCAGAGGAGCTGCTGGCCGAACTGCATAGCCTCTAAATTGGCCTTTTGCCCTCTGGCTGCGTTAGAAAGCCTTTTTTACTACGGTCGAGTACCAAATGTGTACACTCCCTGCGTAAAAAGGCTTGTCTGCCTTGCCAGAGAACAAAAAACCAATTTAGAAAGATTGGCCTTTTGCGGGGGCTATTTGAAGGGAAAGTACAGCTCCCACAGGTGCGAGAGCGGCAAAATGATGCCCAGGGCGGGCAGCATGTTGATGACCGGGAATATCTTGATGTCGCACATGCGCAGGCCCGTGGCCACAAAGATGACGCCGCCGCAGGCGGTAAAATCGTTGAGCATGGCTGGGGTCATGAGCGGGGCAATGGTGGTGGCCCCCATGTAGATGAGCGCCAGAATGATAAACTGCGGCACGGCGATAAGGCTTACGGAAAAGCCCATGAAGGAGCCGAAAACCACGCCGGTAAACATGTCCAGCGCGGCCTTGGTCAGCAGAATGTCGGGATTGCCGGTGAGCCCCTCGTGAAAGGCCCCCAAAAAGCCCATGCTGCCAAAGCAGAATGCGGCCACCAGGGTTATGACCATCAGGGAAAAGTTTTCGTCACCCATGCGCTTGCTTTTCAGCAGGCCAAATATGGCCCGAAGAACCTTTTGCAGCAGGGCCTCGGCGTACATTATTTCGCCCACCATGGTGCCGAGAATGAGCGAAACCGTCACGGCTGGCAGAGCGGTGGCCTTGCCCACAAGGGTTGCGCCCAGACACAGGGTTATGACGCCAAAGATGGAAGGCAGCGCTTTTTTGAGCCGTTCCGGAAAAATATCGGCAAACATAACGCCGATGATGCCGCCGATGAAAAGTCCGCCACTGTTCACAATGGGCCCGATCATATGCGTACTCCGCGTTCTGGCATAGAAATCGTTCTGAAAGGCGGACAGGAAAAGGGGGGTCTGTAGGCCGGGTGAATCGATATGGTGATGCCAAGTTTATCGCCCCGAAAACCAAAGGGCGCGCAGGCGCGGGGCCGCCAGCGTGCCGAAAATATCATAGACAGAAAGTCCTGATGTGCAGTTTGGGTAACACAAGGCATTTGGGTTGACAATAATGCCCCGGCAGGGGCGAAAAGCAGGAAGGAAGAGGGAAAACATGATTGTCAGAACATGGCACGGCTGTGTGCCAGAGGCCTTGGGCGAGGCATTTGCAGAGCACTTGCGCAAAACAGGCGAGGACCACGCCAAGGGTGTGCCGGGCAACCTGGGCGTGGCGGTGCGGCGCATGACCTTTCGCGGCTGGGAGCATTTTTTCTTTGCCACCTGGTGGACATCGCTTGAGGCTGTAAAGGCCTTTGCGGGCGAGGATTATCAGCTTGCGGTGCACTACCCGGAAGACGAGCGCTTTGAACTGGTGGCCGACCCCTATGTTTTTCACCACGAGGTGGATCAGATCACCCCCCTGTAAGGGCTTGCTGCCAGTGCAGAGCCGGAAAGCATGCAGAACAGGCTGTTGCGGCCTCTTCACAAAAGTCTGCATGAGGCATAACAGACTTCTGCATAACATACCCATGAAAGAGCAGGTACTGCGACAGGCCTGCACTGCACAACGTCATGCGCTGCACGGGCGGCACGGCAACAAACAGGGATGCATCAATGGCACAGCATTACATGAAGTACGGCGACAGGGAATTTTGTGTGGGTCTCGAAAACGGGCTTATGGCGGCAGAGCTGCATTCCAACGCGGTTGCGTTGCCTGAGAAAAGCGCCATAGAGCACATCAACGAAGCCCTGGACAATCCCATTGGTAGCCCCCGACTGGAAGAAATGCTCAAGCCCGGCCAGACCGTGTGCGTGATTGTGCCCGATTCCACCCGTTTGTGGCAGTCGCCCAATATCTATGTGCCTGCCGTGGTCGCCCGGCTGAACAAATGCGGCATACGCGATGCAGACATTCGTATTCTCACGGCCACGGGCACGCATCGGCCCATGTCGCGCGAGGAGCATATAGCCATTGTTTCAGAGGATATCTATAACCGCATTGAGGTCATCGACCACAAGTGCCGCGACACGGCAGACATGGTCAAGGCGGGCGTAACCAGCAACGGAACAGAGGTGTGGTTCAACCGCGTGGCCATGCAAAGTGATCATATCATCCTGACGGGCGGCGTGGTATATCATTTTCTGGCTGGCTACGGCGGCGGCCCCAAGTATCTGCTGCCCGGCATTGCCAGCTACGAAACCATTCAGCGCCACCACAACCTTGCCCTCAACAAGGGCTTTGGCAGCGGAACCAATGCGGCAGTGCGCAGCGCCAACATGGAGCGCAGCAATATTTTTCATGCCGATCTGGAAGAAGCCGCCCTGTTGGCCAAGCCCAGCTTTTTGCTCAACGTGGTGGTGGACGACAGTTATAACATCATCAAGGCAGTGGCGGGCGATATGGTGCTGGCCCACCGCGAGGCCTGCGCCCTGGTTGATGCCATCGACGGGGTGAACGTGGCCGAGCGTACGCCGCTGGTCATTGCCAGCGCGGGCGGCGCGCCCAAGGACATCAATTTTTACCAGACCATCAAAACCCTGGCCAATGCCCTTGCGGTGGTGAGCGAGGGCGGCACGATCATTATTCTTTCTGCCTGCACCGAGGGTTTTGGCAGCCCGGACACCCAGCACCAGATATGTGATTTCAGCAACATGGATGCACGCGAAAAAGACCTGCGTGAAAACTTTTCCATCGGCAGCTATGTGGGCTTTCTGTTTGCGGAGTCGGCGGAAAAGCACAACCTTATCATGGTAAGCAGCATGGATGCGGCAGACTTTGCCAATACCAATATCCACATTACCAGAACTCTGGACGAAGCCCTTGCCCTTGCAAAAGAACTGAACAATGGCAATAAATTGCGTGCAACATTATTACCTCACGGGGCAAATACCCTGCCCAAACTGATGGGCCGATGCTAGGCGGTCTGCTGTTTTAATGATGAGAACATGGCCTTGAACGCGAGCGACAGTGGTTCGCAGGGCACGTTCAAGGCCTTTATTTTATTTGAATGTCAATTTGCCTGCGTGTTCGGCGCAGGTGTGTGCCACTGCATGCTTGGACAAACGTAGAAAATGCGATACTTCCCAAATATGTAATTTGTGGGGGAACTATGCGTTTTATCTATAATGCCTGTACCGATGCGCCGTTCAATCTGGCAGCAGAAGAATGGCTGCTGCATAATTCCGAAACGGACGTGTTCATGCTGTGGCGCAATGCCCCTGCCGTGATAGTGGGGCGCAACCAGAACAGCCATTCTGAAATCAACACCGAGTACGTGGAAAAGCACAACATCCCCGTGGTGCGCAGGCTCACCGGGGGCGGGGCTGTTTTTCACGATCTGGGCAATGTGAACTTTACGTTCATCAGCCTCAACAACCAGTCGGGTTTGCTGGATTTCAGGCGGTTTGCCACGCCCATTGTCAACGCGCTCAATGCCTTGGGGGTTGCCTGCGAATTTACTGGCCGCAACGACCTGGTGGTGGGCGAGAATAAAATTTCGGGCAATGCGCAGCACGCACACCGCGACCGTTTGTTGCACCACGGAACCCTGCTGTACGCCGCCGATCTGGATTCTGTTTGTGCCGCGCTGAGGCCAAGCCCCGCAAAATACGTCGACAAATCGGTCAAAAGTGTGCGTGGGCGTGTGCGCAATATTGTGGATTTTATGTCCAGCCCCATGCCCATTGAAGACTTCATCCACTATCTCATGCGCTATGTGGCCAATGACCAGAAGGCCGAGAGTTCCTGTCTTCACGCCGATGAAATTGAGGGTATCGAAAAATTGGCAGAAGAACGCTACCGATCATGGCACTGGAACTACGGCTATTCGCCCAACTATGCCTTTGAACGTAGTACCAAAACCCCCGGCGGCGTGCTGGATGTGCGCATGGACGTGCGCAATGGCGTGATTGCCGATATTCGCCTGTTTGGCGATTATTTTGGCGTGCGCGATGTGGTGGAACTTGAAGACACGCTTTGCGGTTGCCGCCACGAACGCGAGGCTCTGAAGCAGCGGCTGGCCCTGGTTGATATAGATGCCTACATTCAAGGGGTGGGCGAGCGTATTTTTCTGGATTGTCTTTTCTAGCCCCGGTCGGGGGCGCGTGCGGCGGCCGTGTTGTGGGTAACATGCCGTATCCACGATTTTTTTTCATCTTTCTGATGTGGCGGCAGTGCTTGTCTGTCACGAACGCCACTGCTGGCAGTTTTGGGGCCTGCCTGGGGGGGCAATGCCTGCTTGTTGTATGGATTACAAAAGTGTATCAAACTACATGTTGCCTAACACTGTTACATTTCAGGCTTTGCCGCAGTGGACATGACAGTAGCGGTTGCTATTTAGCCGTAAACACAATGAGGCCAGCATGAGCACTTCCATCAGAGAGCACGTGGGCATAACCATCAGCCGCACGGCCCGTACGTGGCGCACCAAGCTTGACGAGCGGCTTTCTCCCTTGGGGTTGACCCAGGCCCGCTGGCTGGTGCTCATGCATCTTTCGCGCATGGATGGCGAAGCCCTGCAAAAAGAACTGGCCTTTATTGTGGGGGTGGAGGGCCCAACACTTGTGCGGGTGCTGGATGGGCTGGAACGCATGGGCCTTGTGCAGCGCCTGGGTGTCGAGGGCGACAAGCGCGCCCGGCTCATACGCCTGACCCCCAAGGCCGATGGCGTCATAAGCGACATTATGCGTATTGGCATCAAACTGCGCGGCGAAGCCCTGGCGGGTATATCAGACGAAGATCTTGAAAACTTTTTTCGTGTGCTCAATGTCATTTTGGACAATCTTGCCGCAGCACCGCCAGAATAGTAGGCAAATTGGCAGGTCGGATTACTGCCCCAATGGGCGCAATAAGGCCCACATGGTGTCTTTTTAGGCTGCCGTGGTTCTCAGCGGCTGCGCAGCAGAGGCGGCAGGGCCGTGGCGCAAAAAATGCCGCCCAGGATGGCAAGGGTGCTCACCAGCAGGCGCAGGCTCAGGGCTTCGCCCATAAGCCATGCGCCGCCCACAGAGGTGATGAGCGGCACGCTCAGTTGCACCACTGCGGCAGAAGGCACATTGAGCCAGCACAAAACCGCATACCACAGCACATAGCCCAGGGCTGAAGCCAGCGCGCCAGCGGCCAGGGAGCAAACAGTGCCCGCCCACGGCCATGCGGCGGGTACGCCAGCCTTGTCAAAAAATATTCCCCACAACAGCAGCACAAGAGCCAAGGGCACGCAGCGAATAAAGTTGCCAGCCGTGGCCGCCGTGGCGTCGCCGCTCTGCCTGCCGCAAATGGTATAGACAGCCCAGCACAGGCCAGAGCAAAAAATCACTGTGGCGGCCCCCGCCGGTGGGGCATCCAGCCCCGGCAAGAGCAGGTACACAAGGCCCGTCATTGCAAGGCCAATGCCCAGCCCCTGTGCCTTGCCGGGCCTTTGCCCCAGCCGCAGCCCGGCCACAAGCATGCCCGCCTGCACTGCCACAGCTATGACCAGCGCCCCCGCCCCGGCAGAAAGCCGCACATAGGCCCACGAAAAACAGGCCATATAGCCAAACAGCGCCAAGGCTGCGGCCCAGCTGCCAGCACGCAGCGCATTGCCGCCGCGTCGCGCCTGAATAAGCCAGAGCATTGCTGCCGCAGATATGGCCCGTAGGGCCGTATAGACAGAGGGATCAAGTGGTTGTGAAGAAGGCCCCGGTGCTAGGGCGAAGCGGCAGAGCAGGGAGTTGGCGGCAAAGAGCGTCATGACCAGGGTTGTGAGCGCTGCCACCAGCCAGGGTGATACGGCCTTGCCTTTAGTCTGTCCGCAAGTCATGCCGACTGTCGCATCAGTCAATCCGCCGTGCGCCCTGCAACTTGCGGAACACCGTGCTGCGGTTGATCTGAAAAAGCTCGGCTACCCGCTGTACAGAACCGTGCACCTCAATGGCCTTGAGCAGAAAATCCCGCTCCATTTCAGCCATGATGTCACGCAGGGGGCGGCGTGCGGAAAGGATATCCTCGGAATAGCACGAGGATTCGCGGGTTGAGCCAGATATTTGCGGCGGCAGATCACGCGGCGAAATAAGCGGCCCGTTGAGCGTGATCACAAGGCTGTGCACAAGATTTTGCAGTTCACGCACGTTGCCCGGCCAGGAATAGGCCGACATGATGTCTAGGGTCACGTCCATAAAGGCCATGGCCTTGTGGTACTTGGTGGCGTACTGGGCAAGGTAGTGTTCTGCCAGCGGGCGCACATCCTCCTGCCGGTCGCGCAGCGGCGGTATGCGCACCGTGGCCACATTGAGGCGGTAGTACAGGTCGCGGCGGAATGTGCCTGCCTCCACGCTTTCGGCCAGGTCGCGGTTGGTGGCAGCAATGATGCGCACATCTACCTTGCGCGGGCTGGATGCGCCCACGCGCATGATTTCGCCGTCTTGCAATACGCGCAAGAGGCGTGTTTGCATGGAAAGCGGCAGCTCGCCCACTTCGTCCAGAAAGATGGTACTGCCGTCGGCAATTTCAAAATACCCGGCCTTGCCCTTGTTGGAAGCCCCGGTAAACGCGCCGGGCATATAACCGAAAAGTTCCGATTCCGTCAGCGATTCAGAAATGCCGCCGCAGTCGACCTTGAGCAGTATTTTGTCGCTGCGGGCAGACAGGGCGTGGGTGTAGCGGGCAAACACGTCCTTGCCTGCGCCGGTTTCACCCAAAATAAGCACCGTGGCATCTGTGTGGGCAAAGCGCTCCAGCAGCGATGTCACGTCGGCCATGGCCCGGCTGGCGTACACGGGCTCGCGCGATTTTGCCGCGCCCTGCGCAATGTACGCCAGCTGGTCGTTGATCTGGTCAATAAGCTTGCACTGTCCCGCCACCTGATCCTGCAACTGGGCAAGCAGGGTTACATCGCGCGCAAAGGTCACCACCAGGCACAGATCGCCCTTGCCGTCAAAAACAGGAAAGCCGGTGAGCACCAGTTTTTTGCCGTTCTTGATCTGCTGCACATGGGTGGTGGGTCTGCCCGTGCGCACGATTTCCGGGTTCAGAATGCAGTCAAACGTGCCCTCCTGAACCAGATCGCGCACGTTTTTGCCGCGCAGCTGTTCTTGGGTCAGCCCGGTAAGCTGCTCGTACATGCGGTTGACCCGCAGGCTTGTGCCAGCGGCATCACTGATAAAAACGCCTTCGGGCAGGGCGTCGAGTATGCGTTCCACATATTTCGACAGAAGCTCGGATGATCTGCATGCCATAGGTCATTGGGGGGATAGATGGTTATCAGTGCGGTACGCGAACCCGCTGGCCCAGAATACCCTGCACCACAGCCTGAAGTCTGTTCATGTGATCGGCATCCAGCTTTACCTCACCCATGGGCACGGGCCTGTCGAGAAACTGGTATTTTTGCGTGCCAAGGCGGTGGTAGGGCAGCATTTCGTATTCTACGCGTTCATAAGGCTTGAGAAACTCGGCAATGGCAGCCACGGCCTGTTCGCTGTCGTTAAAGCCGGGAATGATCGGCGTGCGCGCCAGTATGGGCAGATTGGGAAATTCCTCTGCCAGAATGCGGAAGTTTTCGAGGATGCGCCTGTTGGGCAGACCTGTCTGCGCTTCATGCTCGGCGCTGTCCATGTGCTTGATGTCAAAGAGCACATAGTTCAGGTGTTCTGCCGCAGCACGGATAGTATCCGCTGACACCATGCCGCAGGTTTCCACAGCGGTCTTGATACGCCGTGCGCGGGCCTCGCGCAGCAGGGCCAGGGCAAATTCGCCCTGCAACAGGGGCTCGCCACCGGAAAGGGTAAGACCGCCGCCAGAGCGGGCATAAAAGGCCATGTCCTGCTCAACCACATTAAGCACATCATCAACTGTACGCTGTTTGCCGTAAACCAGCAAACCCTGGGCCGGGCATGCGGCGGCGCAGGGCATGTGGCACTCGGAGCAGTGGCTGCGGTTTATGCTCAGCTTGTCATCGTGGCCCAGAGTGATGGAGCCGTATGGGCAGGCCATGATGCAGTGCCCGCACTTGGAAACACCAAGGCAGCGGCCAGCGTTAAAGGCCAGTTCTGGCACGCGCTGTTGTGATTCGGGGTTGCTGCACCAGCGGCAGGAAAGGCTACAGCCCTTGAGAAAAATTATGGTTCGTATGCCGGGGCCGTCGTGAACCGAATATTTCTGTACGTTAAAAACCATGCCTTGCCGTTGGCAGTCGTCCTGACACATATAGCCATCCTTTTATAAAAAACGGGCGCGGCCAGTCGTTAGGGCATTTACCACTTGAAATGTTCGCTTACGGCAGGCAAAGCCTGCCTGCTCGCATTTCGTGGCAAGGATTTTCAGAAGAATCCTTGCAGGGCAGTAGCTCTAGACCAGTCGCGCCCGTGCGTGTGTTACATCACATCGTGTTCTGTGCGGGCAATCAGGTCGTTTTGCAGGTCGGGTGACAGGTCTACAAAGTAGGCACTGTAGCCGGCAATGCGCACGATAAGGTTGCGGTACTTCTGCGGGTCTTTCTGCGCGGCCACCAGGGTCTGCTTGTTGACCACGTTAAACTGCACATGCCACAGCTTGAGGTCGCAGAAGGTGCGGATAAAGGACACCAGCTTTTCAGTGCCCTGTTCACCTTCCACGCACTTGGGCGTGAACTTGATGTTGAGCATGCGGGCGGCGCGGTCGCGCATGCCCATGTTCTTGGTCTGGTAGTTGGAGAGCAGCACGGCGGTGGGGCCGTTGACGTCTGCGCCGTGTGAGGCCGAAGAACCGTCGGAAAGCGGGAAGCCATCGGTACGGCCATTGGGCGTGGCAGAAACCACCTTGCCGAAGGGCACGTGCGAGGTAAAGGGCACGTAGCGAACGTCGTTGTGGATGCCCAGTTCCTTCATGGAGTACTTGCCGCCGTATTCCACGGAAATCTTGTCGATTTCGCGGCCAATGGCGTCGGCGTATTCGTCGTTGTTGCCGTAGCAGGGGGCAGAGCGCAGCAGGGCGCGCACGTCGTCGTAGCCTTCAAAGTTGGCGTCGATGGCGGCCAGCAGCTTGTCCATGGTCAACTTCTTTTCTTCAAACACCAGCTTTTTCACGGCGGCCAGCGAGTCCACAACCGTGCCAAGGCCCATGTATTCAAAGTAGCCCAGGTTGATGCCTTCGGGAATCTGTTCCTGGTGCAGGTCGATGCAGTGCTTCATGCACAGGTCGTGCATGGCCGAGCCCATGGGCTGGGCAAAGTGCTGGGCACGCAGCTTGTTGATGATGTACTGCTGGGTAAAGGCCGTCTTGAGGAACAGCAGGTGCTGCTGCACGTAGGCGTTCCAGAATTCGTCCCAGGTCTTGAAGTTGCGCGGGTCGCCGGTTTCAAGGCCCAGTTGCTGATCGCCGTACTTTTTCATGCGACCATTGCGCAGCACCATTTCAACAGCGGCGGCAAAGTTGATGTACGCGCCGCCAGAGGTGTAGGTGTCGCGGTTGGGCATGCGGGCTTCGGTGCAGCCAGAAACCGCGTAGTCCAAAGCTTCCTCGAAGGTAGCGCCCTTGGAAACATAGAGGGGCACGATTTCTTCGTCATTGATAAGTTTGGGGAAGCCGGAGCCGTACTTGATGGTTTCGGCCACGTCCCACAGGTAACGCTCGGGCGCGCGGGAATGGATACGGGCCGCAAGGTCGGGGTAGTGCAGGGGGAATTCACGCTTGGACTTGAGGATCAGGTAGGTCAGCGCGTTGCTTGCGTCGCGGCCGTCGGTGGTCTGGCCGCCAACGGTCACGGCTTCCCAGTGGGCGTAGCCTTCGTTAAAGGCACCGCCGGTGGGCGAGATGTACATGTCGATAAATTCGGCCATGCCCACCCACATGCATTCCAGCAGTTCCATGGCCTGGGCATCGTTGATCTTACCTTCGGCGCGGTCTTTGGCGTAGAAGGGGAAGAAATACTGATCCATGCGGCCGTTGGAAATGGTGGTGCCGGTCTTCTGCTCGATGCGCGAGAACATCTGGGTAAACCACTGGCTCTGGCAGGCTTCCCAAAAGTCGCGGGCGGGCTCGCCGGGCACGTGTTCGGCATTGGCGGCCATGCGCAGCAGCTCGGACTTGCGGGTGGGGTTGGTTTCTTTTTCGGCCATTTCGCGGGCGAGTACGGCGTGGCGTTTGGCCCACAGCACAATGGCTTCGCACACGATAACAACAGCTTCGAGGAAGGGGCGCTTTTCGCAGGCTTCCTTGCAGCTCAGGGGATCAAGGGCGTCAAGCTTTTCCTGGGCTTCCTGTTTGATGCTGTTAAAGCCGCGCTTCAGGATCTTTTCAAAATCGTGCACCCACTGAATGGACGAACGGAAGGACGAGGTTTCGTTGACAATAAAGCGCGAGATGAGCCCCATGGGATCATCATAGGTGAGCTTGTGGACTTCGGCGGGCAGGGCGGCGTTGAGGGCCTCGTGGTAGGTCTTGCCCTTCCAGTAGGGTGCAATTTCTTCAATGACGCGCTTGGCGTCTTCGGGTGTGATCGTGGCGGGCGAGGTTTTGCGGGTGGGCAGGTCGCGCACCGCAATATCAAGAAAGTCGCCGTCCAGTTCGGGGTACAGAATGCCATAACGGCCATCGCAGCCAGCGCGGCCAAGCAGCAGCTGGTCTTCCTGCACATAGACGGTCATGTTCTTCGCAATGTGCATGAGGGCCTTGGCCCAGCGCAGCACCAGGGGCTGTCCGTCCGTTTCCTGCATGGACTGGGTGAAGTACAGGGCGCGTTCGATGTCGATGCGCGGCTTCTGGCCTTCAAAGCGTTCCAGCAGCTTGAAAACGCGGGTGTGGGTTGTGCGGAACTTGTCTTCCCTGCCCTCAATCTTGTCGTACAAACGCTGTTCCTGCGGGGAGCGGCATTCGCAAGTGGTGGTGCTCATCACGGTACTCCTGAAAATTGGATATGTGGCGTGCGGGGCGCTTGCACTGTCACCGCACGGAGAATGCCGAAAGGGGGTGGCAATCCTCGTTTGCATTCCCCTGTGCATGGCTTGTGCCAAAATTATAACTTATTGTAATTTAAAGTAATTTTTTATTTCCGCAGGGTGAGAACGCGTAAAACCTGTTTGTGGCCGAGGCGATGATGCATGATTGCATCAGTCAGGATTGGTTTTTGATAAAACTGACGATTGGTGCGACGCAAATTTGCATCATCTCCCTTGGAAGGGGTATGGTTGGCAGTCTCAACATTGCGAAAAACAAATATGAAACAACTTTCACAAGCATGCTATTTTTAATTTCAGGAGTGAGTTTTAATAGGTGCAAACTTGCGCCTTAAATTTTTTAGCAGAGGATATTTTCCCATTGTGTGATTCTTAACAGCCTGCAAATAAAGATAATTATGCAAAATTGGCAGCTTGATGCAAAATTTTTAATGGCACATATTGTGCAAAACATAAAAATCACAAAGCGGGGCCTTTGATAAGGCTGCCCTAGTTTATGTTTTATAACCCCCTATGGATAGTGAGGAGAAACATGCGTAAACTATTTTTTGCATCCGCCCTTGCGGCAACAGCTTGCCTCGGTTTGAGCCTTTTTTCGCAAGACGCCCTTGCTGAAAAACCGCTTACCCTGAGGCTGGGGCATCCCATGGCCCCTGGCAACAATGTGACCGTGGGCTATGAAAAGTTTAAGGAACTTGTTGAAAAGAAAAGCAACAAGAAAATTCGTATCCAGATTTTCGGCAACTGCCAGCTGGGCAGCGACCGCGTGACCACCGAGGCCGCTCAGGCCGGCACGCTCGACATGTCTTCAAGCTCTTCGCCCAACCTCGCCAGTTTTTCCAAGGCCTTTATGGCCATTGACCTGCCCTACGTTACTGATCCCAAAAACCAGGAAAAGCTCTACAAGGCGCTGGATGACGGCGAGCTTGGCAAGGCCCTGGACAAGGTTGCAGGCGGTATTGGCCTTAAGACCATCATGTTCAGCGAATATGGCTACCGCAACTTTGTTTCTGCCAAAAAGCCCCTGAACAGTGTTCAGGATCTCATGAACCTCAAGGTGCGCACAACGGATTCTCCTGTTGAAGTGGCCGTTGCCACCGAGCTGGGCATGAACCCCGCCCCTGTGGCTTGGGGCGAAACCTACACCGCCCTGCAACAGGGTACTGTGGACGCCGAGGGCAACACCTTTTCTCTTCTCAATGATGCCAAGCACACCGAAGTGCTCAAGCACGCCATGGATTCGCAGCACAACTATTCCATGCATGTGCTGCTTATGAACAAGAAAAAGTGGGACAGCCTCACCCCCGAACAGCAGAAGATCATTGCCGAAGCCGCTCACGAAGCTCTGGTGTGGCAGCGCGCCGAAACCGTCAAGCTTGAAAAGCAGGCCTGGCAGGCCTTCCGCGACAAGGGCATCACCATTCACATGCTCACCCCCGAGCAGCGTGAAGAGCTGAAGAAAAAGACCGCTCCCGTGCGCGAAAAGTTTGCCAAGGAAATTCCTGCTGAGTTGCTGGAACTGATTGCCGCAACACAGAAGTAGTAATTGTTTGGGGGGGGGCCGCTGGGTATTCTGGCGGGCCCCCCGGCAAGGATCAGCACTCACCTACGGGGTAAAGCATGAACGCCACAGAAGCAAAAAACAGCCCGCTGCGCTGGCTGGACCAGAATTTTGAAAGCATCTTCATGGTCACCGGCCTGATCAGCATTATTCTATTCATCACCTGGCAGGTAATTTACCGCTATATTATCACGCAGTTCATTGACCGGGCCGGGGCCGCCGTGTGGACTGAAGAACTTTCGCGGTATATTTTTATCTGGATTTCGTATCTGGCCGTTTCTGTGGCTATCAGAAAGCGCTCATCCATTCGTGTGGATATGCTGTATGACCATTTGCCGCCCCGTTGGCAGCGCATCAGCTGGATAACGGTTGAAACCCTGTTTTTGTGCCTTACGGCTACCATTGCGTGGTTTGGCTGGGGTCAGATAGAGCGTTTGCTCACATTTCCCCAGTACACAACGGCTCTGGGCATGCCCTATCTTGTGCCGTATCTTATTCTGCCCTTGGGTTTTGGCCTCATGTGTCTGCGCCTTTTGCAGTCGATCTACGGTCAGGTCAAGGAATGCGGCACGCTTGATACTTTCATTGGGCTGGCCCTTACGGCGGCCATAGCATCGCCCTGTTTCATCTTTGATTATATTGAGCCGCTTACAGCGCTCTTTGGCTACTTTGTGGTGTTGTGCCTCATTGGCGTGCCTATCGCCATTTCGCTGGGCCTTTCCACCCTTGCCACCATTATCAGCGCAGATACCCTGCCCATCGAATACATGGCGCAGGTATCGTTTACGTCCATCGACAGTTTCCCCATCATGGCGATCCCCTTCTTTATCGCTGCGGGCGTGTTCATGGGCGCTGGCGGGCTTTCGCGCCGGTTGCTCAGCCTGGCGGATGAAATCGTGGGAGGGCTCTATGGCGGCATGGGCCTTACGGCCATTGTTACCTGCATGTTCTTTGGCGCCATCAGCGGTTCTGGCCCTGCCACAGTGGCCGCCATTGGAGCGCTCACCATCCCGGCCATGATCGAACGCGGGTACGACAAGTATTTTTCTGCCGCGCTGGTGGCCGCCGCTGGCTGCGTGGGCGTGATGATTCCGCCCAGCAACCCATTTGTGGTTTATGGCGTTTCTGCCCAGGTTTCCATTGGTGACCTGTTTATGAGCGGTATTGTGCCCGGTATCATGACCGGTTTTGTGCTGATGGGTTACTGCTATTTTTATTCGCGCAAGAAGGGATGGCGTGGGGAAGACAAGCCCCGCAACGC
>SAAX01000047.1 GCA_009929215.1 Deltaproteobacteria bacterium | reverse complement strand
CCCGCCACATCGTCAAACAACTCGACCTTGTGTTGCAGGACAACAACCTGAAAGAAGCCGAAATTGCAGATATTTGCATACGCGCCCTGCTCATGCGCTGTACCGAATTCTTCGATCAGCCCGTTAAGGCGCTGTTTGAACCGCTGTACCGCGACGTAATGGTGGTGACCGAGTACATCTGGAACGACAAGCACCACATTAACACCTTTATGCGCCGCCTGTTTCGCAAAAACCACCTTGCGCGCCACTCCATCAACACCATGATTGTGGGGCTGTGGATATGGCTGCAAGGCGGTGGCGAGCTGAAGCGCAAGGATCTGGACCGCATGGCCGTGGCCTTATTGCTGCACGATGTGGGCATGTGCAAGGTTCCACCCTTCTTGCTGAGTAAGGCTGGCCCCCTCAAGCAGGAAGAAAGAGAAAAAATCGTGCCTCACCCCATTGTGGGTGTGAGGCTGATGCAAAAGATGGACGTGGCCTTTGAAGAATTGCTGCGGGCCTGTTTTGAACACCACGAGCGCCTTGACGGTTCGGGTTACCCCCAGCACACCAAGAGCAGCCAGACTACCAAACCGGGCCGCCTGTGCGCTGTTGCCGATTCTTTTGCAGCCATGATCTGCGAAAGACCGTTCAGAAAGGCCAAGGATCCGCTTCAGGCTGCCAAGGAGCTGGCCAACGATCCGCGCTATGACCAGGAAATGTCCAACGCGCTGTTTGGCGGCTTTGCCGCAGGCACAATCGGCCAGATGATAGACATGGATCTGGCGGTGGATACCCCGCAAGGGGAATAGCCAACAGCAGCAACAGGCTTAACAATGTTCAGGCCAGACAGACACGCCCTTGCGTATCTGTCTGGCCTGTTTTTTGTGCGGTATGGTGAACGCCCGACCGCCGCGAGGGTCGGTTGTTAGATCTGCCTACGGCTTATGGGCCTCTGTGTATTGGCCGCTGCCTATTGGGCACTGCCAGCTGACCGTTGCCTACTGCCCGCTCCGTCTACAGTTTTCTGCTGCCCTTTGCCTTCCTATTTTGGCGGCTCTTAGAGCCTTTCAACTTTGAAATGCTCAGGTGGCTGCGTAAGCAGACGCCAGACGTGGAGGCGTAACGCAGCTTCAGCCGTTGGCGAACTTGTGAGCCTTACGGATGAAGACAGCAACGCTATTTATTTGCGCGATTAAACGCCGAGACGAGCGTGTATTTAATTTTGAAAATACACATTTCAATGTTGATCTGCTCTAGTCGGCAAAAAAGGTTTCGGGTTCGCGACGGGCAAGGCAGTTGGTTTCAAGCATGCCCACAACCTTGTTTACCAGCGGGTCATCAAAAATCCTGGCCTGCTCAGGGCAAATTTTAACACAGGCACAGCAGCGTATGCAGCCCGGGGCGGTTTGTGAGGGGGCGTCCTCGTTGATGACGCGCACGGGGCAAACACTGGCGCACAGCCCACACCCGGTACAGCCAGCGAGCGTTTTGGGCCGAATATCTGCCGCTGGTGACAGTGCCTTGTAAGGCCTGTTGCCAGGAACCGATACCCTTGCCCCCGGCCCCTGTGCAATACGAATGGCTGCTTTGCGGGCAAAATCGGCCAGCGCTGCCATATCCTGTGTATCAGGACGGCCAGCGCCAACCTTGCTGGTGTAGCTGTGCTCTGCCACAAAGGCACCTGCGGCCAAAATGGAAAACTGCCGGGTATAGAACAGTTCAACAGCTTCCAGAAGGGCATCGTCATAGTGCCTGTTGCCGTACACGGCAAGCGGCACCACATGAGCACCCTGCCCTGCAAGCCGCTCCAGCGGCTCAAGCAGCAGCTGTGGTACACGCCCGGAATACACAGGAAAAGCAAAAGCCAGCACATCGCCCGCGCCTACGTTGTAGGCCGCTACGCGCCCTTCGGGAAATGTCCAGTCCCAGTCTTCGGCATGCGTCAGCGAAAGATTCTGCGCCAGAACACTGGCCGCTTGCTGCGCAATGGTGCGACTGCTGCCAGTGGGACTGAAATATACTGCGTGAACGCTTGCGGCCATATACTCCCCCGTATGCTGTTCATGAAAAAGCGGGCTGTTGGTACAGCCCGCCGTAATTACGCCTTATGCGGCACAGTGCCGTAATAGGCACAATCTGCGCGTTTTTTACCAGGCCTTGCTCTTGCTTTGCTCGTGCCCAACTATACCGCCAGCCAGTGCGCCAACACCAGCACCAGCCAGTGCGCCCCAGGCAGCGGAACCACCAGCAATGGCGGCAACGCCTGCGCCTCCAAGTGCTCCAAGGGCTGCGCCGCTGGCAACGCCCTGCTGGGTCTTGCTCATGTTGGTGCAGCCTATGCCGCTGGTAAAAATGGCCGCCAGCAAGGTGATAATCAATAGTTTTTTCATATCTTCTCTCCCAAAAACCCGTAAGGCAACGGGATTGCTATTGCTTTGCGGCCAGACGGGGCTCGGCAATTTCGTACCAGATTACGCTCATTACAGGGCGGTCAAGCTGCTGCGGATTTGCCGCAAACCATGCGTCCACCATCTTGGCAACTTCCGCACGGTTCACACCCTTGAAGGCTTTCATCCAGCCTTTTTCAAAGGGTGACAGCGTGTACACCGGGCGTTTGCCTTCCTTGGCAGCCTTTTCTGCAACCTTGCCGTTCACAAAGTATTCAACCGTGATTGCAGTTTCCACACCAAAAAGGAAAGCAAGCTTTTCCGCTTCAGGGGTTTTTTGCCATAGTGCACCCGTAAGCTGATCCACAGGATTTGCCTTGGAACAATCGGCTTCAGGCATGTTTTCCGCTGCGCGAACCGGAGCGAACGCCAGGACAAGTGCAAGGCTCAGGGCCAAACACAAAACCGACTTTTTCACGATATGCTCCTTGAGTTGAGTAAACCTTTACAGTGTTCGCTCGCAGGATTGTTTGCCATTGAGCGGAGTAAAACGGGCAACAATGCCGCTGGGGCACAGGCCCAATGTGGCATATAGTCTACCCAAAACACCGCCAGTATATCAAGCGCGAAAAAACCGGCTGTTTGATAAAACAGCCGGTTTTCTTGCAGCGCAGCACTGTGCGCCGTGTGTAGATCATAGGTATCGGGCAGTTACGCTCCGGCGGCCTCGCCAATCAACTGGCGAAAACGCTCAAAAAGGTACTGGCCGTCGCGGGGTCCAGCCGCCGCTTCGGGGTGGTACTGCACGCTCATGACCGGCAGGGTCTTGTGACGCAGGCCTTCAAGCGTGTTATCGTTCAGGTTGATGTGCGTGGCCTCCACATCATTAACGCCGTCGAGCACCACATGGAAGCCGTGGTTTTGCGACGAAATTTCGATGCGCCCGGTGGTCAGATCTTTTACCGGGTGGTTGCAGCCGTGGTGGCCAAACTTGAGCTTGCCCGTGGTTCCGCCAAGGGCATGGCCGATAAGCTGATGCCCAAGGCAAATGCCCGTAACCGGGAACATGCCCACAAGCTCGCGCACCAGGGCAATTTCTGCCGTCAGGGTTGCCGGGTCGCCGGGGCCGTTGGAAAGAAACACGCCCTTGGCTCCGCTGGCCTTGGCCTGCGTGGCGCTAAAGTTCGGCGGCACGGCAAGGGGTTCAAAACCCGCTTCGCACAGGCGGCGCAGAATGTTCCACTTGATGCCGTAATCGTACACCAGCAAGGGCAGGCCCGTGCCGCGCCACGCATACGCGCCGTCGGCCCCAAGGCTTACCTTTTGCGGCTGGTTGTCTAACCATGCATAGGGTTCCTGCGCGGCCACAAAGGGCACAAGATTGCGGCCCTTCATGGTGGGCTGGGCAAGCACTTTTTCCTTAAGGGCAGCCGGGTTCAGCTCCCTGGTGGAAATCATGCCGCGCATGGCCCCGTTGATACGCAGGTGGCGGGTAAGGGCGCGGGTGTCCAGCCCTTCCATGCCCGGCGTGCCGTACTTTTGCAAAAAAGCAGGCAAAGCCATGACAGACTGCCAGTTAGAGGGCTCTTTGCAGCATTCCTTTACCAGAAAGGCGCTGCAATGCACGCGGGCCGATTCCATATCAGCCTCGCAGATGCCGTAGTTGCCCACCAGCGGATAGGTCATGCAGACCATCTGCCCGTAATAGGAGGGGTCGGTGAGCACTTCCTGATAGCCAGTCATGCCCGTGGTGAAAATCACTTCACCGCCGGTTTCAAAATCTCCGGTAAAGGATTTGCCTTCCAGCGTAAATCCGTCTTCCAGCACCAGCAATGCTTTCATAACTTACCCCCGCGCTTCCCGCGCGTAGTATTCCTGCAAACTTTCCACATGGGTTTCTGCCCGCCGCGAACCGATGGCCGTGGCCGTGGCACGCGCTGCGGCAATGGTGGTGCAGTAAGGAACCTTATATGTGAGGGCCGCATGACGTATGGCCTTGGAATCCCTGGCCGTATGCTTGCCCGATGCCGTATTGATAACCAGAGCAACCTCGTGGTTGATGAGCAGGTCAACAATGTTGGGCCGCCCTTCGTAAACCTTCAGCACTTCTTCAACTTCCAGCCCGTGCTCACGCAGAACAGCTGCCGTGCCGCGCGTTGCCAGCAGGTGGAAACCAAGCTTGGCAAACATGTCGGCCACTTCGGGCAGATAGGGCTTGTCGCGGTCGTTGACCGACAGGAAGAGCTTGCCACCCTGCGGCAATACCTGACCAGCGCCCAGCTGGCTCTTGAGGAAGGCCTCGCCAAAGTTTGAGCCCATGCCCATAACTTCGCCGGTAGAGTGCATTTCGGGGCCAAGAATCACGTCCACGCCCGGGAAGCGCTGGAAAGGCAGCACAGCTTCCTTGACGCAGGTAAACCCACCCTTGCGCATGCTCCAGGGGTCCAGCTCTTCAAGGGTTTTGCCCAGCATAACCTGAGTGGCCAGATACGGCAGGGGCACGCCCGTGGCCTTGGACACAAAGGGGGCCGTGCGCGAGGCGCGGGGGTTTACTTCAAGTATATAAACATCGTCGCCCTTGATGGCAAACTGGATGTTCATAAGACCCACAACCTTGAGCTCGCGGGCCAGAGCTTCGGCCTGTACCGCAATGCGGGCAACGTGGTCGTAAGAGAGCGAATACGGGGGCAGCACGCAGGCCGAGTCGCCAGAGTGGATACCGGCTTCCTCGATGTGCTCCATAATGCCCGCCACGTACACTTCCTTGCCGTCCGAAAGGGCGTCCACGTCCACCTCCACCGCATGCTCAAGGAACTTGTCGATGAGGATGGGGTGTTCCGGCTTTTGCGGAACCTGAACGTGGAAGTAATCCTTGAGTTCGGCGGCGTCATACACCACGGCCATGGCGCGGCCACCCAGCACATAGCTGGGCCGCACAACCACGGGGTAGGTAATGCGCTCGGCCACAGCAAGGGCGTCTTCAAGGCTCATGGCCGTGCCGTTCGGCGGCTGAAGCAGCTCAAGCTTTTCAATCAGGGCCTGAAAGCGTTCGCGGTCTTCGGCGCGGTCAATGGCGTCGGGGCTCGTGCCCAGAATGGGCACGCCAGCACGCATGAGCGGCACGGCAAGGTTCAGCGGGGTCTGGCCGCCAAACTGCACAATAACGCCCTCGGGCTTTTCCCTTTCCACAATGTTCATCACGTCCTCGAAGGTCAGGGGCTCAAAGTAGAGTCTGTCCGAGGTGTCGTAGTCTGTGGAAACAGTTTCGGGGTTAGAGTTGGCCATGATTGCCATCACGCCCGCGTCGCGCAGGGCATACGAGGCGTGGCAGCAACAGTAGTCAAACTCGATGCCCTGGCCGATACGGTTGGGGCCGCCGCCAAGAATAAGCACCTTGCGGCGGTCTTCAATCTTGATTTCGTCGCCACGCTCGAAGGTGGAGTAGAAATACGGGGTGTAAGCCTCAAATTCTGCCGCGCAGGTATCCACCAGATAGAAGGTGGGCTCCACGTCCATTTCCTTGCGCATGCGGCGAATGTCGGCCTCGGCCATCTTCCACATTTCTGCCAGCTGGCGGTCGGAGAAACCGTATTCCTTGGCTTCGCGCAGCATGTCGGCCAGCGCCTTGTTGGCGGTGGTCATGTCGTTGGCAAGGCCAAAGTTGCTGATGCGCTTTTCCATTTCAACAATGTCGCGCACCTGGCGGATAAACCAGGGGTCGATGGCCGAAACCGCAAAGATTTCTTCTTCGCTGATGCCAGCCACAAGGGCCTGACGCAGCGAAAATATGCGCCGCGAGTTGGGCCGGTGCAGGGATTCGAGAATGGTTTCGCGATCGGGCAGCTCGGAGCGGAAGCTGTAGCCAAGGCCGGTGGCGCCAATTTCCATGGAGCGCAGGCCTTTTTGCAGGGCTTCCTTAAAGGTGCGGCCAATGCTCATGGCTTCGCCCACGCTCTTCATGGAGGTGGTGAGCTCGTCCTTGGCACCGGGGAACTTTTCAAAGGTAAAGCGCGGAATCTTCACCACGCAGTAGTCGATGGCAGGCTCAAAGCTGGCCACGGTTTCGCGGGTGATGTCGTTGTTCAGCTCGTCGAGGGTGTAGCCCACGGCCAGCTTGGCGGCGATTTTGGCAATAGGAAAGCCCGTGGCCTTGGAGGCCAGCGCCGACGAGCGCGACACGCGGGGGTTCATTTCGATAACCACGATCTCGCCGTTGGCCGGGTTGATGCCAAACTGCACGTTACTGCCGCCCGTTTCAACGCCGATTTCGCGCATGATGGCAATGGAGGCGTCGCGGATGTTCTGGTACTCAACATCCGTGAGGGTCTGCACCGGGGCCACGGTGATGGAGTCGCCCGTGTGCACGCCCATGGGGTCAAAGTTTTCAATGGCGCAGATGATGACGCAGTTGTCCTTGGCGTCACGCATCACTTCCATTTCAATTTCTTTCCAGCCAAGAACACTCTGCTCAATCATGACTTCAGAGGTGGGGCTGGCCGAAAGGCCGCTGGCCGCGATGGATTCGAGGTCTTCCATGTTGTAGGCCACGCCGCCGCCCGTGCCGCCAAGCGTAAAGGCCGGGCGCACAATAAGGGGGAAGGGCAGCACGTTGCCAAGCTGGCGCACTTCTTCGATGGTGCGGGCAATGCCGCTGGCGGGCATTTTAAGGCCGATCTTTTCCATGGCCTCGCGGAACAGTTCGCGGCTTTCGGCTTTTTCAATAACATCGGCGCGCGCGCCGATAAGCTCAACGCCGCATTCCGCCAAAACGCCGCTCTTGGCAAGCCCAAGAGCGGCGTTCAAAGCCGTCTGACCGCCAAGCGTAGGCAAGAGAGCGTCTGGGCGCTCTTTTCGGATGATTGCGGCAAGGGTTTCCTGCTCGATGGGTTCCACATAGGTGGCGTCAGCCATATGCGGGTCGGTCATGATGGTAGCCGGATTGGAATTGACCAGCACCACCTCGTACCCTTCTTCCTTGAGGGCCTTCACGGCCTGAGAACCCGAGTAGTCAAACTCGCAGCCCTGGCCAATGATGATGGGGCCCGCGCCGATGACAAGAATTTTGTGTAAATCCGAACGCTTGGGCATTGAACTTTCCTGCGGATTTGGAGATCAGAGGTAATGACGCGGCACAGGCGCGCCGATTTGCATAAAACGATTGTTTTTATTCCACAGCTGGTATAAAAGTCAAGTTTTTCCTTCGGCCAAATGAATCCACGCGCTTGCGGGCGGCCCCACCCTGCCCATTTCTGGCCCGCCACGCCTGCATTGCGGCTTTACGCCCTGTGGGTGCTGCCAGCGGGCGGCACAAAGCCCTTGCCTCGCACATTTTTTTGCGCAATAATTTTTCTCTTGAATCCACAAGGGGGCTCCTTACATGCAAGATGTTAAAAAAGTCGTTCTCGCCTATTCGGGCGGGCTTGATACTTCTGTTATCCTCAAATGGCTCATCGAGACCTACAAGTGCGAGGTCATTGCCGTTACCGCCGACCTTGGCCAGCCCGAAGACCTTTCTGGCGTGGAAGAAAAGGCGCTCAAAACCGGCGCTTCCAAGGCATATGTGCTTGATCTGCGCGAAGAAATGGCAAAGGACTTTGTGTTTCCCATGATGCGTGGCGCTGCCCGCTACGAAAACCGCTACCTGCTGGGAACCTCCATCGCCCGCCCGCTGATCGCCAAGGCCCTTGTGGACATCGCCCGCAAGGAAGGCGCCGACGCCGTGGCCCACGGTGCCACCGGCAAGGGCAATGACCAGGTACGTTTTGAATTTGCCGTCAGCGCCCTTGCGCCCGACATCAAGGTTATCGCCCCCTGGCGCGAATGGGATCTTATGTCGCGCACGGCCCTTACGGCTTTTGCTGAAAAGCACGGCATTCCCATTTCGAGCGATGCCAAGCGCTACAGCATGGACGCCAACATGATGCACACAAGCTTTGAAGGCAGCGAGCTGGAAAATCCCGGCAACGCGCCCGACGCCTCGTGCCATCAGCGCTGCGTGCCCGTGGAAGAAGCGCCCGACACGCCAGAGATCATCAGCGTTGACTTTGAGCACGGCAACCCCGTGGCTGTTAACGGCCAACGCCTCTCCCCCGCCGCCATCATCAAGACCCTCAGCGACATCGCCGGGCGCAACGGCATTGGCCGTGACGACATGGTTGAAAACCGCTTTGTGGGCATGAAGTGCCGTGGCGTGTACGAAAACCCGGCTGGCACCCTGCTGTTTGCCCTGCACCGCGACCTTGAAGGCATCTGCATGGACCGCGAACTGCTCGGCATCCGCGACATGCTGGCCGTGCGCTACTCGCAGTGCGTGTACAACGGCTTCTGGTACTCGCCCGAGCGCGAAGCCATGCAGGTTTTCATGGACAAATCGCAGGAGTGCGTCACCGGCACCGTGCGCGCCAAACTCTACAAGGGCGGCGTGTGGCCCCTGGCCCGCACCTCGGCCAACTCGCTCTTTTCTGAAGATCTGGCCACCTTTGAAGGCGGCGACTACGACCACAAGGACGCCGCTGGCTTCATTCGCCTCAACAGCCTGCGTCTGCGCCTGCACGCCGCCGTGCAGAGCAAGCTCGGCAAGTAGATTGCACCGCCCGCATACCGCCGACCTGTGCGGTGGCATGCGGGTTTTTGGAATATGGAACGCCTTTCCCGGAGCCTGTGCCGTAATGGTTGGGCCATTGGCGGCAAAGCCGCGTGCCTGGCGGAAAATTGACGGAACAGGTTCCGGGGGAAGCGGCGTTTGCCATAAGCAGCGCGGTTTCCCCCGATTCATTTTTTACTGAAAACGGACAGACCATGAAGACCAACCAGAGCTGGGGCGGCCGCTTTGCCGAAGGCCCCAAGGAAGCCGTGGCCCAGTATACGGATTCGCAATCCTACGACAGGGCGCTCTACGCCCAGGATATCCGCGCTTCGCAGGCGCATGCCCGCATGCTGGGCCGCCAGGGCGTCATCAGCCAGAGCGAGGCCCGGGTTCTGGTCAACGGTCTGGACCGCGTGCGCGAAGAAATCGAGGCTGGCAACTTTGTGTGGAAGCCAGAGCTTGAAGACGTGCACATGAATATTGAGGCACGCCTTACCGAGCTTGTGGGCGATGTGGGCAAAAAGCTGCACACGGGCCGCAGCCGCAACGATCAGGTGGGCCTGACCTTTCGTCTGTTTGTGGCCGACCGCCTCGAAACGTGGCGGCAGCGCGCGGCCTATCTGTGCTCTGTGCTGGCCGAAAAGGCCGCCGAGCACAAAACGGACATCCTGCCCGGCTGCACCCACCTGCAACCTGCCCAGCCCGTAAGCCTTGCCCATCACCTGCTGGCCTATGCCTCCATGTTTCGCCGCGACGCCATGCGCCTCGAGGATACCCTTGAACGCGTGCGCATTTCGCCCCTTGGCGCGGCGGCTCTGGCCGGAACAACCTACCCCCTCGACCCGCAGAGCGTGGCCGACGAGGTGGGCTTTGCCGAAATTTACGCCAATTCCATGGACGCCGTTTCTGACCGCGACTTTGTGCTCGAAGCCCTTTTTGACGGCTCGGCCATCATGATGCACCTTTCGCGCCTGTGCGAAGAAATCATCCTTTGGGCCAACCCCGCCTTTGGTTTTGTGCGCCTTTCCGATGGCTATTCCACGGGCTCTTCCATCATGCCGCAAAAAAAGAACCCCGACGTGGCCGAGCTCATGCGCGGCAAGACCGGGCGCGTCTACGGCGCGCTTACGGGTCTGCTCACGGTCATGAAGGGTCTGCCCCTTGCTTATAACCGCGACATGCAGGAAGACAAGGAAGGGTTCCTTGATGCCGACCGCACGGTTGAAGCCTCGCTGCGCCTCATGGCCGGCATGCTTGAGGAGCTGACCTTCCGCACCGACCGCATGCGCGAGGCCTGCAAGGCCGGGTTTCTCAACGCCACCGAACTGGCCGACTACCTTGTGGGCAAGGGTATTCCCTTCCGCGAGGCGCACCACATCACCGGGCAGGCCGTGGCCATGGCCGAAAAGGCGGGCAAAGGCCTTGAAGACCTTACCCTTGGCGAGCTCCAGCTCCTTGAGCCGCGCATCGACGACACGGTCTTTGCCATTCTGGAATACGCCGCAGCCGTGAGCCGCCGCGAAACCCCCGGCGGCACGGGCCCCCGCTCTGTGGAAACCCAGCTTGAACAGATGCACGAATGGCTTGGCCAGATTCTGGGCAAGGATTAGTGCCGAACAGGCGCTGAAAAACGGAGCTGAATGCCATGTCCCTGTTTGATATGGAAAACCGGCAGGAACCGGGGGCAGAAGCCCCCGCCGCCGTGTGCTGGCCCCAGTGGGCAGAAGCTGCTCGGCTGGACGACGCCCTTGCCGCTGCCGCCTACGAGGCCACACCCGCACACCTGCGCGCCGCTGTCAAAACAGGGCTGGCGCTGGCCCATATGCATTTTGGCGAAAGCACCACCAGCCAGCGCAACGAGGTACGCAACGCCCATCTGGGTTTCTGGCGGCGCTCTATTGCGCACCCCGCGCCCTGGGCGGTCGTTGCCTTTACGCCCGCATATACTGCGGCGGCCCGCCTTGCGGCAGCCTGCATGCCCGCCCAGCTGGGCGGCGTGCCTCTCGTTGGGGCAGTGTGCGTGGGCGGCACGCCCAGCAACAACGCGCTTGTGACGCTGGAACTGGCAGGGGTGGAAGACATCTTTGTCATGGACAGAGCTGGCCTCTGCACTCTGCTGGAAGAAACCCAGCCCGGGCCGGGGCGGCTGGTGCTGCTGCACAGGGGCGAGCTGGATGCCGTGGCCGGGGCCGCCAGAGCGCTGGAACTGCCCTGCTACGAAGAACGCCGTTCGCCCATACTGTGCCTGCCCAAGCCCGAGGCCTTTGACCTTGAGGCTCTGGCCTTTGCGCAGGCCGAGGCGCTCGAGGCGGCGCTGGACGCCCCCCTGCACCTCACGCCAGACGCCACCTACCTTGCACCAGTGGCCGCCCTTGGGCATTGCCGCGAGCGGCGCACCGGGCCATTCCCCCACAGCAGCGCGCCTGCCATTACACCGGGGTGCGAGGGCTTCTGGCTGCATCCCGGCCTCACGCCCGACTTTTTCCGCGTGCAGCGCCAGGCCTTCGGCCTGCTGTAATCTGCTGTAATCAGGCATGATCTGACACAGCGCACCTGCAAGCCAGACAGCAACAGTTTGCAATCATTCTGCAACACCACGCTTTGGAGTAAACCATGCCCAGCATCAAGCATATCCGCAACATAGGCATTATTGCCCATATCGACGCGGGCAAAACCACGCTTTCAGAGCGCATGCTGTTTTACAGCCGCAAAATCCACCGCATGGGCGAGGTGCACGACGGCGCAGCCACCATGGACTACATGCCAGAAGAGCAGGAGCGCGGCATCACCATCATGTCTGCCTGCACCACCTGCCAGTGGGGCGAAAACACCATCAACCTCATCGACACCCCCGGTCATGTGGACTTTACCATTGAGGTAGAGCGCTCGCTGCGCGTGCTCGACGGGGCCGTGGGTGTGTTTTGCGCCGTGGGTGGGGTTGAGCCGCAGTCTGAAACCGTGTGGCGGCAGTCTGAAGACTTTGGTGTGCCCAAAATCGCCTTTATCAACAAAGTTGACCGCCTTGGCGCGGATTTTGAGGCCGTGCTCGAAGCCATGCGCCAACGCCTGCAAACCAATGCGGTGGCCCTCACCATTCCCATGGGACAGGGCGAAAACTTCCGCGCTGTGCTCGACCTCGTGAACGAGCAGACCCTTACCTTTGATCTGGCAGATCAGGGGCAGACGGTGCACCGCGCGCCCTTTACAGAGGAGGAAGCCGCCCTCGCCGCCCCCTGGCGCGAATCCCTGCTGGAAAAGCTGGCCGAGGCCGACGAAACCTTTGTGGATCTGTATCTGGAGGGCGCGTTTACGCTTGCCCATGTTCAGGCCGCGCTGCGCCGTGCCACGCTTGCCCGCGCGCTCACACCCGTATTTTGTGGCTCGGCCCTGCGCAACATGGGCGTGCAGCCGGTGCTTGATGCCGTGTGCACTTTGCTGCCCTCGCCAGCTGATGTTCCCGCCCCAGTGGGTCACGATGCCGAAGGCCACGAAATTGTGGTAGAGGCAACGCCCGATGCCCCGGCGGTGGCCCTTGTTTTCAAGGTGCTGATGGAAAATGGCCGCAAGCTGGCCTTTGTGCGCATGTATGCGGGCCGCATCCACGAGGGCGAAAACCTGCGCAATACCGCAAGCGGCAAGGACGACCGCCTGGGCCGCATTTACCGCCCCCATGCCGACCGCCGCGAACAGCTCGAAACCGCCGAGGCTGGCGAAATTGTGGTGGTGGTTGGTCTGCGCTCGGCCCATACGGGCGAAACCTACACCGCCCGCGAGCGCCAGCTGGCGCTGGAGAGCATCGACGCCTACGCGCCGGTCATCACCCTGGCGCTTGAGCCCCGCAATGCCGACGAAAGCAAGATTCTGGACGAAGCCCTTGCCAGATATACCGAAGAAGACCCCACCCTGCTGGCCCAGCAGGACGAAGACACCGGCACGCGCAATGTTTCGGGCATGGGCGAGCTGCATCTGGATGTGCTGCTTGAGCGCATGAAGCGCGAATACGGCATCAGCCCCCGTGCGGGCAATCCGCAGGTGGTGCTGCGCGAAACAGTGCGCAAAGAAGCTGAAGCCGCCGCCGTGTTTGACAAGGAGCTGGGCAAGGAGCGCCATCAGGGTTCTGTGGCCCTGCGCGTTGCCCCACGAGCCCGGGGCACGGGCAATACGGTTGAAGTGGGCGACTTTTTGCCGCAGGATGCCGCCGAGGCCCGCAAGATTCTGCCCAGGGTCTATCTGGATGCCGCCCTTGAAGGCGTGCGCGATGCCCTGCAATCGGGCGACCTCACCGGCTACCCTGTGGAGGACGTGGCCGTAACGCTCACTTCTGTGGAACGGCAGGAGGGCGTGACCACGGTACCCGGCAGCCGCATGGCTGCGGGTCAGGCCCTGCGCGAAGCGCTGGCGGCGGCATCGCCCGTTGTTCTGGAGCCTGTGATGCGCGTTGAAATCACCGCGCCAGAAGACTTTTTGGGAGCGGCCATCACCATGTTCACCACCTGCGGCGGCAAGGTAGAAGACATGGAAGACCACGGCGGGCGCAAAACCCTGCGCGGCACTGCCCCCCTGCGCCGCCTGTTTGGCTTTTCCACCTCCTTGCGTTCGGTCACACAGGGCCGCACCGGGCTGGTAATGACCTTTGACCGCTTTGACCTGCCCTGAGGAAACATGCAGCAACAACAATCCACACACGGCCAGCCCCGCGCCAAAAAAAGCCTTGGGCAACACTTTTTGAAGCGTGAGGACATCTGCCGCCGCATTGCCATGCTGCTGCTGCCCAAGCCAAACGACATGGTGCTGGAAATCGGCCCCGGCCCCGGCGCGCTCACCCGCGCCATTGAGGAACAGCCCCACGCACGCCTGCTGCTGCTTGAAAAAGACAACCACTGGGCGGCAGAGCGCCAACGCCTTGGCGAAGCCCGCACTCAGGCCGTGCTTACCGATGCCCTGCGCTTTGACTGGCAGCGCATCACGCCCCAAAATCCCTGGAAAATCATAGGCAACCTGCCCTACAACGTGGCCTCGCCCCTTATCTGGGACATTGTTTCGCGGGCCACTGGCTGGCAGCGCGCGGCATTCATGGTGCAAAAAGAGGTGGGCCAGCGTCTGGCAGCCCAGCCCAACACCAACCACTACGGCGCGCTCTCTGTATGGGTGCAAAGCTACGCCCGACCGCGCATGGAATTTATTGTGGGGCCGGGGGCATTTAGCCCGCCGCCCAAGGTCGATTCTGCCGTGCTGTCGTTTGACCCCCTGCCGCCAGAGAGCCGCCCCGCCCACCCCAAGGTGCTGGCCAAGCTTTTGCGCGTGTGCTTTCAGCAGCGCCGCAAGCAGCTTGGCGGCGTTTTCAGGCGCAGCGGCCTGCCCGGCCTTGAGGCTGCGCTGGAAAAAACCGGCCTCGACCCCAGCCTGCGGCCCGAAGCCCTCGCCAATAAAGATTTTCAGGCTCTGGCCGCTTTTTGGGCCGAGCAGCTTGACAATAATGCATAAAAAGTTTTGAGTTTAGCCACTGTCTTTCAAACGTAATGCATTGGCGGCATTTGCCGCTCTTGCTTGTTGGCAGAAACTCAAGCCGGGGAAATTTTTCAGGAGGATGTGCTGATGACTAAAGCTGATCTGGTTGAAAAAATTGCTGCCAAGGCAAATCTGACCAAGGCTGCCGCTGAACGTGCCCTTAATGCTTTTCTTGGTTCTGTAGAAGACGCTCTTGTTAAAGAATCAAAGCTGACTCTTACAGGTTTTGGCACCTTTGCCGTTGAAACACGCAAAGCTCGCCAGGGCCGCAACCCCCGCACGGGCGACACGCTCACCATCCCCGCCTGCAAGATTCTCAAATTCCGTCCCGGCAAAATGCTCAAGGACTCCCTGAACTGAGTTTTAAGCCGTTACGCCCTTGCGTAACGGCTTTTTTGTTTGCGCCAACGGCCACAGGCCGTTGGCCTTTGCATTTGCCTTGCCGCACCCCAACTGGCCGCAGCACTCTTTATGCTGGGCTTGGGCACCGTGCGCGGCATAAGGGCGCACGGCTGCAAGGCCGCAGGGGCCAGTGAGGAAAAATATTCGTTTTTCCACACTTTGGGCTTGCCTTTTTGCCAAGTGAAGGCTACAAGAGCAGTTCATATTTTGAGGGCCATGGTCTTTGATCGTGCCCCACCGCCGAAGGGGGTGATTTTCTTGCCCGGAGTTTTTCTTAACGACGACGACTATAACTTCGACATCGCACTGCGCCGCTTTAAGAAGCAGGTAGAAAAGGCGGGCGTTCTTTCTGAAATGAAGAAGCGCCAGCACTACGAAAAGCCCAGCGTTATGCGCAAAAAGAAGAAGGCCGCCGCCCGGAAGCGGCTGATGAAAAAAATCAGGAAGATGAACATGGCCTAGGCAGATATGCCTTGCGCCCGTTGCAGAGCAAGCTTTGCAATGCGGCAGGCCGTGCGGTGCCAGCCATCGCTCGTTCATTCGGCCAGTTATGCGGGAGGCCCCCAGGGCTTCCCGCGTTTTCTGCTTTTCTCCACCCTTCACCCCACCACCGCCATGACAGTCACTACCACGCTTTTTGAGCAGATCGACAAAGACTACATCCTGGCCTACAAGGCCAAGGACAGTGTGCGCCTTACCGTGCTACGCCTTCTCAAAACGGCGGTAAAGAATCGCATGGTGGAGCTCAAGCGCCCCGGAGGCAGCCTTGCCGATGAGGAAATGCTTGACCTCATCATCAAGGAAGGCAAGCAGCGGCAGGATTCCATTGACCAGTTCACGGCGGCAGGCCGCACCGATCTGGCCGACAAGGAAGCTGCGGAACTTGTCATTCTTAAGGAATATCTGCCCCAGCCCCTTTCAGCAGAAGAACTTGCAGCCCTTATCGATGCCACCGTGGCCGAGGTGGGCGCTACTTCTCCCAAGGACATGGGCAAGGTCATTTCTGCCATCATGGCGGGCCACAAGGGCCGCGTAGACGGCAAAGCCCTTTCAGAAGCGGTAAAAAAACGCTTGCAGCCTTAGGTTCCGGCCCCTTTTCCGTTGGGCAAGGGCCCCTTTCCGTGTCCCGTTTTGAGTTGGCATGCAATCTGCGGGAGTCGTTTTGTCTTGGAGCAAACAGCCTTGCACAGCCCGTTTACGCCCCTGGGGCGGCACGACCGCGTGCCGTATGGTTTGACGCGCCCGCAGGGCGGCAGTGTGCTTGCGTGCGCCTGAGCTCCAACCGATTGACGACTTTTATGACCGCACCACGGGCAAGCGCGTTTTTTTGCGTGCAACCCCAACGCTTTAAGGCAGTTACCGCATGATCCACGCCCGCACGCTCAATGCCCTTGAATTTCACCGCATTGCCGATAATCTCGCCGCTCTGTGCCTCTCTGGCGTTGGCCGCGAACGCGCACAAGCCGTTGCACCGCTGGAAGATGCAGAGGCCGTAACCCTCGCCACCCGCATTTATGAAGAAGCCGCCGACTGGGCCAGCCGCCCGGCAACCGGTGGAGCAATATTTTGCGTCAGCGCCTTTCCTGATGTGAGCGGCCTTTTGCGCGCCGCATCGGTCAGCCGCGCCCATACCTTTCAGCCCGATGTGGACGCCTTTTGGGCGCTGCGCGAAGTGCTGCGCCTTGCCAAAGAGGCCCACGCTTCCATAGCCCAGCCCGAAGCCGCCACCCGCTGGCCGCACCTGCTGGCCATGGCGAACGGCACCCCCCTGCCCGAACAGCTTACTGCCGCCCTTTTGCGCTGTATTTCAGACGATGGCCTGCTGCGCGACGAAAGCTCGCCCGAGCTCTACCGTCTGCGCGGCGAACTGCGCCGCCTGCACCAAAGCTGCATGCACAAGGTCAAGGATTTTGCCCAGCAGTATAACATGCTGGCCTACCTGCAAGACGAGTTCATGACGCTCTCGTCCGACCGCTATGTGCTGCCCCTCAAGGCCAACTTCAAGGGCCGCATGCAGGGCATTATCCACGATTGGTCGCAAACGGGCGAAACCTGCTATTTTGAGCCCATGTTTCTGGTGGAGATCAACAACCGCCTTCAGGAACTGAAACGCGAAGAACGAGAAGAAGAACGCAAGGTTCTGGTCTACCTGCGTACCCTGCTTGAGGCAGAATTGCCCGGCGCGCGGGCGGCCCTGGAACTCTTGGCCCAGCTCGACGTATTGCAGGCCAAGCGCAGGCTGGCCGCCCTGTATGATGGCCGCTGCCTGCCGCTCACCCCCGTGGCCGAGGGCATTCAGCTGCTTGATGCCCGCCACCCCCTGCTTATGCTCAACCGCGTGGCCGAAAGCGCCAGCGGCAAAGGCAAGGATGCCAAGGACAATAAGTCTGGCAGCCCTGCCGCCCTTGCCCAAAGCCGCGTGCGGCCTTTGGATATTGTGCTGCGCCCCGGCGAACGCGCCCTGGTCATTACCGGTGGCAACGCGGGCGGCAAAACCGTGTGCCTCAAGACCCTTGGCCTTATTGCGGCCATGACCCTGAGCGGCCTGCCCGTGCCCGTGGGTGCGGGTTCGCACCTGCCCTGGTTCAACAGGCTTGATGCCTTTATTGGCGACGAGCAAAGCCTTGCCGACAATGTTTCTACCTTTACCGCCCAGATAGAGCACCTTGCCAAGGCCTGGAAGCATCTTGACGCCAGCAGTCTTGTGCTGCTCGACGAATTTGGCGCGGGCACAGACCCGGCCCAGGGCGCTGCCCTTGCCCAGGCCGTACTTGACGAATTGCTGGACAAACATACCTTTGTTCTGTCGGCCACGCATTTTCCCGCGCTCAAAAGCTATGCCCTCACGCGCGAAGGCGCACGGGCGGCCTCCATGCTGTTTGATCCGCAAAGCAAAAGGCCCCTTTTCCGGCTGGCCTACGATCAGGTGGGTGCCAGTCAGGCTCTGGACGTTGCGCGCGAGCACGGCCTGGCCGAAAGCATTGTGCGCAGGGCCGAACATTATTTGTTGCAGGACGGGCAAGACACCACGGCCCTGTTGGGCAGGCTCAACGATCTGGCCGCCCAGCGCGAGGAAGAACTGGTTGAGCTCAAGCGCGAGCAGGAGAAAACCCGCCGCCAGACGCAGGATTTGCGCGAAAAGCTGGACAAGGAACGCATGCGTCTGCACGACGAGGTGCGCACCCAGGCTGGCGAGCTCATGCGCGCCTGGAAGGAAGGCCGCGCCACCCACAAGCAGGCACTTAAAGAAATGTCGCGCTTGCGGGCCTCGCTGGCTCCCGCTCAGGACGAAACAGCAGAAGGCCAGTCGGTATTGCCCCAGCCCCAGACATTTACGACGGGGCAGCAGGTGCTGCACACCGTATTTAACAAGCACGGCGTCATCACCGATGTGGACGAACGCCGTGGCCGCGTGCGCCTTGAAATGAACGGCGTGAACCTGTGGGCAGAAATGAAGGCCCTGCGCGTGCCCGGTCAAACATCCGCGCCACAGCCCAGGGTTGCCACGCGTGGTGTGGTTGGGCATACATCGGGCGGCGAAGGTGCTTCGCTGCGGCTTGATATGCGCGGCATGCGGGCCGATGTGGCCCTTGCGGAACTTGAGCGTTTTATGGACAAGGCCCTGCTTGCCGGTTTTTCAGAGGTGGAAGTGGTACACGGCAGGGGTACTGGCGCTTTGCGCCGTCAGGTGCACGACTTTCTGCGCGGTTTTCCGGCTGTGGGGCATTTTGCCCTTGCGCCCGAAGACCGTGGCGGCGACGGCATGACGATTGTGAATTTTCGATAACACGCAGGCGTGTGACCCATGCAGTCCAGGGATGCAATTCGCGCAATAAAAGAGCGCCTTAATATTGTTGACGTTGTGCGCCGCTATGTGGAGCTCAAACGCAACGGGCCGCGCTGGGTTGCGCCCTGCCCCTTCCATCAGGAGACCAAGCCTTCCTTTTCTGTCAACGAAGATCAGGGGCTTTTTTACTGTTTTGGCTGCCACGCTTCGGGCGATATCTTTGATTTTTACAGCCGCATCAACGGGCTTGAATTTAAAGAAACCCTCGAGCAGCTGGCCAATGAGGCGGGCGTCAGCATTGACCGTGGCCCGCGCGATCCGCAGCGAGACGGGCAGGAACGCAAGCAGCGCTCGGCACGGCAGCAGATGCTGCGCATGTACGAGCTGGCCGCCGGGCATTTTGCCTCGGCCCTGCAAAGTCCTGAAGCCGAAGAATGCAGAAGGTATATAGAAAAACGTGGTTTGAGCGATGAGATAGTTGAGCGTTTTGGCCTTGGCTGGGCAAGGCGCGAATGGCAGTCGCTGGCCGATGCCCTGCGGCGTGCCGGCTTTGACATGCGCATGGCCGCAGAGGCCGGGCTTGTGGGGCAATCGAGCGGCGGGCGGCCATACGACAGGTTTCGCGGGCGGCTGATCTTTCCCATCAAGAGCTTGTCAAACCAGATCATCGCCTTTGGCGGGCGTATTATCGCCGACGAAGAAGAAGCCAAGTATATCAACAGCGCCGACACGCCCCTGTATAAAAAGGGCGAGCACCTTTATGGGCTGGCGCAGGCGCGGCGCGGTATTGTTACCAAGGGCCGCGCACTGTTGACAGAGGGGTACATGGACGTGCTCACCCTGCACCAGTTCGGCTACGACAATGCCGTTGGTGTGCTGGGCACGGCCCTTACGCCTGAACAGATAAAACGCCTTTCGGGTTTTGCATCGCAGATGACCCTGCTGTTCGACGGCGACCGCGCCGGACGCAAGGCAGCCTTGCGCTCGTGCGAAATGCTGCTCACACGCGGCCTTTCGTGCAGCGTTGTGATGATGCCCGAAGGCGAAGACATAGACAGTTTGCTGCGCGGCCAAGGCCGGGAAGCCTTTGAGACATTGCAGGCACAGGCCCCCGACGGCCTGCGTTTTTGCGTGGATGTGCTCAAAGCCCTTGCCCCGCGCGAAACAGTGGAATGGGCGCGCAATTTTTTGCGCCAACTTGATATTCCCGAGCTTATCAGCCCGTACATTTCACGGCTGGCGGCGCATTTGCAGCTTTCAGAGGCTGACCTGCGCGAAGGCCTGGCAGGTACGCGCGGGCAGCGCAAGGAAGGTCAACCACCAGCCTTATCAACCACACGGTCGCGGCAGAATATTCGCGACCGCGAAATAATGATGTTTGCCGTGCGATACCCCCACCGCCTGCGTGACATGCAGGAAATGGGGGCAGACCTTGCCTTGAGGTCTGATATTGCCCGGCGGCTGTGGGACAAGATTGAAACCTACGGCCCGGAAGAAGTGTTTTATCAGCTGGACGAACGGGAAAAAAACTTCTGGTGCAAAAGTCGCGGCCCAGAGGCCGCACCCTGCGACAGTGGCGAAAAAGAACTGGAATTGTTGCGACAGTCGCTAGACCAATACTACGCGTCAGCTCAGGCATCATCGCTGTCGGCGGCCATGCGGGCCAATACCGGCATAGGTGACTTTGAAGCTGATTTAGATTATCTTCGCGCACTTAAGGAAACCTTGGAGAAAGGGCATGAGCAATCTTAAAGATATCCAGCAGATACAGTCCCTTATTGCCAAAGGCAAGGGCGCGGGCTTTCTGACCTTTGAAGAGGTCAACAAGGCCCTGCCTGTTGAAATGAGCACGCCTGAGCAATTTGAGGAAATAATCGGCATCTTTGAACAGCTCGAAATTGTCATTGTGGATTCGGAAAAGGACGGAAAAAAGATTTCCGCCGCTGCCACCGAAACTGACGAAGACATTACCGAGGGCTCGCTGGATCTGACTGAAGACGAGGACACAGCAGATTATTCCTCGCGCAGCACCGACCCCGTGCGCATGTACCTGCGTGAAATGGGCGCCGTGCCCCTGCTCGACCGCGATGGCGAAGTTGTTATCGCCAAAAAGATCGAAATGGGCGAACAGGACGTGCTCTACGCCCTGGTTGAAGTGCCTGTGGCCGTTGAAGAACTCATCAATGTGGGCGAAGACCTGCGCCAGAACCGCGTCAAACTTAAGGACGTGGTTAAAACCATTGAAGAAGACGACCCCAGCGAAGACGAAATGAACCAGCGCACCCGCGTTATTCTGCTGCTGGACGAAATAAAACAGACCTTCAAGAAAAAGCGCAAGATATACAAAAAGCTCGATGCCTGCGCCTGCATGGACCGCCGCGTTACCGCAGTGCAGAAAGAAATCATCTGCTTCAAGGACGAAATCGTCACCCGTCTGCGCGACATCAAGCTGGAAAAGACGCTCATCGACCGTATCATTGAAACGGTCGAAGACTACGTGCGCCAGATGCACAACTGCCAGCGCGACCTTTCGGCCTACATTCTTTCTACCGGGCGCACCCAGGCAGAAATTCAGGCCATGTTTGACGGCCTGGACAAGCGCGAGGTGAACCCCAACGATGCGGCCCGCGACCTCAAGCTGAGCGTGGACGAGCTGTTTTCGTTCAAGGAAATGATCATCGGCAAGATCGAAATTCTCAGCCGCTTGCAGGAAAAATGCTGCCACAACGTCACTGATCTTGAAGAAGTGCTGTGGCGCATTAAGCGCGGCAATACCGCCGCCATGCGCGCCAAGCAGGAGCTTATCCGCTCCAACCTGCGCCTGGTTGTTTCCATTGCCAAAAAATACACCAACCGTGGCCTGCAATTCCTTGATCTTATTCAGGAAGGCAACATCGGCCTTATGAAGGCCGTAGACAAATTTGAATACCAGCGCGGCTACAAGTTCTCGACCTACGCCACATGGTGGATCCGTCAGGCCATTACCCGCGCCATTGCCGATCAGGCCCGCACCATCCGCATTCCCGTGCACATGATCGAAACCATCAACAAGCTTATCCGCACCTCGCGCTACCTTGTGCAGGAACTGGGGCGCGACCCCACCCCCGAGGAAATCGCCGAGCGTATGGAATACCCGGTGGAAAAGGTCAAAAAAGTGCTCAAGATCGCCAAAGAGCCCATCTCGCTTGAGACGCCCATTGGTGACGAAGAAGATTCGAGCCTTGGCGACTTTATTGAAGACAAAAAGGCCGTTGCACCGGCTGAAGAAGTCATCAATACCAAGCTTTCAGAGCAGCTTGCCTCTGTGCTGGCCGACCTTACCCCCCGTGAGGAGCAGGTGCTGCGCAAACGCTTTGGCATTGCAGAAAAAAGCGACCACACCCTTGAAGAAGTGGGCAAGCTTTTCAACGTCACGCGTGAACGTATCCGGCAGATCGAGGCCAAGGCCCTGCGTAAGCTTCGCCACCCGGTTCGCAGCCAACCCCTGCGTTCCTACTACGAAAACTAATTGTATCCACGCATGCCCGGCACTTGTCCTGCCGGGCATGCGCGGTTATTGATTCCAAAGCCCATTCCGCACACTGAAGCAACGGATGAGCAAAGCCCACATGCTGAACCACATGCCAAAAATTTTCCGCTGGCCATCGTTTTTGGCTGGCAAAAGACTTATCCCGGCGCAATTTTTTGCGCTGATTCTTTTGTGTCTGCTGGCACTTGCTGGCGCTGCCGGTGCCGCCCCCACAGCCGAGCAACAGGTCGCCACGGGCAAGGTTGCCAAATGTTTTGACGGCGACACCCTCAAGCTCACCGACAGACGCACCGTGCGCCTTGCGGGCATTGATGCCCCAGAGATGGACCACGGCAAACACAGGCCGCAGTACTACGCCCGCGAAGCCATGGATCAGCTCAACCGTCTGGCGCAAGGCAAGGAAGTGCGCCTTGTGGCTGTGGACGCCAAAGGCAAGGATCACTATGGCCGCATTGTGGCCGATGTCATTCTGCCCGACGGCCACTCGCTTTCAGACACTATGGTGCGCAACGGCGCGGCCTTTGTGTACCCCCACAGCGAACTCAACGCCCATTTTCAGGAACGACTGCGCAAGTTGCAGCACGAGGCCATAGCGGCCCGGCGCGGCATGTGGGCCCATATACTCACCCTGCCCGCCGCCAAAAAGACCTACCTCGGTAACCGCGAATCCATGCGCTTTTTCCCCACCGACTGCGCCGAAGTGCAGCACATCAAGCCGCGCAACCGGGTTTTTTTTGGCACGCTTATGGACGCATTTATGGCCGGGTACGCACCGGCACGGCCCTGTAACTTTTGGCCTGACGCAAAATGAACACTACCTCGCCCCTGCTTGAACAACAGGCCCTCGTTGTTTTTTCTGGCGGGCAGGATTCTGCCACCTGCCTTGCCTGGGCGCTCAGCCGCTTTCAGCGCGTGTTTACCCTGGGTTTCGACTACGGCCAGCGCCACTCTGTAGAGCTTGCCTGCCGCGTGCGCGTACGTGATGGCATTGCGGCACTCAACCCCCTATGGGCCGAGCGCCTTGGGCCAGATGCCCTGCTTGACCTCGATATTTTTCGCCAGCTGGCCGACACGGCCCTGACCTCCGACACGCCCATTGACGAGCACGGGGCCAACGGTCTGCCCAATACCTTTGTACCGGGCCGCAACCTCATCTTTATTCTGCACGCCGCTGCCTGGGCCTATGCCAAAAATATCCGCCACATTATTCTGGGCGTTTGCCAGAGCGATTACTCCGGCTACCCCGACTGCCGCGACGACAGCATCAAGGCCATGCAGGTAGCGGTAAACAGTGGCATGGACGCGCAGTACACCCTGCACACGCCGCTCATGTGGCGCAGCAAAAAAGACGCCTGGATGCTTGCCCGCGAGCTGGGCGGTGATGCCCTGGTAAACCTGATTGTGGAAGAAAGCCACACCTGCTACATGGGCCAGCGCGGCCAGCGCGAACCTTGGGGCTATGGCTGCGGCACTTGCCCCGCCTGCCGTCTGCGTGCCACAGGTTATGCGGCCTACGCGCAAGCGCTGGCTGATCTGGGCCAAAACTGCCCAAAAGGATAAAGCACAATGTCCAAAAAGCAGCTCAACGCAGCCCAGGGTCTGGAAGCGGCCTGCATACTCTTTGAGATCAACAGCAAAACCGCCGACATCATCAACATGGCCAGCGGCGCGCAAATGCCCGAAGAATATCTTTCTGGCCCCGGTGCGGAAATGTTTTGCGCCGAATGGCGCGCCTTTGTGCACGCCGTTGTTACGGCTGCCGTCATGCAGCACGTGCCCAACACGGTTTTTCTTGCCTATCTGCGGCAAACGGGCAATCTGCTGGCCGCTGCCAGCGGTCAATTTGACAGTACGGACGAAAAGGCTGTGAACGCAGCCCTCAACGCCTTTGTGGACGGCCCCTTTGCCCAGTACATGCCCCTGCTGGCGCAGGAGCAGCAGGCGCAGTGCCCCGACCTTTTTTGCCAGCGGCTTGCGGTACAGGCCGCCAATCTGCGCGGCCAGGCAAGCCCGCCGGACGACCACGCCAAAGCCCGCCTTGCGGCCATTATGGCCATGGTTATCAGCGCTGTGTGGGACAAGCTGGAGCAGTACGACATTCAGCCCGACTAGCCAGCGCAAACGCCAGCGGCCAAAATCTGCGACCAGAACTTGCGGGGTGCAGTGCCGCAAAACCGAATTTTCCCCTGAATGCACAAAGCCGGGATTTTGATTTTACTCAAAATCCCGGCCTTTCTTTTTATCCGAATAAAAGCGCCAGCGGTTGCAGCCCTTGGCCTATTTCTTCCCCACCAGTTCCAGCATGGCCTCGGCAATATTGTTGGTGCGCAGGCCCACCAGCTCGCGCAGGCGCAACTGGCTGCCGTGCTCCACAAAATGGTCAGGCAGGCCAAGGCGCTTGACGCGCTGGCCGCGCATGAGGCCACGGTCATTCCAGAATTCAAGCACAGCAGACGAAAAACCACCGGCCAGCACGCCTTCTTCCACAATCAACATGCGGTCAAAGCTATTGGCGATTTCGGCCAGCTGCTCTTCTGGCAGGGGCTTGAGCCAAACGGGATCAAACACCAGGGGCTTGATGCCGGTTTGCCGTTCCACAATGGCCGCCGCTTCAAGCGCAGGATGGGCGCGGTTGCCCACGGCAATGACGGCCAGGCCTTCGCCCTGTTGCAGCACCTCACCCCTGCCGGGTGTCAGCAGCCGGGGCGCGCCGTCCGAAGGTATGCCAAAGGCGCTGCCGCGCGGGTAACGTAGGGCGCAGGGGCCGGGGTGGCTCAGGGCCGTGTGCAGGCAGTGCCGCAGCAGATTTTCGTTACGCGGAGCCAGCATGGCAATGTTGGGAATGTGCCGCAGAAATGCAATATCAAAGGCTCCGTGGTGGGTTGCACCGTCCTCGCCTACAAGGCCCGCACGGTCTATGCAAAAAGTGACCGGCAGATTTTGCAGGCACACATCGTGCACAACCTGATCGTACGAGCGCTGCAAAAATGTGGAATACACCGCCAGCGCGGGCCGATAGCCCTGACTGGCAAGGCCTGCCGCAAAGGTTACGGCGTGCTGCTCGCAGATGCCCACATCCACAAAACGATCGGGAAAGCGCGCGCGAAACTTGTCCGTGCCCGTGCCCTCTGGCATGGCCGCCGTAATGGCAATGATCTTGTCGTTGCGCTCGGCAAGCTCGGTCAACGTATTGCTGAACACCGAGGTAAACGACGGCAGCTTGGCTGTGGAGGCCACAGGCTGCCCGGTTTCAGGCGTAAACAGGCCAATGCCGTGGTAGAGGGTGGGGTTTTTTTCCGCCGGGCCGTAGCCCTTGCCCTTTTGCGTGCGCACATGCAGCAGCACTGGGCCGTCCTCGATGGCAGCAGCCATTTCAAGATGGCGGCGCAGGCTTGTGATGTCGTGGCCGTCTACCGGGCCAATGTAGTTGAAGCGAAAAGCCTCAAACAGCATGCCCGGTGTAAAGAAAGACTTGAAGCTCCACTCGCCGCGCATGGCGTAGACCGCCAGCTTTTGCCCGATGCGCGGAATGGAGCGCAGGAAATTGAGCACTTCCTTGCGGGTTTGGCGCACCCAGCGCTGCGAAAGCGTGCGGCTCAAAAACAGCGAAAGCGCACCCACGTTGGGCGAAATGGACATTTCATTGTCGTTGAGCACCACAATGAGCCGCCGCCCCATGTGACCAGCGAGGTTCAGCCCTTCAAAAGCCTCGCCCGCCGTGAGCGAACCATCGCCGATAACAGCCAGAACGTGGTGCTTGAGACAGGAAAGATCACGCGCCAAAGC
>SAAX01000211.1 GCA_009929215.1 Deltaproteobacteria bacterium | reverse complement strand
ACGCGTGGCGTGGAGGCGGTGGTGCGCTGGCTGTGCGGAACGCAACCGGTCTCACGCTGGCTCAGTTGTCTGAGACAACACTGGATTTCTGTCCTCGTCTCCCAGCTCTGTGCTTCTGCCACTCGTGTGGTCAAAGCATGCTTGCATGGCAACCGTGTCAGGGATGGCGGCCATGACGAGGACCAGGAGGGCCTCTAGGTCAGCGTTGCTTGCGGGGTGCTTGATTGACTGCTGCTGTTATGTGTGGCTGCTGCACTGCTGCAGCTTCTCACTACTGGCTTTGCCAACCATTTTGAGCCCGCGTCATGGTGGGCAACTAGGCAGGACGGCGACAGGCAGGCATCCATAGCGCGGTGGCACACCCGCCTACTTGGTTGGCCCCATACGTGGTTATACAGCGCAAAGAAATGGTTCTCTTGTGTTGGTTGCTTTGCTTTGATTTGATTTGGTTCTGATTCAGGCGGGTTTTTTTCTGATTCGGTTGGGTCCATGCACTGTTTATGTGGCTGATTTGCTTTGCTTTGGTTCTGATCGCTTCAAAGATGAAGTTCCCAGCTCTCCCTCCACCCACCCATAAGCACACTTGCTGCGTACCACTCAAAGCACTGGGCCTGCCCCAGGCCCTGCCCTACACCATACACACACGGCCATGAGGGATGCCTGAGGGCTGCGGCACTGCTGCCTGAAGCATTCCTGGGCTGCCTCCATCGCTGCCTCCAAGGGGCTGCCACCTGGACTGCCACCCAGCGGGGTGCTTCCCACCCTTCCACCGCGATCCCCAGGCCCTGCGGCCTTTTGAGCGCTCTAGATCGGCACCTTTCCGCACTCTCGATTTCTCCGGGGTCTCACACTTCTCGTCCGCAGAGTCAAGGGCAAGCCAACGCCCTGTAATAAGACCGCAGGAATTTTAGGCAGGTTGCAATCACGCATAGAAGAGGTAAGGATTTCTGCTAAGCATTTTGAGCATTGAAGCATCTGCCAGTTGTCAGGCTGGGGTGGGGTGCTTGGGAC
>SAAX01000046.1 GCA_009929215.1 Deltaproteobacteria bacterium | reverse complement strand
GTTGCCTGATCCGATGAATTCTGACGGCTCTGGGGAGGCATGGAATCTCCTGATGCTGGGGTTTGCTGCTAAAAAAAGGCGCAGGGGGGGCTGCAAGGCCGTTGGCGGTGGCAACCATACCAATGCACGCGGCGGGCGTAAAGTGGCCCTCTGACAATTGCGGGCTGGCCCTCTGCCCCCGCAAGTGCAGTCTGGCTGCTTGCGGGTCTGCCCCGCGCTCTGCTATTATGGCTTCACCCAAAAAAATATGGAGTTACGCCATGACCAAGGCCCTATGGTTTCTTCGCATATATGCGGCCATCTGTCTTGTACTGGCTGGGCTTTTTGGCGATGCTGCCGTATTTGCCGCGCACATTGCCAAACCCGGCCCTGAACCGCAAATATTGTCCCTCTTCAACGCCACTGGCGAAGACGTATTGAGCATGGGCTTTCAAACAGGCCGCACCATGAACTTTGTGCGGCTCGACATGCCTCCGGGTGGCAAGGACGACATTGAAAACCCGGGCGCGCTCTCAAACCTGCGTGTGGATACGGGCCTTGCCCTGTGGCTTTTTAAGGATGTGCCCCTGAACAAGGCGCAGACCCTTACCCTGCGCATGGGCGACAAGCCCGTGCTTGAACTGGCCGCGCCCAAGGCCGAGCTTCCGCGCATTACAGGTGAGGCGCAAAGCCTGTTGCCCGGGCCCGATGCTGGCCCGGTGTGCGCCCTTGACCGCTTTCGCCCCGGCATGCCCATGAAGGACGTGTGCGCCCTGCTGAGCGCCACCCCGCAGCGTGACGACAACGATGCCGTGCTTGCCAGCCTTGGTTTTGCTGGCATGGTGTGGGCTGCGAGGCTGGAGCCTGTTCAGCCAGAAGGCAAACCCACTGGCAAGGCAGCCCAGGTGCTCGACCACATGGAACTGCGCCGCAAGCTCGACCAGGAAACTCTCGACAAGCTGATGCAGTCGCTTTACGACCAGAAGTACAGCCCCTGGCAGGCCGAATTGCCCGGTCTGGACATCAACTTTACCCAAATGCCTTCCATGGATCTGGCCAAGCAAAAGGACATGCTACGTCAGGTGCTGGAATATTTTATGGCGGCTGGCAAGGGTGAGGCCACCATCATGCTGGCCCCCACAGACATTCTGCCAAAGCTGGCTGAAGCAGACGCGCCCAGCGGTGATGTGCAGCTGTTTACCATAACCCTGCGCCCTGCCTCAAAAAACATTGTGGTAGATGTGGCCGCCTATCGCGAAAGCGAGGAAGCACGCTAACAGCCTGATTCTGCCCTGCTTTAGATGCATGCAAAAGGCATCCCCGGCCAAAACCGGGGATGCCTTTTAACTTTTACAGCCAATGGTGACAGGCAATGGCGACAGGCTTAGCCCAGCCGGCCTTCCTTCTTGGCAGCGCGCATGCTGCGCAGCCAGTTGTACCAGCCTTCAAGGCCATCGCCCTTACGGCACGATACTTCAAAAATATCAAGGCTTTTATTGAGTTTTGTGGCAAAGTTGCGGGCGCGTACAAGGTCAAAATCCACATAGGGCAGCAGATCTGTTTTGTTGAGCACCAGCGCCTTGGCAAGGTTGAACAGAAGGGGATATTTTTCCGGCTTGTCGTCGCCCTCCGCCACGCTCAGCAGGGCAACCTTGGCGTCTTCACCGCAGTCAAATTCAACGGGGCACACAAGGTTGCCAACGTTTTCGATAAAAAGGATATCCACGCCGGTAAGGTCAAGACTTTCCAGCGAGGTAAGAATCATGTTGCTGTCAAGGTGGCAGCCACCGTCAGTGTTGATCTGCACGGCCTGTGCGCCAGTGGCGGCAACGCGGCGGGCATCGTTGTCTGTTTGCAGGTCGCCCTCAACCACAGCCATGCGAAATTCGCCAGCCAGGTCGCTCAGGGTGCGCTCGAGCAGGGTGGTTTTACCAGCGCCGGGCGAGCTGATGAGGTTCAGAGCCAATATGCCTTTTTCAGAAAGCAGCCGCCGCACATGAACGGCCATTTTTTCGTTTGCTTCCAATACATTACGAACCACAGGAATTTGCATTCAGTTCTCCTTGCTTGCCGCCTGTACGGCGTGGTCATGAGCCAGAAACAAAAAGATAAGGGCGAAGGCAGTATTGAAAGAGCAAACCTGCGGCCCCCGCGAATCAGGGGCGCAATGGGCTAGCTGGCTTCCAGATGGTTGAGGTACAGTTCCCTGCCCTGCTCAACCACGTGCCCAAACTGTTCTCCGCAACCAGGGCACGGCTGCCACAGGGCATCTTGCCCCTCGCCGCCAAAAACCTTGCCGCAGGCCGTACAGCGCAGACGCAGCGGAAGCTCAACGAGCTCCAAGCGCGCGCCCTCGTGCGGGGTTTCGTGCACCATGGTTTCAAAACAGAATTGCAGCGATTCGGGCACAACTCCAGAAAGCGAGCCGTAGGTCACGCTCACAACTTTCAGGCGGGTGCAGCCCTGACGGGCTATTTCGTCCTCTGCCATCTGCAACAGGCTTTGTGCTATGGACATTTCGTGCATGGGGTCATGCTAGCCCAAAGACCCGGCCCCGTAAAGGCCAGAAGCCAATCTTGCTATTCGACACAAATAATGTACATTTTGCGCATGCGTCGCTCAAAATTTACTGGCGTTTTCTCTTTCTCTGCCGACTGGACAGCTAGCCGCAGCAAAACGCACTTCTTCGTCTGGGAGCTTCCTGACGGAGCGTTTGCAGTGCAAGAGCTCAACGCCGCGTTCCAGCCAGTTGCAGAGGTGGAGCGCATCAGCGCCAAATCATTTTCCCGCGAATTCAAGGCAGAGCCCAATATTTTGGCTATGCCCGTAGTTACGCCGGACTTAAGCCATTTTGAGGCCAGAGCGGTTGCGCCCCAGCCCCCAAAGGATGCGCCTGACGAGTCTGTGCGCAAGACGGCCAAATCTGCCAGCAACTCCGATTTTACCCCGCTTGAAATGCCCAAGGCCAAGGGCAAGCTGCCCGATTCTGTTCAGGTGGTTACAGGCAAGGCCGATCAGGCCCCCCTGCCCTTTCCCACCCGCACAGCCACCGGCGTTACCGCCGTGCGCTTCGACGAAACCCCGGCCACAACAAGCCCGGCAGTTCCGGCAGCACAGGCAGCCCCCAAAAAAGCCTACGATCTTGAGGCCGCCCGCAAGGCCAAGGTTGTGGAAACCAAGTTGCGCGAAACCTTTCGGCAAACCCTGCTGCGCCTCAAACGCCCGCGAGAACGCAAGGCCGCACTGCTTGCCCTTGAGCAACTGGCGCGCACCAAGGAAGGCATTACACCTTCGCACAAGCACATGTTTCGTGATTTTGGCGTGCGTCTGCGTCAAAATTCCCAGCCCGACCTTGCCCTGCTGTTTACCCGCAAGGCTGTGGAACTGGCCCCCGAAGACGATCACGCCCATTTTAACCTGGCGCGCATCCTGTGTTCGCTTGGCATGTACGATGAGGCCGCAGCCCATGTGGCCACGGCCTTGAGCGTGTCAAGCGAAGAACCTCTCTACTTCAAGCTGTTGGAGCACATCCGTGAGCTCAAACAGGCGCGCAGCGCGGCCAAGGCCGCAAACAGGCGCTGAGCGGCAGTTTAAACCCAAGTCACTGGCAGGAGCCTTTTGGCATGAACAAAGTTATTCTCAGTCTTCTTGTGGCTGTATGCGTTCTGGGCATGGCGCTTATCATGCTGAACGAACGCCTCCGCAAGCCAGAACCCGCAACGCCCGCTGGCATTATGGCGCCAGTTACCCCGCCGGATGCGGCCCCGCCCGTTGGCGCAGGCAGCCCTGTAGCCGCCCCCACCCCCGCTGGCAGCTCCACCGCCGATGCCCAGCCGCAGCCCTATCTGCCGCCGCAAACGCAGGCCGTTATCCCCGACCGCAACGCCAGCAACGAGACCCCGGCCCGTGCGCCCATTCCCAGCCTGAAGCCGGACGAAAAAAGCGCCCCGGCAAGCAGCCTTGCGTCTTCTGACCCGCAGCCCGCTGTGGCCAAACCAGTGGTGCAGCCCAAGCCCGCCACTCCGGTTACCGAAAAAACCACAGCTGCGGCTGAATCCACCAAGGAAAAGGCCGCCAAGGCCGCGCCCCAGCACAAAACCATCACCAAGTTTGTGGTGTTTGCGCGCGACAAGGGCGCAACGGTACGCCTGGTGGGCGCTGCGCCCATAGTTTACAAAAACATGCTTCTCAGCGGGCCTGACCGTCTGGTTATCGACCTTGACGGCAAGTGGCAGATCAAGGCCCCCGGCGTGCCCAAAAACCCTGCGGTAACCAACGTGCGCCTTGGCAAGGATGGCGATAAAACGCGCATCGTCATTGACCTTACGGGCAAGGTGCAGCCCAAGTTTACGCTCTCCAAAGACGGTCACATGCTAGATATCCGGCTGGATCATTAAAGAAATTTGTTTCAGACACGCAAAAATCCCCGGCTGTATGTTGAACAGCCGGGGATTTTTGCGTGCCTGCCGAAGGAGAGCCCTCAGCCCATGCCCTAGCTTTCCATTTCCTTGCCACGGGCATTGGCGGCCAGCACAGAATCCACCAGCAGCCCAACAAGTCCCTCGCGGTCAAGCACGTTTACGCCCGCAATGGTCACACCGCCGGGCGAGCACACGTCGTCGCGCAGCTGCATGAGCGGTTTGGTGCTTTGCTCAACCATGGTGGCGCAGCCGCCAAAAAGGGCCGCAACCATGTCGCGCGATTCTTTGTGCTGAAAGCCAAGGGTAACCCCTGCCTGCACCAGCCCCTGCATCATGGCAAATACATAGGCCGGGCCAGCGCCAATAAGGGCCGTAAAAGCCGTAAACTTGTTTTCCGGCAGCTCCACGCATACGCCAAGGGCGTTGAAGAGCGCCAGCACTTCTGCCTTGCGGGCAGCGGGGATGGCGGGGTCTTCACAGCACAGGGCAAAAACCCCCTTGCCCACCAGGGCCGGAGTGTTAGGCATGCAGCGCACCACAGGGCAACGGCCATCCACCGCATGGCTCAGCCGCTGGCAGCTTACGCCTGCAGCAACCGAAACCACGGTCTTTTCAGCCGTCAGCCCCGGGCGCATCTGCTCCAGCACTTCAGCAGCCTGGTAGGGCTTAACGCCCAGTATCAGCACGTCGGCGGCCTGCGCCACGGCCAGGGGGCTTTGCAGTGCGCTTACGCCAAGCGCTTCGAGAGGCTGCATGCGCGCAGAGGTTCTGTTGTATCCACACAGACTATACCCGCCTGTACGGGCAAGTCCGGCCATGATGGCCCCGCCCATGTTGCCGCAACCGACACAGCCGATAGTGAGCGCCATAATATTACTCCGTTATTTCCAGGCCGCTGAAGAAGTAGCCTATTTCAAAAGCCGCAGTTTCAGCGGCGTCCGAACCGTGAGTCGCATTGGCTTCCAGGCTTTGGCCATACTTGTGACGCATGGTTCCGGGTTCGGCCTGAGCCGGATTGGTAGCACCCATGAGGGCACGCCAACGCGGAACAGCGTCTTCGCCGCGCAGCACAACACAAACCACAGGGCCGGAGGACATATAATCGGTCAGGCTGTCAAAAAACGGGCGTTCCTTGTGCACAGCGTAAAAGCCGGCGGCCTGCGACTTGGAAAGGTGCAAGCGCTTGAGAGCCACGATCTTGAGGCCGGAATCTTCCATGGCAGCCAGAATTTCCCCGGTCAGATTGCGCGAAACTGCGTCAGGCTTGATAATGGCGAAAGTGGATTGCATGCTTACTCCTATTCCATGTTGGTGTTGAGGGAATGAGTGCGTGCCGCATGAGCGGCATTGTCCTGGGCCAGCTTCCAGATGATGCGCCGCAGTGGCACAACCGCCGCACCTTCCCTGTCCTGCCACTGGCGCAGGGCGCGCAGGGTTTCAGGATAGGGATGACCAATGGCCACGGCCATGCCCTTTGCGCGGGCGCGGGCTGCCGCCGCGTCGAGCGCCACAAGGCTGGCCGCAGTGTCACGGCGCGTATCCAGAAAAACATCGCGTGCAAGGCCCACAAGGCCCGCTTCTTTGGCGGCAAGCGCCAGCTGCGGGTCTGGACGGGTAACACTGTCGAGCACGGCAAGCCCGTGGCCCATCAGCATACCCGCAAGCGTTCTGCACAGCGAAATATCGCCTGTAAAGGCTGATCCCATATGGTTGTTCAGGCCAATGACCGTGGGCAGCGCCCGCAGGTTGGCATCCAGTGTTGCCCCAAGTTGCTCTGCGCTCATGGTTGTAAGCAACGCGCCGGGGCCGGGATCGGGCCGCCGGTGGTCTGCCCGTGGCAGGGGCTCCATGGGCTGATGCAAAAGGCAATCAAGCCGTCTGGCGGCGGCAATTGCCGCGACCTCGCGCGCGTGCGGGGCGCGGGGCCAGATGGCAAATGTCACGGCAAAGGGCAGCGCGGCGGCTTCGTCAGCGACATCGGGGCTTTGGCCCATGTCGTCAAGAACAATAGCCAGCGCGGCGTCTGGCAGGGGTTGCGCCAGATCTGCCAGTTGTGCCAGATGCTCTGGAAACTTAACAGCATAGTATACCAGATGATTGAGTAGGATTTCAAGAGCCCCGTTGGAGGTCCACCGCACCTCTGCCCGAGCGCCCGCCGCTCTTAGGGTTTCGGCCTGAGCGCTGAGGCTTTCGAGCATGGCCAGTCCAAGCCGCAAGGGAGCGCAGGAGCCGCTGACGGTAACAAGGCGCACGCCGTCGGCCCCTGACAGCGCCGAAAGCGTCAGTGAATGTGTATTTGTAGCAGGTGAAGTAAGCGCGGCAGAAGTATCCGCGAAAGGAAAGGCTGAAGAATCTTCGGATAGGGCCGATTCAGCCCCGCCGTACCCCGGCTGCCCCGCGCCACCAGCAAGCGGCAGCACTGCCAACTGCCACTGCGCTAGGGGCAGAGCCTTGGGCAAGGCCTGTGCAAGCAGCGTGTCTACCAGCTCGAGCGCAAGTTTTTTGTCAAATGGCTGCCACCCCGCATGCGAAACGGCAAACCCAAGGGGTGTTGCGTGGGGCGTGGCATTGCCAAAATCAGCAACATTTGCGACAGAGCTGGCCGCCGCATTGGCGTGATACTGGGCAGCGGGGATATCTTGTGGGGCACTTTGCATGAGCCACTGCACCCAGCACGAAAAAATGAGACTGCACACAAGCCACAACACGCCGCCCACAGCCAGCTTTGCAGACGCAGACAGCCTTTCGGCTTGCCGTGATGGGCTGACCGAAAGGCTGTCTGATAACTTTGTGTCGCGCAAGGGCAACACCCTGCTTATACCTGCCCGCTCGCCTTGCGGCGAAGGGGGTTAATTTCTGATTTCCCGCATCTTGGGCAGGCTCTTGACCATTTGCAGGGCCATGCGCAGCTGATTGTCGCGCGCAAGCTGCTCGGCGGCATCTTCCTTGCCGCCCTTGGCCTTGGAGGACTTCTTGTCCTTGCCGTTTTCGATATGGCGGTTCAGATCCTGCTCGCGCACCATCAGGCGGGCATTGTCCTTTTCGTCGGTGCGGGGGGCTTCAAAGGACACCTCCACATCGGGCATAACACCTTCGGCCTGAATGGAGCTTCCGCTGGGCGTGTAGTACAGGGCCACCGTAAGTTTGAGCCCTGAACCGTCAGAAAGGGGAATGATATTTTGCACAGAACCCTTGCCAAACGAACGCTCACCCACAGTAAGGGCGCGCTTTTGGTCGCGCAGAGCACCAGCCACAATTTCAGAGGCAGAGGCAGAACCGGCGTTGATCAGCACCACCATGGGCGCGTGGATGTCGTCACCCTGCTTTTTGGCTTCGTACACGCGGTCGGTATTGTCGCGCCGCCCCTTGATGGAAACAATCACGCCCTTGTCGAGGAAGGTGTCGGACACGCTCACGGCCTGATCAAGCAGCCCGCCGGGGTTATTGCGCAGATCGAGCACAATCCCCTTGATGCCGCCCGCAGCCTTGGCTTCCTTTTCGGCAGCCTTGAGGGCATCGCGCAGTTCTTCGGTGGTGCGTTCAGAGAAGCGCGTGAGGCGAATCCAGTAATACCCGTCTTCCAGCTTTTTGGACTTTACGCTGATAAGCGGGATGGAATCGCGCACAATGCGCACGGTCTGCGGGGTTTTGGCATCGCTGTGCAGAATGGCCAGCTCCACTTCCGAGCCCTTGGGGCCACGGATACGCGAAACCACTTCCTGTAACGAAAGTTCCTGAGCGGGCTGCCCGTTGATGGACAGAATGATATCGCCCGACTTGAGCCCGGCTCGGTAGGCGGGGGTATCCTCAATGGGAGTTACCACCGTAACCTGACCGTTTTCCATAGAAATTTCTATGCCAATACCAAAGAATTCGCCGGAGGTCGTCTCCTGCATTTCCTTGTATTCGTCGGCAGTCATAAAGTTGGAGTGCGGGTCAAGGCCCTGAAGCATGCCCTTTACCGCGCCATTGATAAGGTCGCCCTGCGTCACATCGCGCACATAATAACGCTCAACCAGATCAAGAACCTGGCTAAAGCGTTTGAGCGCATCAAATTTATTGGGGGCTTCCTTGGACGTTTCCTTTTTTTCGGCGCACAGGGGCGCGCCCGGCAAGGCAATCACACCGCCCACGGCAAGCAGAAGCACCAGAACACTCAGTCGGACAAGAAGACGCATATCAACGATCTCCACACATACGTAATGGACAAAGATAGCGCCGCAAGCCAAAAGCCACAGCGCAGGGGGTGCAGCAGCGCCAGCCAAATGAGGGGCCGCGCACCAGCCGGATATTGACCCTTTTCACGCCAAAAGGCAACGCCAAAAGGCGCAATTTGCACACTTGCGGGCCACGCTGCGGGTAACAACGACAACATGCACTTTTTGCACAGCTTCCGCCTCATACTGCCCAAATGCCATGCGCCGGGTCAAACCTCCGAAAATTTCGTCAGTTCTTCCCGGCGCATACAGGTCGCATGATCAGACGCAGCCAGCTATGGGCTGCCACTGCCCTGCTCCGTTGGCCCAATCAGCCCGATATCTGGCAGATATCAGCCACAAATCTGGCAGATCGGTGCATGGAAGATTAGCATTCGACCTTGAAAAAGGCAGCCGCGCCGCCGCCACACACGGGGCAGGCATCGCAGGGGCCTTCGTGGGTGTAGCCGCACACCTTGCACACATAGTAGTCGGTGTCGGGCAGGCCAGCGGGATTTTCCAGAGCTTTTTTGTACAGGTTGGCGTGGATTTCTTCCACCTGGTTGGCAAAGTCAAAATACTTGGCAACAGCAGCCTGACCTTCGGCCTCTGCCTGCTTGATCATGGCAGGATACATATTGGTGAATTCGTAGGTTTCGCCTTCGATGGCGGCCTTGAGGTTGGCCACGGTGTCGCCGATTTTGCCAGCATTTTTCATATGGGCGTGTGCGTGCACGGTTTCAGCTGCTGCGGCGGCGCGAAACAGCTTGGCAACCTGATGCAGACCTTCTTTATCGGCTGCGGCGGCAAAAGCAAGGTATTTACGATTGGCCTGGGATTCACCAGCAAAAGCGGACATGAGATTTTCTTGGGTGGTGCTCATTGGGAGTCTCCTCGGTTAAGAAGTTGTTTTTATCAGGAACAATTCCTGTTTAAGGAATTCGATGGGCCTTGTAAAGCTTTTTTTTTAAAATTAGAATTTATCGGTGCGCCCTCCCCCCCTGTGCCCGTTGCGCAGAAACGCATGACAAGCTAAAAGGAATTTATGAACGCCCAAGAAATCATATCCCATTTCGGCATGCGTCCCCACCCCGAAGGGGGTTTCTTTTACCGCACCTATGAAGCCCCGCAGGTTCTTTCGGCAGACGAAATGCCCTGCGGATTTGTTGGGCCACGCCCGCTTTCCACTGCCATTCTTTTTTTGCTTGAAGAAGGTCAGTATTCGCGCCTGCACCGCATCCGTCAGGATGAGCTGTGGCACTTCTATATGGGCGGGCCCCTGCGGCTGGCCTGTATAGACACGCACGGCTACCCGCGCGAGGTAACGATGGGGCACGATATTTTTGCTGGCCAGCATGTTCAGTTTACGGTTCCCGGTGGCTGCTGGTTTGGTGCCACACCCGCCCCCGGCTCGGCCTTCTCGCTGGTGGGCTGTACGGTTTCGCCCGGTTTTGACATGGACGACCTGCGTATCGGCCAGCCGGAAGAACTGACCCTGCGCTACCCCATGGCTAAGGACTGCATACGCGAATTTTGTCCGCCGCTGAACGACGCCCAGCGCGAAGCCTGTAGAAGATGTGGTGACGACGAATGACCCGCTATGCCGTGCCGGATGTTGCGCCCCAACACCCGCACTGCACAGAAATTGTTATTCGCCGAAGCCGCTTCTTGGCACAGTGCGCCCAAACGCCAAACCCGGCAACGGCGCGCGCCTTTGTAGATCAGATTCGGCGACAGCATGCCGACGCAACGCATAACTGCTGGGCCTATGCCGCAGGTGCGCCGGGGGATACGGCGCAGATTGGCTCATCGGATGACGGAGAACCGCACGGCACAGCTGGCAGACCCATGTTGCAGATTGTGTTGCACAGCGGCATTGGTGAATTGTGCGTGGTGGTCAGCCGCTGGTTTGGCGGCGTTAAACTGGGCACTGGCGGTCTTGTACGCGCCTATCAGGACAGCGTGCGCGAATGTCTTGCCAGCCTGCCTGTACGCGAACGCGTGCCCGAATGCAGCTTGCAACTGGCCCTTGGCTACGCGCATGTGGACGCCCTGCGGCGCATGTTGCCCACCTTTGAGGCCCGCCTTGAAAGCGAAGAATACCTTGCAGATGCCCGCCTGCAACTGCGCTTGCCGCAAGAGCATGTCGAGGCATTTACCTTGGCGCTGGCTGGCATAAGCAACGGCGCTGCCCAGTGCAGCGTGCTTGAAGAAAGCCCAGACTGAAAGCCCAGACTGACCCTACACAAATTTATGACAAATTGCACCAAGCCCCGCCAAGCAAACGCGGGGCTTTTTTGCGGGCAAATTTTACAGGATATTTGCCTGGGCTCTGCCACTCTCTACAAAAAAAGGCCGTCAGATTTCTCCAACGGCCTTGTACGTCATCGTAAAGCAGGGGCAGTTTAAACGCCCTGCGCCTTGAGCTCTTCCAGAAAGCCTTCCGGCACTTCAAAGCCCAGAGCCTGCGCTTTTTTGACAGATTCTGCGGCTTCTGCAACCTGACCCATTTCAAACTGGGCAAGGGCAAGGTTGTTCCAGGCCGGGGCAAAACCGGGCTGCTGCTTGAGCACTTCTTTGCAGATCGTTTCGCAAGCGGCAAAGTCACCCTTCATATAATACGCTGTGGACAGGGCGCTTTTGGCCTGCACAAAGCTGGGATCCCACTTGAGGGCCTTGTTGAGCGCGGTAATGGCCTTGTCGGGCTCGCCGCGCTGCAAGTGCACAAAGCCGATGTTGCCCCACGGCACGGGAAACTTGGCGCGGCAGTTGGCTGCTTCTTCATTGTAACGCAGGCAGCCATCAAGGTCGCCGCGTTCAAGGCATATGCCGCCCAACTGCACATAGGCTTCGGCCAGGTGGGGCGAATTGCGCACGGCGTTGAGCAGGGCTTCTTCTGCCGCCACAAAGTCACGCTTGGTCAGCAGGGCCAGACCAAGATTGTAGTAGTGGGTCGCGCACTGCTCGTTTTGGGCAATTTCAGCCTTGAGGTCGGCAATGTATTCATCCAGGTCATCGTAGCGAGCTTTCATGCTATGTGCCCCTCTTTTTTCAAAAGATCATGGTACCATCGGCAAAAATCAAAAATGCCCATGTACTTTTCGTCCTTGTTGACCACGCCAAGGGCGCATTCGGTCGCGCCCTTGCTGTAGGCCTTGCCATACGGGCCTTTTTTGGCCGCGTCTCTCAAAAATTCATTCACCAGCTGCTGGGTGGTGCGCTTGGAAACATCCGTGCGCATATCAAGCGGTTCGTTGGGCTTCTGGAATGGATCCCAGTTGTCATAACCGATGCGGTCTACAAACTTACGACGGCGCGGATTCATGCGCTCGTAAATTTCGCGCTTGAGGTCTTCCTGCTCATCCGTAAGCTGTTGCGGCGTACCGTCGCGGAAGACGGTGGCGGGAATGCTGCCGTACATCTCACACTCCTTTCGCGCCCGATCAGGCCTCTTCTTTCTTGGCCGGGCCAATGCCCAGATAGGCCTCATCGTAGCGGGTCAGCAATGCCATGGACAAAGGCACATACACGTCGTGCAGTTCCTTAAAGCGGGTATGCACGGTGGTGGCCACTTCCCTGCTCAGGTCTTCAAGCCTGTTCTGGATCTTGTCCAGATGAATGGTGGGATAGGGCTGGCCTTTTTCAAAGGCAGAAAAACCGCACACATGGCCCTGCCCGGCAATGGCCGTGGGCACGCCGTAAACACGGCAGGTAAGGGGCCTTGCGTGGTACATCAGGCAATGGTCGTTATCGTCCAGCAGGGGGCAGCGCAGTTTGACCTGGGCGGCTTTTTCCATGATGGCTTCGGGGCTTTCGCCGTCTTTTTCTGCCCGGTACAGTTCGCGCTTAATGCGCGTGGCGCGGCGGTCAAGATCAGAGGCACGCTCAAGAATGGCAGAACGCTGCGGCCCGTGACCAAAGGCAGATTCAAAAGCCTTGTTGATGTACATGGCTTCGACGAGCGAAAGATCAAAAAGTGCGTGACAACAATCGCTACAGCCTTCCTTGCAGACTACGCATTGGGGAAAAGCCCCGCGCACCCTGCCAAAAAGGTCGTCAACTTCAGCCCGCAATGCTTCATAGCGGGTAAAAATAGAGCTCAGATCAGGGATCATGGTTATCCTGCGATAGTCGGAAGACATGGGGAGGAATAGCCGGAAAACGGCTTGTGCCTATGAAAATGCCGCCAGGCGCGTGCGCGCCGGGCGGCACAATGAAAACTTTGACGGGTCAGCAAATGGATGCCGCAGGGGCACCCGTGCAATCCCTAGTTTTCTTCAACGGTGATGGCGCTGACTTCGCAAACTTCCACACAGGATTCACAGCCCAGGCATTCTTCGGCGTTCACGGCTTCGGACTTGCCGTCCTTGATTTCGTAAACTTCAACGGGGCACACGTCCACGCATTCGCCACAGCCCACGCACTTGTCGACGTCAACAGTAACATTATAACCCATGGTGTCCTCCAAATTTGCATTGACTTGCTTGATTTTTCAAGCGGCTAAATTCCGCTTGTGCAATGGATAGCTTTAGCCCTCCACCCTGTCAAGTGCTGGTTCAGAAATTGCCAACCAGACAAACTTTACAGGGTTTCTCACGGCTTTTCCACAACACACGAAACTCGCATTTTTAAAAAAAGTTGCCATGCCAACATGTTACCCGCGCCAACCCAGTATTACGGAATCAACCGCGCGTAATACCCTTTGCCGTTGCGCACCACCTGAAGCAAAACCTGCCCAGACATGCGCTCTCGCCTGAAAGCCTGTAAAAAATCTTCCATTGTTCGTATTTCGGCAGATCCCACCGCAGTAATGCGGTCACCCTGACGCAAAAATTCTGCGGGGCCATTGGCACGGGCCTGACGTACCACCACACCCTGCGCCGTTTGCGCTGCGCTGAAGCCCCAGCGGCGTTCCAGAAGGGCGCGCGCATCGGCATCGCTGAAGGGTTCTGGCGTTGCCTCAAGCTTTACCGAGCCGCTCTCGCGCAACACTTGCAGCCGCAGGGCCGAGCCTGTGGTCTGGTTGCGCAAAATATCCAGATAATCGCGCCTGTCATGCACGGGCGAGGCATTGATGCTCTCAACTATATCGCCGGGCACAATGCCCGCCTTGGCAGCAGGCGAACCGGGAAACACCGCCGTTACGAGCACGCCGCCCGCATCCCGAAGCCCCAAGGCCATGGCCGTGCGGCCATCCACATCCTGCAAATCGAGGCCCAGCCACAGCGGAGCCACCCGGCCAGCACTCATAAGGTCGTGCATGACCCGGCGGGCCTTGTTGATGGGTATGGCAAAACCTATGCCCTCGGCGCGGGTGTCTACCGCTGTATTTATACCTATAAGCACACCCTCGATATTCAGCAGCGGGCCGCCGCTGTTGCCGGGGTTAATGGCGGCATCTGTCTGCACAAGATCGGTAAAAGCGCCGTCCTTGTTGCGAATGGTACGCCCAAGGGCAGAAACCACGCCAGTTGTGACCGTGTGGTTAAATCCAAAAGGGTTGCCAATGGCGATGACCGCTTCACCGGGCATGATATCGCCCGAATCGCCCAGCTTTACGGCTGGCAGTTTTGCTGCCCCCTTGATCTGCAATACGGCGATGTCAAAATCCGGGTCAGCCCCTTTTACGGTGGCCGTAAACTCCCTGCCGTCCAGCAGATGCACCATGACTTCGTCACCGCCCGCAATAACGTGCGCGTTGGTGAGCACAAGGCCTTTTTCACCGTCTACAATCACGCCAGAGCCAAGGCTGACGCGCTTTTGTTTGACGCGGCGGCCCCCCGGCACTTCAAAACCTGGCAAGCCCGGAAACCCCGGCCCAAAAAATTTCTCAAGGGGCGAAACACGTTGCCCCTCAACAATATGCGTGCTGGTTATGTTCACAACCGCCGGGGCCACGGCCTGTACGGCCCGCACAATGGGGGTCATGCGCGGGCTGTCTGGCGCAATGGCCCTTGCCCGTGCGGGCAAGCACAAAAGCAGGACAAACACCAGCAGCACAAGCAGCCAGCGTGCGTCAAAAGCAGTATTTGCCGCAGCAACTGCCACCAGTGTACGACGGGGCTGGCAACGTCTGCCACGATGTATATAAATAGGTTTGGTCTTCATAAATCATCCTTGCTTGCAACCTAGCCGCTAACATAAGCACGCTGCCCGAATCGTAAAGTACCCTGCGCCAGATTAGTTCGGCGCAGGGCGTTCTGCCTTGCGCACACGGACCGTTAAGGATAAACAAACGGCATGAATACCACCCAATCCAACCACCTTGAACTGATCTTGCCCGGCCTGAGCATCGCGCCCCTGCTTCAGAAAGATCTGGACGCAGCCCAGGCCCATCTGGACGACCTCACCAAGCCGCAGGGCAGCCTTGGCCGCCTTGAAGACCTTGCCCAAAAGCTCTACGCCATCAGCGGCGGCCAAACGCCCATCAATGTCAGCCCTGCCATCATGCTTACTGTTGCGGGCGACCACGGCGTAGCCGATCAGGGCGTTTCGCCCTTTCCCAAGGCCGTAACCCGGCAGATGGTGCAAAACTTTTTTAACAACGGCGCTGGCGTCAATGTTCTGTGCCAGACATCGGGTATGGATCTGCGCGTGGTGGACGCTGGCTGCGATGGCGGCCCCTACGAGCCTCACGACATTCTCATTGAACGCCGTCTGGGCGATGGCACTGCCGACATGAGCCAGGGCCCGGCCATGAGCCGCGAAACCTGCCTCAAAGGCCTGCGCATGGGCGTTGAGCTGGCGCAGCAGCTGGCCGACAAAGGCTATCGCTGCCTTGGCGTGGGCGAGATGGGCATTGCCAACAGCACCGCTGGCACGGCCCTGTACTGCACGCTGCTCAACATGACCCCAGAGCAGATGACTGGCCCCGGCGCTGGCGCCAATGCCGACATGATACGCCACAAGACCGAGATTGTGCGCAAGGCCCTGGCCGTAAACGAACCCATGCTGCGCGACGGCGACCCCATCAACGCGCTGGCAGCCGTGGGCGGTTATGAAATTGTTCTTATGGCCGGACTCATGCTTGGCGCTGCCTCGCGCCGACTGCCCGTGCTGGTGGACGGCTTTATTTGCAGCGCGGCCTATGTGGCGGCACTGCACATCTGCCCCCAGCTGGCCGACTATGCCGTGCTTTCGCACGCATCGGCTGAGCCGGGCCATGTGCGCGCCCTGTCCAAACTGACCGGCGGCGAATCGCGCAATAATCCCCTGCTGCACCTGAGTTTTCGCCTCGGCGAAGGCACGGGCGGCGCTGTGGCCTACCACCTGCTGCGTTGCGCTGCTGCAATGTACAACGACATGGCAACTTTCAGCTCTGCCGGAGTGGCGGGAAAAACATGCTGAACCAACCTGCGCCGGAACACACTTCTGCATCCGCCCTGCTGCGACTGGAGGATGTTTCGCGCGTATTTGATATCAGACGCGGTATGTTCGGCGACAGGCGTTCGCTTGTCGCCGTTGACCACGTCAGCCTGAGCCTTACCAAGGGGGCCAGCATCGGTCTTGTGGGCGAATCTGGATGCGGCAAGTCCACCCTTGGGCGGCTGGCCTGCGGTCTGCTTGCCCCCTCCGCAGGGCAGGTGCTGCTTGAGGGCCGCCCCCTGCCCTCTGCCGGGGCCGACAGTTGGGCCGCCGGACGCATCCAGATGATTTTTCAGGATCCTTTCTCTTCCCTTAATCCGCGTCTTTCTGTGGGCAGCGCAGTGGCCGAACCCTTGGCCGCACGCGGCGTCAGCCGCACCGAACGCCGCGCCCAGGCCGAGAACATGCTGGCAACCGTGGGCCTTGGCGGCATGGGCAATCGGTATCCACACGAATTTTCTGGCGGTCAGCGCCAACGCATAGCCGTGGCCCGTGCGCTCATAACCCGGCCCGATGTGGTTGTGTGCGACGAGCCTGTTTCTGCCCTTGATGCCTCGGTTCAGGCCCAAACGCTCAACCTGCTGCGCGAAGTGCAGGAGCAGTTTGGCCCGGCCTATCTTTTTATCTCGCACGATCTTGCCGTGGTGGGCTTTTTGTGCCGCCACATCATGGTGATGTATCTCGGCCAGATTGTGGAAGAAGCCCCCACAGAAGCCCTTTTTGAAGGCGCTGCCCACCCCTACACTCAAGCGCTTATGGCAGCCATGCCCACGGGCAGCCGCCGGGGCGAGCCCATTGCCGCACTGGAAGGCGAGTTGCCAAGCCCGCTTGCACCGCCTGCTGGCTGTCGTTTTCATCCGCGTTGCCCCAAGGCAAAGGATATTTGCCGTCAGGAAGCTCCGCAGTGGAAGGAGATGGGGCATGGGTGGCGGGTGAGGTGTTGGGAGGCGTAGGGTTGGTTTTGCGCGCCTGCGCGGCGTGCGATCATTTTTTGATTTTGCTGCCCTGCGGGCACGGCGTTTTCGCCTTCCGGCGAAGTTTGGGACGCCTGCGCGGCGGGGGGCGCTTCGCCTTCCTGGCGCGGGATGTCCCTTTGGTCCTTGCTGCCCTACGGGCATGGGGTTTCGCCTTACAACCAGAGGACCACTGATTCATTTATCTGCCCTACGGGCACGACCTTTCACCCTCCGGCGAGGTTTGGGACGCCTGCGCGGCGTGCGTTTTCGCCTCCCCGGCGAGGGGCAGAGGGGGCCTGTTAGGGGCTGCGCCCCTCCTCGGCCCCCTCTGCACTCCCCCCGGAGCACCCCCTAAGAAGGATTTTCAACTTCCGATGGGTGGCGAGGGCACGCGTCTTATGCTGCGGGAGCTTCCTTCACTCGCTACGCTCGTTCAGGTGATCTCCCTCCGCGACGCGTAAATGCCAGAGTCCACTTTTGCTTTGGATGAAAGTCCGCTTAAGCCAATAATCATGGCAAAATTACTGCTCAAAAAACTTCGCTGCTGAGAAACTGCATCAACTACGGCTCTCTGTATTTTTGCCTTTCAGCGGTCATGATCAAAAGCTGGTCGTGGCGTCGCCTTCCTTAAACTCGCCAGAGCGAAGCGAAGGCGATGGCTGGTGTTGGGCGAATTTGCAAAATACGCGTTTTTCGGCCTGAAAAGGAAGCGCCGGAATTTTGAGCGCAGCGTACTCAAGTACGTGAGCATCAAAATCCCGGCGCTGACGCATTCAGGGCGGAAAAGTCGGTTTTGTGTAAATGCGGCTGACAGGCTCTTGCCCCCATCAACGCAAAACTTCTCCCTACCCCCTCCCCTATGCCAAATCTCAAACAGCGGCTACCGCACGCTCCACCTACCGTTCAAAATAGGTGTACCCGCGCAAGCCGTCTTCAAATACCTGCATAATGGCAAACCGGTCGCTGGGCGAAATACGCCCCTGCCTCACTGCCTGCTCTGCCGTGCTGCGCAGATCTTCCAGAATACGACGCGGCTCATATTCCACATAGCTCAGAATATCCGCCACAGAATCGCCCCTGATTTCGCGCACATACTCATAGTTGCCGTCATCCCGCACACGAATGGAAACCACGTTGGTGTCGCCCATAAGATTATGCAGATCACCCAGCGTTTCCTGATACGCACCCACCAGGAACACGCCGAGGTAATATTCCTCGCCGTCACGCAGCGGATGCAGATCAAGCGTGGGCTTCATGCCCTGCGGGTCGATAAAATGGTCAATACGGCCATCAGAATCGCAGGTAATGTCAGAAATAATGCCCTGCCGCGCAGGAAATTCCTTAAGCCGATGGATGGGCATAACCGGGAACAGCTGATCAATGGCCCAAGAGTCGGGCAGCGACTGAAACACGCTGAAGTTGCCGTAATAAATGTCGGCAAGGCTCACGTCGATATCCGCAAGGTCGCGGGGAATCGTTTTGAGCCGCGTTTTTTCCTGGGCAATACGCATGATGATGGCCCAGAAAAACCGCTCTGCCAGTGTGCGCTGACGCAGGTTCACGCGCCCGGTCGAAAAGAGCTGGCGCATTTCATCGCGGTAATAAATGGCGTCGTTATAACATTCCTGCAAGTTGCGCAGGGTGATGTTGGCAAGGGTTTCGCGCAGGTTTATCACCGGCTCCGGCGTGCCTTCGGGCAGGGTGTCGGGCAGCTGCACTTCTTCCACCATGCTCACATCAAGCACGTTGAAGAGCAGCACGGAATAGTAGGCCACCGTAGCGCGGCCAGATTCCGTAATAATATGCGGATGCGGAATTTTCTGCTCATCAAGAATACTCATGATGGCCTCAACAATGTCGGCGCTGTATTCGTCGAGCGTGTAGTTGCGCGACGAAACATAGTTGGTGTGCGAACCGTCATAGTCCACAGCCAGACCGCCGCCAAGGTCAAGGTAGCCCATGGGCGCGCCTTCTTCCACCAGGCCCACATAAAGGCGTGCGCCTTCCATAACGCCGGTACGGATGTCGCGAATGTTGGAAACCTGCGAACCAAGGTGATAGTGTAGCAGCTTGAAGCAGTCGAGCATGTCGTTGGCTTTGAGCGTGTCCACCACGTCCACGATCTGGGCGGGCGACAGACCAAAGGTCGAACGCTCGCCGCCAGAATCTGTCCAGTGGCCGCTGGCCTTAACGGCCAGCTTGGCACGCACGCCAATGTTGGGCCGCACGCCAAGGGCCTTGCTGCGCTCAAGCACAACTTCCAGCTCGCTGGGCATTTCAAGCACAAACAGCACGTTAAAGCCAAGGCGCAAAGCCTGAAGGCCAAGGTCGATGAATTCTTCGTCCTTGTAGCCATTGCAGATAATGCAGGCTTCGCGGTCACGCATGAGCGACACGGCGGCGATAAGCTCGGCCTTGGAGCCGACCTCAAGCCCGTGGTGGTAGGTGGAGCCGAACTGGGCTATTTTTTCCACCACCTGCTGCTGCTGATTAACCTTGATGGGAAAAACACCCCGGTACGAGCCGGTGTAGTTCAGACTTTTGATTGCCTTGCGGAACGATTCGTGGATATTGGCAATACGGGAATCCAGAATATTTTCCACGCGCAACAGCACGGGCATATCGTAGCCGCGCTCTTTGAGCCCGGCGATAACCTCTGGTATCGAAACCTGCGGCCCCTTGGGCCCCTGCGGACAAATCACAACCTCGCCCGCATCCGACACGTCAAAATACCCGGCACCCCAATTACGGATGCCGTAAAGCTCGATGGAATCCTCCACCCGCCACTGCTGCAATGCGCGGTTTTTTGCCAATTCCTGCTCCTGAAGCGCCGCTGGCGCATATATAATGGTTGGTTCAGCCCAGAATACGGGCCGCCGAGGCTGCCGCCGTTCAGAAAACGGCAACGGATGATTGCCTGAAAAATGCGGCGTAATTATGCCGTGACCGTGCCGAATGTCAATCGTTGCAAAAAAGGGGGCAAACGCAGATTGTTAGGTGCATGCCTAACTAATTTCTTGACGCGGGCTAAGGCTTGCTTCAGGTTTTCCCTTGCGACCTCTGACTGCCAAGGGGTGTATCTATCTGGTGGGAGCCAAATGAAAGCATTCCATACCCATCTTCCTCGATGTTCGCAGCATTTCTTGCGGCAACTTTTCTTGCCGCTGTTTTTATTGTTCTCTCTGGCGGGCTGCTCGCAAGACGACAGCAAAAAAAATACACCACCTCCGGCCCCCGTGCGGGTTGAAAGCGTAAGCCGCGCCGATGTGCCGCGCCTGCTGCACGCCGTGGGCAATGTGCGGGCGTCCTCGTCTGTGGGCGTAAAACCCCGAGTTACCGGCGAGATACAGCAAGTTCACTTTACCGAAGGGCAGGACGTGCGCGAGGGCGACCCGCTTATCACCATTGATCCGCGACCCTTTGAGGCAGCCCTGCGCGAAAAGAAAGGCCAGCTTGCCAAATCGCAGGCCCAGCTTGCCAAGGCGCTGGACGACATGAACCGCTACGGCAAGCTGGTGGGCAGCGGCTATGTAAGCCGCGACGCCTACGAAAAAACCGCCACCGAGGCCGCAGCCCTGCGCGCCACCGTGCAATCGGACAAAGCCAGTGTGGAAAGCGCCGCCCTCGACCTCAGCTACTGCACGGTGGTGGCCCCCATCAGCGGGCGCGTGGGCGCGCTCAGCGTAGACAAGGGCAACATGGTCAAGGCCGCAGACGCCACGGTTATTGTCAACATCGACACACTCTCGCCCATCTATGTGGGCTTTTCTGTGCCAGAAGTGCACCTGCCTGTGATTATGGAGCAAATGGCCCAGACCAGCGTGCAGGTTGCGGCCACGCCTGCGGGCGGCAAGCCCGAAACCGGCCTTCTCACCCTGGTGGACAATACCGTAGACACGCGCACGGGCACAATCCGTTTGCGGGCAACCTTTGCCAATGCCCAGCGCCGTTTGTGGCCGGGTCAGTTTGTGCAGATTGAGCTGCCACTGGGCATTGCGACCAGGGCGCTCACCGTACCCACCAGGGCCGTGCAGTCTGGCCGCGAAGAATCCTATGTATATATTATAGATAAAGACAGCCGCGCCAGCTACCGCAAGGTGCGCCCCCTACTTGAACACGGCGACCGCACCGTGCTGGACGGCGAAATAGCCGAGGGCGACCGCATTGTGGTGGACGGGCAGGTGCGCCTTGCGCCCGGCCTGCTGGTCAAAATTCTCGAATAAAGGGCAAGGCCGCGCCCTCCCCCAACCAACGGCCTGATTTTTGCATAATTCCGGGCATTACCAACAGGCGGTCAATTTTTCCACATGGCCGCCGCGCCACTAGCGCGAGTGCAATGACGCCACGCGTCAAGCCTGAGGAGATGCCCAATGGAACTGGAATTCCGTTTTCGCAATAATGATCTGGGGCCGGTTTTTCCCACATTTCAGGAAAGGGTCAACTCTATGCTGCCCGTAAACCGTGCCGAAAGCACCCCGGCAGCCCCCGCTGCCCCCGCCGATGACGAAGCTGGCACTTCGGCTGCGCCGGTTCTGGAACAGACGGTTCCCGGTACCCCGCACATGCTTAATTCTGACGAAATGCGTCAGGCCCTTGCCCAGGTGGAGCAGGAAGCCGTGCAACACAGTCAGGATCTGATTCAGGTGCACACCGGCCTGAACGAACAGCGCGTGGCGCGTTTGCTGGGCCTGCTGGACTAAAAACTTTTTTGCAGATGTCGTGCTTAACGGGCATCAAAATAGCCCGCTTCAAACCGAGAGTGCTCATGCGTCACCCTCGGCTTGAGGCGGGCTATTATTCGTTAACCGTATTTGAACGGGCCTAAAATTCCAGGCACAGCCCCACGGGGCAGTGGTCCGAGCCAAACACGTCCTTTTCTATCCAGGCATCGCGCACCGCTGGCACAAGTTCCTGCGACACAAAAAAATAGTCGATACGCCAGCCCACGTTCTTTTCACGTGCGCGGCTCTTGTACGACCACCACGAATAGTTGCCTTCTGCCTCGCCGTGCACATGGCGGAAGGTGTCCACATATCCCATGGCCGTAAAGCGGTCGAGAAAGGCGCGTTCTTCGGGCAAATAGCCAGTATATTTTTCATTCTGCTTGGGCCGCGCAAGATCAATGGGCCTGTGGGCAATATTAAAATCGCCGCACACCACAATGGGCTTGCTTTTGCGGCACTCTTCCGCATAGGCCAAAAAAGCCTCGAAAAATCCCATCTTGTACGGCACACGCTTGAAACGGCCCGTAGGCTTGCCGTTGTCGTCCAGTTCTTCTGCGCCGCCGTTGGGAAAATAGCCGTTGAAAAAGTGAAACTGCGGATATTCCAGATGCAGCAAACGCCCCTCGCCCTGAAATTCCGGCTGGGGCAGCTCTATGCTGGCATTGAGCGAAGGAACCTTGCTGAACACCGCCACTCCAGAATAGCCCTTTTTCACCGTGCTCCACGACCAGTGCGATTCCCAGCCTTCCGGCTCGCGCACTTCTTCACTCAACTGGTCGGGGTGGGCCTTGGTTTCCTGCAAGGCGACAACCTGCGCGTCGGTTTGCGCAAACCACTGCCATTCGGGCTTGCCCGCCACGGCACGCAGACCATTGACATTCCATGAAACAAGCTTGAGCTGCATAGTTCCTCCTGCCGCAGCATAGCCGCAGCACGGCAGACGGGCAAGGGGCCGCAATACCCATCTGCCCGCAACGCATTGCCAAAATGGGGCTTTTGCGCTATTAAAAACATGGCGTAAGTATGCCGCCAAACCCTATCCGGGACATTTTTCAAGGAGTCGCTTATGGATATTTTGCCCATTCGTCGCGCTATTTTGAGCGTTACGGACAAGAGCGGCCTTGTGGAGTTTGCCACGTTTCTTACCTCGCGGGGGGTAGAGCTTATCTCTACCGGCGGCACACAGAAGGCCCTTGAGGCGGCCGGTCTGCCCGTTACCGCAGTGAGCACCGTGACAGGATTCCCCGAAATTCTGGGTGGCCGGGTCAAAACCCTGCATCCCAAGATTCACGCGGGTATTCTTGCCAACAAGGACGAGCCCCAGCACATGCAGACCCTGGCCGAAAAGGGCATTCGCCCCTTTGACCTTGTGTGCGTCAACCTTTACGACTTTGCGGGCGCGGTGGAACGCCACCTTTCGCTTGAGCAGGCCGTGGAAGAAATTGACATCGGCGGCCCCTGCATGCTGCGCGCAGCTGCCAAAAACTTCCACAGCATCCTGGTGCTGCCCTCGCCGCAGTGGTACACCGCCGCCATGGAAGAGCTGGAAAAAGACACCACCGTGGGGCTTGAATTCCGCCAGATCATGGCATCGCGTGCCTTTGAGGCAACATCGCGCTATGACGCCCTGATCACCTCGTATCTGCGCCCTTAGGCGCACACCCCCAGACCAAATCATCAACGCACCCGCAGCCTGACCCGTATGGGAAGCACTGGCTGCGGGTGCGGTTCAACATTCAGATTCCCGCAGGAGCATCCCATCCCTAAACCAGAAGGCAACGTGCAGGGGCTCAAACCGAGCCAGCTTGCAGCACTCACCCGGTTGTTCAACCGTCGGTTTCCGGCGGCAGAGGTCTACACCGTTGATCAGGCGCGGGAGCTCTCTCTGCTTTCACGCGCTCTTGGCCGACAGGTGGGCCTGCTCATCGACCGCAAAGGCCGGGTGCAGATGGTTATTGTGGGTGAGGCGGGCAGCATCATGATTCCCGAGCTGCCGCGTGGCCGCAGCGGGCAGGAACGCCTGCGCGGTCTGCGCCTGCTGCACACCCACCTGAACCCTGGCGGCATAAGCCAGGAAGACCTGATGGACATGCTCTTTTTGCGGCTGGATGCCGTGGTTGCCCTTACCGTTAACCCGGTGGGCGAACCCGTGCAGTGGCAGGCGGCGCATCTGCTGCCCACCCCTTCCGGCGGCCAGCCCTACCATCTCGACAACCCGCAGCCCTGGGACCACACCGAATCGCAGTTTGTGGCCACTGCCGAAGCGCTTGAAGAAGAACTGGCCCGCAAGGCGGAGGACGCCCGCGAAGCGGACGACACCCCCCGCGCCATGCTGGTTTCTGTAAGCACGCAGCCCCGCATCATTCAGGAACGCAACCTCGACGAACTGGCCGAGCTGGCCCGTACCGCAGGCCTTACCGTGGCCGGGCGCATGGTGCAGCGCGTGGCGCAGATCAACCCGCGCCTCATCATGGGCAAGGGTAAGGTGGCAGAGCTTGAGGTGCTGGCCCTGCAAGGCCGCGCGGGCATGATGATATTTGACGGCGAGCTTTCACCCGCCCAGTTGCACAACCTTGCCGACATCACCGAGCGCAAGGTTATCGACCGCACCCAGCTGATTCTCGATATTTTTGCCCAGCATGCGGTGAGCCGCGCGGGCAAGTTGCAGGTAGAGCTGGCCCAGCTGCGCTATACGCAGCCCCGCCTTGTGGGCAAAAATCGCGCTATGGACCGCCTTATGGGCGGCATTGGCGGGCGCGGCCCCGGCGAAACCAAGCTTGAGACAGACCGCCGCAAAATCCGCGAGCGCATGGCGCGTATCCGCAAAGAGCTCGACCAGTTGCGGCGGCAGCGCTCGTTTACCCGCGCGCGCCGGTCGCGGCAGGGCATTCCGCTGGCGGCCCTTGTGGGCTACACCAATGCGGGCAAGTCTACCCTGCTCAACACGCTCACCCGCTCCGAAGTGCTGGCCGAAAACAAGCTTTTCGCCACGCTCGACCCCACCACACGGCGGCTGCGCTTTCCCGCAGAGAAAGAAATCATCATGGCCGACACCGTGGGCTTTATCCGCAATCTGCCCAAGGAGCTCTTTGACGCCTTTCGCGCCACCCTTGAGGAACTGGAAGCGGCAGACCTTTTGCTGCACGTTGCCGATGCCTCGCATCCCGATCTTTTGCAGCAGATAAGCGCGGTGGAGACAATACTGGCCGAAATGGAACTGGACCGCATGCCAAGGCTCATGATTCTGAACAAATGGGATCAGCTGGAAGCCCCGGCCCGTGCGGAACTTGCCGATGCCTTTCCGCATGCGTTGACCATATCCGCCAAAAAAGGCGACGGCTGCAAGGCACTGCTTGAAGAGCTTGAGCTCTTGCTGCTGCGTCATCCGGCCAGTCTGGTGGCGACGGATACTCCGACCGTTTTGAACTAGGGGGCTGCGCCGCTGGATGGCGCTTAACTGCAAGCAATGTTATGTTTGCAAGCCCCCTAGATGCAGATGTTGGGCATTGTAGCCTTATTTCGTTGTTGTTCCTCTCTCAATATACATCACGCCGCCGTTCCAGCTGATAATTTCTGTGCCACATTTGCTGCACACGATTTTATCCTTGTCGCGCGTCGGGCAGGCAACTTGTTCAATCAGGTACACCATGTCACATTTTTCGTTGGGGCAGGGGTATTTGTCAGGCATGGGATTTCTCCTTTGTTGGGGTTGCTGCCAGACGAGGGCAGCCGTGGTTGGGCTTAGGCAAAGAACTATGCCTTAAAACCATAATGTCAATATTTGTTTATAAATAAATTATTGGAATGGGGCAGACTCTTCTAGCCCATTCGCGCGCGGTTTCGCCTCTCGGCGCTGGTGAAGCATCTGGTTTTGCTGCCCTGCGGGCATGAGATATCGCCGTCCGGCGAAGTTTGGGACGCCTGCGCGGCGCGCAGCAAGGCGGGGCCGGTTATGGGGCTTCGCCCCCTTCGCGGCCCCCCTTGCATCCCCCCGAAGCACCCCCTAAGAGAGCTTTCAATTTCCGTAGCGTGGCGAGGGCACGCGTCTTGTGCTGCGGGAGCTTCCCTCACTCGCTACGCTCGCTCAGGTGATCTCCCTCCGCGACGCGTAAATGCCAGAGTTCGCTTCCACTTTGGATGAAAGTCCGCTTCAGCCTACTACCGCAGTGACTTTTGACGGTTAAAAAACATCTCCGAGCTATTCTCTAACGCCAAAATTTGCTGCCCTTCTCCTCTGTTTCCTTAGCAAGTCACCCCATAACTAACTACGCCCAATTTTTCGCATTTCCATCCGCAGTTAGATTTTTTCCGCGTTCTACCATCCACGGCCCCTCACACCCTTTCCCCTTGCATTTCTTGCTTTTCTGCCTTTCAACAGTCGCCATCAAAAGCAGGTCGTGGCGTCGCCTTCCTTAAACTCGCCAGAGCGAAGCGAAGGCGATGGGAGGTGTTGGGCGAATTTGC
>SAAX01000210.1 GCA_009929215.1 Deltaproteobacteria bacterium | reverse complement strand
GGGTTTATGTGACACAGGAGGGGCAAATACATGCAAAACAGCGGTGCCGGCAGCAGGGGCATCTCTCCCGGCGGGTTTCACCGCGTCCCCCGATGGATCCGCGGGTTGAAGCCCTGGCAAGTTCTCCTTGCGATGTATGCGCTGTTTGGCGTGCTGCGCGCCTTGATTGCCTTGTACACTACAGCCACGCCGGTGGTGCAGCCGGACGAAGCGCTCTACCTGCATCTTTCCCATTCGATCATCCGCAAAGGAGAGCTTCTGTTTCGCGGACAACCTATCCAATACGAGTACATTCTCTATCCTCTGCTGCTGTCGCCCCTGCAGTACCTGAACACGCACCTGCTCATACGCCGGCATTCTTTGCCGTGCTTGTGCAAGCCGTGGGCTGGCAACTGCTGCAGCAGCATGCCCCCCACCGCCAAATCCCTGGCATAGTATCCTGCGCCTTCGCTGAGGAAGTATACGCTGAGGTAGTGGCATCACATGGCTGCAAGAGGGGGTGCTTAAACCCTGCCTTTCGGTTTGTAAACTCGGCGCATACATTTTCGCTTTGCTGCTACGTCATTCAAAGCAAGAAAAACGATAGAATCTCTGGTGCCTCGTGTCGCGTGCACTGAATCCCGAATCCTCAGTGAGTGACACACCACCACACCAGGGGTTGCTGCGTGTTTCTTGGCCAGTCCAGCATCACAGCAGGTGACATGAACAGGCTGGCCATCTGCCCTAGGGCCCTCTTGTTGCCTGCCCGAGCCTGTGTGGGGAGGGTGGGGTTGGGAACTTGGTTGCGCACTTACATGCAGCAGCAGCTTCATGGCCTGGACGGCAGCAGCTATGTAGACCTGGTGTCCTGGTCACGTGGGGCAGGCGTTCTGGAGCTTCGGGCATGTGCATGGCTGTGTGGGTGACGTAGCAGAGCCACTGGCCCTGAGGGACGCACAGCGCATTGGCACTCACAAACAGGAGGCGAGGAGGTTATCTACCACGAGCCTTGCTACGTCTCCTACTCCCCGGAGATCATCATGGCCGGCGGCG
>SAAX01000209.1 GCA_009929215.1 Deltaproteobacteria bacterium | reverse complement strand
GCCGAAGCCGAACGCTCACGCACTTACGCCGATTTGCTCCGAAAAGGCGATGTTGACGAAATCGGTCGCCTGATGCGCTGCTCCCATGACGGCGATCGGGTGGTCAGCTTCGACCAGAACGGCGTGGCGCGCCCTTACTCGTCACCCGTAGACAACAGCAGTCTTCTCCGACTCATGGACGACCTCAGCAGCGGCGAACCCGAGCGGGTCATGGCAGCCCAGTTGCGCTACCAGCCAGGAGCCTATGCCTGCAGCCTCGCCGCCATAGATGAAATGGTGGACATCGCGCAAAGCGTCCCTGGCGTCTATGGCGCCCAGCTGGCCGGCGCGGGTCTGGGCGGCTGCATGATGATCCTGGCCAGACGCGATGCCGTCGAAAACGTCAAACGCGAGATGATCTCGCGCTACTATGCTCCCCGTCAACTGCCGCCGGCCATCTTGGTGTGCCACCCCATCGCTGGCGCAGGACTCTTCCCCGGACCGCGGCAAAACACCCCTTAGCAGCAGCGCGACACCCGCACGGCGTCGTGCTAACACTTGCCTGACGCCGTGCCGCGCCAGCCACCAGTGCTTCCCAGTAGCACAGCCCTTGAACAAAAAAAGGGCCGCTCATGCGAGCGGCCCCTTTGACAGACTGAAAATCAGTCGTGGTTTACTTCTTCTTGCTGGCGGCTTTGGCACCACAGCAGCCGGCGCTGGGCTTGCTGCCGCAGCAACCAACGTTGGCCTTGGTATAGGCTTCAGCATTCACAAACTTGGTCAGATTGCGGCCATCTTTGGTTTTGGCCTTGAGGGCATGACGACCATTGTCATACTTGACTTTTTCTGTGACCTCTGCCTCAACCTTTTTGCGGAGCTTCACATCGTAGAATGTGTCTTTCATTCTTTTTTTCCTTCTCTTTGCTGTGATGTACCCATTGGACGCCACCATTGCGCCCACCCAATTGAGGCTAGCCAACACGTAGCTAGCCATACAGTACAGCGGTCACATAGGGCTTTGCAAACCGTATTCGAACTTTTTTTGCACTTTTTTCTA